>NZ_BAAATR010000032.1:70582-110627 GCF_039533515.1 Kitasatospora cystarginea | reverse complement strand
TGGAGCGGCCCCGACACCCTCACCCCCCTGATCACCACCCTCAACCGGCTCCGCCGCCGCCACCCCGCCCTCCAGCAACTACGGAACATCACCTTCCACGGGACCGACAACGACCGCATCCTCGCCTACTCGAAGAAGGCCACCACCCCGGACGGCCTGACCGACCACGTCATCACCGTGGTCAACCTCGACCCCCACCACGCCCAGGAAGCGACCGTGACCCTCGACAGCGACCACAGCTTGAGCGTGCACGACGAACTCACCGGCGCCGCCTACACCTGGGCCAGGCACAACTACGTCCGACTCGACCCCGCCACGGGCCCGGCCCACATCCTCACGGTTCGGAGGAACCCTCAGTGACAGTCAACGAGCCCGTCGCCGACACCTTCGCCGAAACCTCCCCCAGGAACCTGGACCCCGAGTGGTTCAAACGCGCGGTCTTCTACGAGGTCCTGGTCCGCTCCTTCCAGGACAGCAACGGCGACGGGATCGGCGACCTCAAGGGGCTCACCTCCAAGCTGGACTACCTCCAGTGGCTCGGCGTGGACTGCCTCTGGCTGCCACCCTTCTTCGCCTCCCCGCTGCGCGACGGCGGCTACGACGTGGCCGACTACAAGTCGGTGCTGCCGGAGTTCGGCGACCTGGCCGACTTCGTGGAGTTCGTCGACGCCGCCCACAAGCGCGGCATGCGCGTGATCATCGACTTCGTGATGAACCACACCAGCGACCAGCACCCGTGGTTCCAGGCCTCCCGCAACGATCCTGACGGACCGTACGGTGACTTCTACGTCTGGGCTGACGACGACAAGCAGTACCCCGACGCCCGGATCATCTTCGTCGACACCGAGACCAGCAACTGGACCTACGACCCGGTCCGCAAGCAGTACTTCTGGCACCGGTTCTTCTCGCACCAGCCCGACCTCAACTACGACAACCCGCGGGTGCAGGAGGAGGTGATCGCGGCCCTGCGGTTCTGGCTGGACCTCGGCATCGACGGCTTCCGGCTCGACGCGGTGCCGTACCTGTTCGCGCGCGAGGGCACCAACTGCGAGAACCTGCCGGAGACCCACGACTTCCTGAAGCGGGTCCGCAAGGAGATCGACGCCGACTACCCGGACACCGTGCTGCTGGCCGAGGCCAACCAGTGGCCCGAGGACGTGGTCGACTACTTCGGCGACTTCGGCTCCGGCGGCGACGAGTGCCACATGGCGTTCCACTTCCCGGTGATGCCGCGGATCTTCATGGCCGTGCGCCGGGAGTCGCGCTACCCGGTCTCCGAGATCCTCGCCAAGACGCCGACCATCCCCTCCGGCTGCCAGTGGGGGATCTTCCTGCGCAACCACGACGAGTTGACCCTGGAGATGGTCACCGACGAGGAGCGCGACTACATGTACGCGGAGTACGCCAAGGACCCGCGGATGCGGGCCAACGTGGGCATCCGCCGCCGGCTCGCCCCCTTGCTGGAGAACGACCGCAACCAGATCGAACTCTTCACCGCCCTGCTGCTGTCACTGCCGGGCTCGCCGGTGCTCTACTACGGCGACGAGATCGGGATGGGCGACAACATCTGGCTGGGCGACCGGGACGGCGTCCGCACCCCCATGCAGTGGACGCCCGACCGCAACGCGGGTTTCTCCTCCGCCGACCCGGGCAGGCTCAGTCTGCCGCCCATCATGGATCCGGTGTACGGCTACCAGGTGACCAACGTCGAGGCGCAGCAGAGCAGTTCGTCCTCCCTGCTGCACTGGACGCGTCGCATGATCGAGATCCGCAAGCTCAACCCCGCGTTCGGCCTCGGCAGCTACACCGAGCTGCCCTCCAGCAATCCCGCGGTGCTGGCCTTCGTGCGCGAGCACGAGGGCGACCTGGTCATGTGCGTGAACAACTTCTCGCGGTTCGCGCAGCCGACCGAACTGGACCTGCGGCGTTACGGGGGGCGGTACCCGGTCGAGCTGATCGGGGGCGTGCGCTTCCCGTCCATCGGCGAATGGCCCTACCTGCTCACCCTGGCGGGACACGGCTTCTACTGGTTCCAACTGCGCAACCCCCGTGCCAGGTAAGGCCGGCGGGAGCGGCGGCCGCCGGGAGACGGCCGCGAAGTAACGATCCATCAGGTTCCACCCCCCGGGGGCGCGCGAACCACCACCCGCGCCCCCGGGTTCTCTCTGCACCACCGCGTACGGCTAACAGCCCAACGGCCACCCACACTATGGCGTGACACCCGAGCCCACCTCGCGTGCCGTCGCCGCCGCGCCGCCGAAATCCGGAAGACTGACGGACCCGGCCAGACCCGTCGGGCAGTCGGCCCGCTTCCGGGGAAAGGGAGTCATGTCCGAAACCTCCCGTTCTCAAGCCCATGTGCAAAGCGATCCCGCACAGCCGGCCACCGGGCCCGTCGGGACGCGCAGCACCGGGGTGCGGAGGACCAGCCCCGGGGTCAGCGAACTGGTCCAGGCCGCGCTGCCGCTGATCGCCGCCTGGCTGCCCGGCCAGCGGTGGTACGCGGGCAAGGGGCGCGCCATCACCGGCCTCACCCCGGTGGTGGGCACGCCGCTCCAAGTCGGCGACCCGACCCTGCTGCACCTACTACTCAGGGTCGAGCACGCCGGCGACGGCTCCGCCGCGTACGGCGACATCTACCAGCTGCTGCTGGGCATCCGCTCGCAGCCGCCGAACTCGATCGCCCCCTCCGCGGTGCTGGGACGGCTCAGCGGCGGCCAGCACGACGGCGCGCTGGTCTACGACGCGGTGCACGACCCCGAGCTGACCGGCCGTCTGCTCGAACACATGGCCACCGGTGACCGGTTCGGCTCGCTCTCCTTCCGCCGCACCCCGGGCCCCGGACTGCCGGGCAACCTGCCGGGACGGGCCTCCACCGCCGAGCAGTCCAACACCTCGGTGATCTACGGCACCGCCTTCATCCTCAAGCTCTTCCGCCGGATCAGCCCCGGTACCAACCCGGACCTGGAGCTCTCGCTCGCCCTCTCCCGGGCCGGCTCCACCCGGATCCCCCGGGTCGCCGCCTGGTTCGAGTGCCGGCTGGAGCGATCGGAACCGGCCACCCTCGGCCTGCTCCAGCGCTACCTCCCGGACGCCGAGGACGGCTGGGAGCTCGCCCTGGACCAGGTCGCCAGGCTCAAGGGCGACCCGTCCCCGGGCAACTTCGCGATCGAGGCGCACCGACTCGGCCGGGCCACCGCCGAGGTGCACCGGGTGCTGGCCAGGTCCATGCCGGTGGCCCGGCTCGACCGCGCCCAGATCAGCCTGATGGCCGGAGCGATGGCCGAACGGCTGGACAGCGCCGTGGCCGCCGTCCCCGGCCTGCTGCGCTACCGGGCCGCGCTGCGCACCGCCTTCCGTCAGCTGACCGCCGACCACCTGGACGGGCTGCCGGTGCAGCGCATCCACGGCGACCTCCACCTCGGCCAGGCCATGCGCACCCCGCACGGCTGGGTCCTGCTGGACTTCGAGGGCGAGCCCGCCAAGCCGCTCGCCGAGCGGCGGCTGCCGCAGCCCGCGCTGCGGGACGTCGCCGCGATGCTCCGCTCCTTCGACTACGCCGCCGCCCATCTGCTGGCCGGTGCGCCACCCGATCCCGAACTCGCCCACCTGGCGGCGGCCTGGGCGGGCCGCAACCGGACGGCGTACTGCGCGGGCTACACCGCGGGCGGCGGGAGCGACCCGTCCGCCTCGCCGGAGCTGATGCGCGCGCTGGAGATCGACAAGGCGGTCTACGAGGTGGTCTACGAGGCGCGGCACCGGCCCAGCTGGCTGCCCATCCCGCTGGCCGCCATCAACCGCCTGGCCCTGACCGTCTGACCACCCCCACTACACCACGGGGGTCGGCCCGCCCGGTCCCCCGACATCCGATGCCCAGGAGGACTCCGCCGTGACCCCGCTCGGCCCGAAGCCCGACCGCTCCAAGCCCGCGGTGCCCGCCACCTTCCTGCCAGGGCGGACCGGAAGGTCCGGCGACAGTGCTCAGTCCAAGGCCGCCGCCCCGGCGCCGACGGCACGGCCTACGGCACCGGACCGGGCACCGTCGCCCGCTCCGGCCCCCACCGTCCCGGAGCGGCCCGAGCAGGCCGAGCGCCCCGAAGCGGCACCGGCGGCGCTGCGCCTCCCGGAGGCGCCGCTGCCACCGGCCGAGATCGAGCGGCTGCTGCGCGGCGAGCACCACGACCCGCACTCGCTGCTCGGCGCGCACGTCACCGCCGAGGGGATCGCGATCCGGGTGCTGCGCCCGTTCGCCGAACGGGTGGTGGTGGAGACCGAGCACGGCCCGGCCGAGCTGACCCACCTGCAGGGCGGCCTGTTCACCGGTCTGCTGCCGGGCCGCGTCATCCCGCCGTACCGGCTGCAGGTCAGTTACCCCGGCGGCGGCGGGCCGCTGCCGCAGCACGACGGCTACCGGACCGGGCCCACCCTCGGCGAGCTCGATCTGCACCTGATCTCCGAGGGCCGGCACGAGCAGCTCTGGCGGGCGCTCGGCTCGCACGTCCGGGAGGTGGACGGCGTCCGCGGCACCGCCTTCGCGGTGTGGGCACCGAACGCCGTCGGGGTCCGGCTGATCGGCGACTTCAACCACTGGGACGGCACCGGGCACCCGATGCGCTCGCTGGGTTCCTCCGGCGTCTGGGAACTGTTCGTCCCGGACCTGGGCGAGGGCGCCAGGTACAAGTACGAGATCCACACCCGGCAGGGCTGGGTGCTGAAGAAGGCCGACCCGCTGGCCCGGGCCGCCCAGTGCCCGCCGGACACCGCCTCGGTGGTGACCGTCTCCCGGCACGAGTGGCAGGACGCCGAGTGGATGGCGCGCCGGGCGCACTCCGTACACCACCGCGCGCCCATGTCGGTGTACGAGCTGCACCTGCCCTCCTGGCGCCCCGACCTCACCGGCTACCGCGAGATCGCCGCCGAGCTCCCCGGCTACCTCGAGGACCTGGGCTTCACCCACGTGGAGTTCATGCCGGTGATGGAGCACCCCTTCGGCGGTTCCTGGGGCTACCAGGTCTCCGGCTTCTACGCCCCCACCGCCCGGCTCGGCAGCCCGGACGACTTCAGGTACCTGATCGACACCCTGCACCGGCACGGCATCGGTGTGATCGTCGACTGGGTGCCCGCGCACTTCCCCAAGGACGACTTCGCGCTCGCCCGCTTCGACGGCGAGCCGCTGTACGAACCCGCCGACCCGCTGCGCGCCGAGCACCCCGACTGGGGCACCCTGGAGTTCGACTACGGCCGCACCGAGGTGCGCAACTTCCTGGTCGCCAACGCCGTGTACTGGTGCGAGGAGTTCCACATCGACGGCCTGCGGGTGGACGCGGTCGCCTCGATGCTCTACCTCGACTACTCCCGCGAGGGCGGCGACTGGAACCCCAACCAGTACGGCGGGCGGGAGAACCTGGACGCCGCCTCCTTCCTCCAGGAGATGAACGCGACCGTCTACCGCCGCTGCCCAGGCGTGATCACCATCGCCGAGGAGTCCACCGCCTGGGACGGCGTCACCCGGCCCACCCACAGCGGGGGCCTGGGCTTCGGGCTGAAGTGGAACATGGGCTGGATGCACGACTCGCTGGTCTACATGTCCAAGGACCCGGTGCACCGCAAGTACCACCACAACGAGATGACCTTCTCGATGGTGTACGCGTACTCGGAGAACTACATCCTGCCGATCTCGCACGACGAGGTGGTGCACGGGAAGCAGGCCCTGGTCGCCAAGATGCCCGGCGACTGGTGGCAGCAGCGCGCCAACCACCGCGCCTACCTCGGCTTCATGTGGTCCCACCCCGGCAAGCAACTCCTTTTCATGGGACAGGAGTTCGCCCAGGGCGCGGAGTGGCACCACGAGAGCGGACCGCAGTGGTGGGTGCTGGACGAGCAGTGGCCGGCCGCCGGGGGTCACCTGGGCGTCCAGCGGCTGGTGCGCGAGCTCAACCGGGTCTACCGCGACACCCCCGCCCTCTGGGAGCAGGACACCACCCCCGGCGGCTTCCGCTGGCTGGACGGCGGCGCGGCCGACGACAACCTGTTCGCCTTCGTGCGCTACGCAGCCGACGGCTCTCCGCTGGTCGCGATCAGCAACTTCTCCCCCGTCGTCCGGCACGGCCACCGGGTCGGCCTGCCCTCGCTGCCGGGCCCCGACCAGCTCTGGAAGGAGGTGCTCAACACCGACGCCGAGGTCTACGGCGGCAGCGGCATCGCCAACTCCCAGCCCATCAAGGCCGAGACCACCCCGTGGAACGGGCAGCCCCGCAGCGCCGAGCTGATCGTGCCGCCGCTGGCCACGGTCTGGCTGCGGCCCGTCTGATTGGCCCCGCGATGAGCAGTCGGTAAACAGTCAGGGAACGACGTCCAGGTGTCTACGGCGCTGTAGTACGTTCGCGGGAGCCGACCCCTGAACACCCGTCGAGGTGCGTGGTCGCGCCCATCGAGAGCCGTATCTCAGAGCCGAGAGTGTGTGATGTCGTCCCTGACCTACCTGGAATCCGTCGGTGTGGGCCTGCTGCAGGGCGTCACCGAGCTCTTCCCGGTGTCCAGCCTGGGCCACAGCATCCTGATACCCGCGCTGATCGGCGGGCAGACCAAGACCGACCTGGACGTCACCGCGGACGGCTCGCCGTAC
The DNA here is from genome assembly GCF_039533515.1 of Kitasatospora cystarginea. Taxonomy (NCBI): domain Bacteria; kingdom Bacillati; phylum Actinomycetota; class Actinomycetes; order Kitasatosporales; family Streptomycetaceae; genus Kitasatospora; species Kitasatospora cystarginea. The sequence continues at coordinate 104,002 of NZ_BAAATR010000032.1, read as the reverse complement.
CTCTCGGTGCTGGTCGGCCTGCACCTGGCCACCGCGCTGGCCCTGGTGGTGTTCTTCCGGCGGGACTGGATCAGGATCATCAAGGGCCTGTTCAGCTCGATCCGCAACCGCGAGGTCGCCTCTCCGGACCAGAAGCTGGCCTGGCTGCTGGTGATCTCCACCATCCCGGTCGGCATCGCCGGGCTCGCGTTGGACCACCTGCTGCGCGACGCCCTCGGCAAGCCCACGCCGGCGGCGATCTTCCTCGCACTGAACGGCCTGGTACTGCTCGGCGCCGAGCGGCTCAAGCGCGGCGGCACCGGCCGCCGCCGGGCCGGGCAGTCCGCCGGCCACGCCCCGGACAGCGATCCCGAGCTGGAGTCCGACCGCCGGCTCGCCCGGCTGAACTACCGCCAGGGCGCCTGGATCGGGGCCGCGCAGATCCTCGCCCTCCTCCCCGGGATCAGCCGCTCCGGCGTCACCATGAGCGCCGGCGTGCTGCGCGGCCTGGGCCACGAGGACGCTGCCCGCTTCTCCTTCCTGCTCGCCACTCCGGTCATCCTGGCCGCGTCCGCGCTCAAGCTGCCGGAGCTGCTCAAGCCGGAGAACTCCGCCGTGCGCGGTCCGCTGCTGGCCGGCAGCGTGGCCGCCTTCGCCGCCGGGTACGTCTCGGTCCGCTTCCTCACCAAGTACTTCGAGAGCCGCAGCATGACGCCGTTCGCGCTCTACTGCACCCTCGCCGGGCTCGGTTGCCTTGTCTGGCTGAACTTCTAGGCCCGGCTCAACCTCCGGCCGGGCGCCCCCGGGACGCGGTGTCCGCCCCCGACCCCGCCCGACCGTGATCCGGGATCGGGACTTTGGTCCCTTGCGTTCGGAGGTTGGAGCAGACCCCGGCGGGCACGCCGGGCTCGAAGGTATGGTCGATATGTCTTCTTCCTGCTGACCATGCCGACGAAACGGAGATTGCCACGTGGCGCGCAGCGTGTACGTGACCGGGATCGACCGGGGGGACGGCCGGCAGGCCGTGGAACTCGGGGTCATGGAACTGCTCACCCGCCAGGTGGACCGGGTCGGCGTCTTCCGACCGCTGGTGCACGCCGCGGCCCCCGGCGAGAACGGCACCGACCACGTGGTCGAACTGCTCCGCGACCGGTACCGCCTGGATCTGTCGCCCGCCGAGCTGTACGGGCTGACCTACGAGGAGGCCGCCGCGCTGCAGGCCGCGCAGGGCCAGGAGGAGCTGGTGTCCGCCCTGGTGGACCGGTTCCGCGCGGTGGAGCGCAAGTGCCAGGCGGTGCTGGTGCTCGGCACGGACTTCGCCGGTACCAACATCCCGGACGAGCTGGCCTTCAACGCCCGGCTGGCGAACGAGTTCGGCGCCTGGGTGCTCCCGGTGGTCGGCGGCCACGACGAGGACCCGCAGGCCGTGATCGCCGAGGTCCTGGGCGCCCACCGGGCCTACCTGGACCTGGGCTGCTCGACCCTGGCGATGATCGCCAACCGGGTCGCGCCCGGCATCAAGCAGCAGGTCCAGCGGGCGCTCTCGGAGAAGCTCCCGATCCCCTCCTACGTGATCCCCGAGGAGCCGGCGCTGGCCGCGCCGACCGTGGCGCAGCTGGTGGAGGCGACCGACGCCGAGGTGCTGCTCGGCGACGCGGCCGGCCTCACCCGGGACGTGCGCTCCTTCGTCTTCGGCGGCGCGATGCTGCCGACCTTCCTGGACGCGCTGACCGAGGGCGCCCTGGTGGTCACCCCCGGGGACCGCGCCGACCTGGTGGTGGGCTCGCTGGCCGCGCACGCCGCCGGCGCCCCGCCGATCGCGGGCGTGCTGCTCACCCTCGGCCAGCACCCGGGCCCCAACGTGATGGCGCTGGCCGCCCGGCTCGCCCCCGGCACCCCGGTCGCGGTGGTCCCCGAGGGCAGCTGGCCCACCGCCGCCACGCTGACCCACCTTGAGGGCCGACTCGGCCCGGCCAGCCCGCGGAAGGCCGATATCGCCCTCGGCCTGTTCGAACTCCACGTGGACACCGCAGAGTTGACCAAGCGGATCGAGCTGAGCCGGTCCGAGCGGGTCACCCCGATGATGTTCGAGCACGAGTTGCTGGAGCGCGCCCGTGGCGACCGCCGGCACGTGGTGCTGCCCGAGGGCACCGAGGAGCGGGTGCTGCGGGCCGCCGAGATCCTGCTGCGCCGCAACATCTGCGACCTCACCCTGCTCGGCGAGCCGGAGGCGATCCGCCGCAGAGCCGCGAGCCTGGGCATCGACCTCCCGCAGGACGACGGCACCGACCGCGCCCAGGTGCGGATCGTCGACCCGGCGAGCAGCCCGCTGCGCCAGCGGTTCGCCGAGCTGTACGCCGAGCTGCGCGCACACAAGGGCATGACGGTCGAGCTGGCCCTGGACGTGGTCACGGACGTCTCCTACTTCGGCACCCTGATGGTGCAGGAGGGCATCGCCGACGGCATGGTCTCCGGCGCGGTGCACTCCACCGCCGCGACCATCCGCCCCGCCTTCGAGGTGATCAAGACCTCGCCGGGCGCCTCGATCGTCTCCTCGGTCTTCTTCATGTGCCTGGCCGACAAGGTGCTGGTCTACGGCGACTGCGCGGTGAACCCGGACCCGGACGCCCAGCAGCTGGCCGACATCGCCGTCCAGTCCGCCGAGACCGCCGCCCAGTTCGGGGTCGAGCCGAGGGTCGCGATGCTCTCGTACTCGACCGGCACCTCGGGCTCCGGCGCGGACGTGGACAAGGTCCGCAGGGCCACCGAGCTGGTCCGCGAGCTGCGCCCGGACATCCTGGTCGAGGGCCCGATCCAGTACGACGCCGCGGTGGACGCCCGCGTCGCGGCCACCAAGCTGCCGGGCTCCGCGGTGGCCGGCCGGGCGACCGTGCTGATCTTCCCGGACCTCAACACCGGCAACAACACCTACAAGGCCGTGCAGCGCTCGGCCGGCGCCGTGGCGGTCGGCCCGGTGCTCCAGGGCCTGCGCAAGCCGGTCAACGACCTCTCCCGCGGCGCCCTGGTCCAGGACATCGTCAACACGGTCGCGATCACGGCCATCCAGTCCCAGTCGCCCACTGCCGCCGAAGGAACGATCCAGTGAGCAACGGCACCCGCGTCCTCGTCCTCAACGCCGGCTCCTCGTCGGTCAAGTACCAGCTGATCGACATGCTCGACGGCTCCCGGCTGGCCTCGGGCCTGGTGGAGCGGATCGGCGAGGCCGGCGGGCGGCTGGTGCACGCCCCGCGCGGCGGGGTGAAGCGGGAGGCCGAGCAGGTCTACCCGGACCACGGTGCCGCGCTCAAGGCGGTCGCCGAGGAGCTGACCGCCGACGGGATCGGCCTGGACTCGCCGGAGCTGGCCGCGATCGGCCACCGGGTGGTGCACGGCGGCAAGCGGTTCACCGCCCCGACGCTGATCACCGACGAGGTGCTCACCGAGATCCGCCGGCTGATCCCGCTCGCCCCGCTGCACAACCCGGCCAACATCACCGGCATCGAGGTGGCCCGCGAGCTGCGCCCCGACCTGCCGCAGGTGGCGGTCTTCGACACCGCCTTCCACGCGAACATGCCCGAGTACGCGGCCCGGTACGCGATCGACAAGGCGGTGGCCGACGAACACCAGGTCCGACGCTACGGCTTCCACGGCACCTCGCACCAGTACGTCTCCCGGGCCACCGCCGCACTGCTCGGCAAGGACCCGGCCGAGGTCAACGTGATCGTGCTGCACCTGGGCAACGGCGGCTCGGCCTCGGCCGTCGCCGGCGGTGTCTGCGTGGACACCTCGATGGGGCTGACCCCGCTGGAGGGCCTGGTCATGGGCACCCGTTCCGGTGATGTGGACCCGGGCGTGGTCTTCCACCTGCACCGGGTCGGCGGGCTGAGCATCGACGAGATCGATGACCTGCTGAACCGCCGCAGCGGCCTGCTCGGCCTGTGCGGGGACAACGACATGCGCGAGATCATGCGCCGGGCCGAGGACGGCGACGCGGACGCCGGGCTCGCCTTCGACACGTACATACACCGGCTGCGCAAGTACATCGGCGGTTACTACGCGGTACTCGGCCGGGTGGACGCGATCGCCTTCACCGCGGGTGTCGGCGAGAACGCGGCGCCGGTGCGGGCCGCGGCCATGGCGGGCCTGGAGGAACTGGGCATCGCGGTGGACGCCGAGCTGAACGCGGTCCGCTCCGGCGAGGCCCGGGTGATCTCCCCGGAATGCTCCCGGGTCACCGTCGCCGTGGTGCCGACGGACGAGGAGCTGGAGATCGCACAGCAGACCTTCGCCCTGGTGGGCGCTGCGAGCTGAGCGCGTATCAGCCCGGCGTCCCGCCCGTCGAGATGGTTCGTTGGCGATACCTCAGCAATCGCACTAAATGCGCCTATAACACGAACGGATAGACTGACCGATATGCGCCGAGCGAAAATTGTCTGCACCCTGGGTCCGGCGACGGACTCCTACGAACAGCTGAAGGCCATCGTCGAAGCGGGCATGAACGTCGCCCGACTCAACATGAGCCACGGCTCGCACGCCGAGCACGAGGAGCGGTACCGCAAGGTCCGCCAGGTGTCCGAGGACACCGGCCGCACCATCGGTGTGCTGGCCGACCTCCAGGGCCCGAAGATCCGACTTGCGACCTTCGCCAACGGCCCGGTCACCGTCGACAACGGCGACGAGTTCACCATCACCACCGAGGACGTGCCGGGCGACCAGCACATCTGCGGCACCACCTACAAGGGCCTCCCGGGCGATGTGAAGCCCGGCGACCCCATCCTGATCAACGACGGCGTCATCGCCCTGGAGGTCGTCAGCGTCGACGGCCCGCGGGTGAAGACCGTGGTGGTCGAGGGCGGCGTGCTCTCGAACAACAAGGGGATCAATCTCCCCGGCGCGGCCGTGAACGTGCCGGCCCTGTCCGAGAAGGACAAGGACGACCTGCGCTTCGCGCTCCGCCTGGGCGTCGACATGGTCGCGCTGTCCTTCGTCCGCAACGCCGCGGACGTCGAGGACGTCCACAAGGTGATGGACGAGGTCGGCATCCGCGTCCCGGTCATCGCCAAGATCGAGAAGCCGCAGGCCGTCGAGGCCATGGAGGAGATCGTCCTCGCCTTCGACGCGGTCATGGTGGCCCGTGGCGACCTCGCCGTCGAGTACCCGCTGGAGAAGGTCCCGCTGGTACAGAAGAAGCTGATCACGCTCTGCCGCCGGAACGCCAAGCCGGTCATCGTCGCCACCCAGATGATGGAGTCGATGATCCACGCCTCCCGGCCGACCCGCGCCGAGGTCTCGGACGTCGCCAACGCCATCCTGGACGGCACGGACGCGGTCATGCTCTCCGCGGAGTCCAGCGTCGGCAAGTACCCGGTCGAGACGGTCAAGACCATGAGCCGGATCGCCGAGCAGGCCGAGCAGGAGCTGCTGGAGCAGGGCCTCCAGCCGCTGAACCCGGGCCGCAAGCCGCGCACCCAGGGCGGTTCGATCGCCCGCGCCGCGTGCGAGCTGGGCGACTTCCTGCACGCCAAGTCGCTGGTCGCCTTCACCAAGTCCGGTGACACCGCCCGTCGGCTCTCCCGCTACCGTTCGCCGATCCCGGTGATCGCCTTCACCCCGGACGCCGCCACCCGCAACCAGCTCTCGCTGAGCTGGGGCGTCGAGGCGCACGTGACCGAGCAGGTCGCCACCACCGACGAGATGGTGGTCCAGGTCGACCAGGAGCTGCTGAGCAAGCAGCTGCTCAAGGAGGGCGACACGGTCATCGTCACCGCCGGCTCGCCGCCCGGCATCCCCGGCAACACCAACATGGTCCAGGTGCACCACCTGGGTGCGCGCTCCGGGCAGTAATGGCCCGGTAGCCCTGTAACGCCCGTGGGGCGCCCCTCCGGTCTCCGGCGGGGCGCCCCACGGACGTTTCCGGCGTGCTACTGGCCGTAGGGCAGGTTGTCGTTGTACATCCGCATGCCCGGGATGTGCAGTGCACCGCCGAACTGGCCGGCCTGGACGGCGGTGACGTTCTTCAGCTCCAGGTCGAGCGGGATCGGGATGCTGCCGATCAGGTCGTACAGCCACTGCGGCAAGGTGTCCGGAGTCAGCGTGATCTCACCCAGATCGATCGGGATGGGCAGTCCGAGAATCTTGCTGAGGTGACCGGAGAGCCGCTCCACGTACATGGTCACTTCATCGCCGCGCATGGTGGACGTGGAGCCCGGGGCTCCCTTGACGTGGAAGGTCATCCCGTTGCCCTCCAGTGTCGACATGTCGAGATCGCCGATGTCGACCCGGTCCACCTTGAACTTCAGCACCCGCTTGGTACCGGTAGCGGTGTGGACGTCCACCACGCCGTAGAACTTGGACCCGTACAGACCGAGGGTGGACGAGTGCAGCGTCCAGTTCTGCTCCGGGACGACGTGGCCCGGTTCCGCCGCGGCGGCGGCCAGGCCCCGGCTGTCCACCTGGCAGTTGGGGTTCTTGCTGGGCGAGGCGGACGGCGAGGGGGTCGCGGTGGGCTCGGGACTGCCGGACGACGGGCTTCCGCTCGGGACCTGTGCGGGCGTCTGTGAGGCAGCCGGGGACTCGGACCGGAGCTGAGCCTCGGGAACCCGGGGCGCGGGGGGCTCGGTGACGGTCGGGGCGGGCGCGGCCGAGCCGGTCGGGGTCGGCGTGGACCTCGGCGACGGGGTGGGGGTCGGAGTCGGGCTCCGATGGCCGCCCAGGTGCAGGATCGGGTCGAGGATGGGGTCCAGGATCCCGGCCGGGCGGACCGAATCGGCCTTGGGAGCGGGAGAGTTGGCAGTCACCGCCTGCTGGGGTCTGGGGTGCGTGGTGGCGATGCTCGCGGTCGGCGTGGGCGTCGCCGTCGGCGTCGTGGTCGGCGTGGCCGCCGAAGTCGGCTGCCGGGTGGGCGCGTTGGGTTGTTCGCTCGGCGTCGCTGCCTTCGTGGACGTCGACGTGGGATCCGGGATCGGGGTGATCTCGCTCTTCGGCACCGGCGTCTCGTCGATCACCGTATCGGGAGCCGTGGCACAGGCCTTGTCCTTCTGAACGTCGGCCATCGCGATGGTCGGAACCGTGCCCATCAACAGGGCGGTCGGCACCGCCGCGATGGCCAGCGCCTTGCCGTACAGATGGCCGCGCAGACCGGCCCGAGGTGCGGCATGCCGGGGGCCCACCACCCGGACGAGGGGCCTCTGCTCCCCCGCGGTCACTGCTGCTCCTCGGGGTCGGCCTTCTCGACGGACACCACCGGATCGGCCTCGACCGGCGGCGCAGCCGGTGCGGAGACGGCCACCGGACCGGGCTCGGCAGCGTACTCCGCGGTGGCGCCGTCCGCGTTCGCGATCGGCTCACCCGCCGGAACGGGCTGCTCCTTCAGCGGCGCCCAGGAGCAGAGCAGGCCGCCGGCGATCAGTCCGAGGATCAGGCCCATGCCGAAGCCGCCCAGATTGGAAACCGGCACGGAGACCAGGGACAGGATCGTGACGGCCACACCGCAGAAGATCCGCACCATCGGCTGGAACCACGCGGTCAGGCCCAGCGTGATCAGCAACCCGCCGATGAGCAGCGACCCGGCACCACCGGTCGTCGACATCGACATCGTCAACTGACCCAAGTGAAGCTGCGCGTAAGGGAAGTAGAGGATCGGGAAGCTGGCGAACACGGCCAGCAGGCCAGCCCAGAACGGGCGGGTGCGCCGCCAGGTGCGAAACCTCAGCCGCACCCGGCTGAAGGTGCCCGCTTCGGCGGGCCACTCGTTGGCAGTTGCGCTGGACATGGTGCAGCTCCTCGATGATGGGTACGAGGGGACGAACTAGTGATACAGCCGGGAGCAGCCCGCCTGGCTCTCCCGGTCGCGGAGCACGGGAGGCCGGCGGCTCACGCCGTCGGCCTCCTCAGCGGCCTAGAAGCACTCGCTGCCGTTTTGGCTGCCGTCAAGCTGGTGGACGTGGAGCTGCAGACCGGCGAGCTTGAAAGTGCCGGCCGACGTGGACCAGGCGGTCTGCTGCACGTTGGTCAGGTGGGCGTGCGGAGCCGCCTGGCCGAAGGCTCCTGCCTGGCCCTTGGCGTTACCCGGCAGGGTCGAGGCGTCCTGACCGATGTTGATACCGGGCGTGACGTGGTCCGTGTCGGGGGAGCCGTTGTCGAACGTGGCGTCCGCGTTCAGGGAGTCGAGGCCGATCATCAGGTTCGTGGCCTCGACCGGCGTCTGCCCGTCGCCCGCCTGGAGCCTGAGGACCCAGGTGCCCAGGCCGAACGGGAGGTCGGTCTTCACGGACTGGCACAGGTGGTGGATGGTGGCCGAATCGAAGGCCGAGACAGCAACCGGGTGCGCGCCCTTGTGGTTGCTGTTGTCCTGGAAGTCGACGCTGCCGTACTGGGCGAAGTTCTTGCCGTCCAGGTCGCCCGCGGTGACCTTGAACTGCTGGCCGGAGACGCTGAACGACGCCGCGAGCGCGTTGTTCGCCAGGCCGACACCGATCGCCGCGGTGGCCGCGATGCTCGGCACCATCACCAGCGCGAAGCGCTTCCAGCGGGTCTTGCCGTAAGTCTGGGACATGCGTGTCCTCCTTCTAGGACGTACATCTCCGACCGCGTCCGGCACTTGGCGCACCGGCCTGGGCCTGGGATGGGAGAGAGCTACGTCCTCGGTAGCGGAGAAGGCCGTGGGCATCGGCGGACCCGGGTCCGGCCGCATTCACGGCACACCCGTTCCAGGCACCGGCTGTCTTCGCGACAGCGGGTACGACCGACGACACCGGCGATCACCCCCGAGCGACAACCAGCGACCGCGCGGGGATGCGCGACCGCGAGAAGGACAGGAACCGCGTGTGGGATCCGCGGACACCCCCCTGTCCTCAAGCCTCCGGACCGGGCCTTCGGCTGCCCGATGGGGATCCCCTTGCAGGGGACCGGGCGTGGCTGATCGTGCTTGAAACCAGGGCGAAGCACAAGGGGTTCATTACTGACGGGTAATCCAACAGCGCTCGACGTCGATCATGAGATCGAGAAAAATGTCACGCAGAGCGACAATCGAGCATGTGTACATCAGTGAAATTCGCTGGAAACACGGACGAAACACCTACGGCGGTCACCCGTGGTGACCGCCGTAGGACATTGTCAAGATTTGATAAAGCTCACAGCTTCTGCCTGCTTGTCGCCAAATCTCCGGCGGCACCGCAGGTCACCCGCCGTGCCACCGGACCGCCGCGGGCGACTGCCTGACCGAGCGTCAGAACAGTACCCGGGCGAGCGCACTGCGCGCCTTCGTCACCCGCGGGTCGTCCGTGCCGATCACCTCGAACAGCTCCAGCAGTCGCAGCCGGGCGGTGTCCCGGTCCTCGCCGAAGGTCCTGCCGACGGTGTCGACCAGGCGGCCGAAGGCGTCCTCGACGTGCCCGCCGACCAGGTCCAGGTCGGCAGCGTCCAGCTGGGCGGCGACGTCCTTCGGATCGGCGGCGGCCGCCGCGCGGACCTGCTGCGGGTCCAGCGACTCGACCCGCTGCAGCAGCTGCGCCTGGGCCAGGCCCAGCTTGGCCTCGATGTTGCCGGGCTGGTCGACCAGCACGTTCTGGTAGGCCTGGACGGCGCCGCCCAGGTCACCGCGGTCGAGCGCGTCATGTGCGGCGGCCAGCGCCGGGTCCTCCGGCCGGTGGGGAGCCGCGGGGGCCTCCCCGTCGGGGGCGGCGGCAGTGCCGACGATGCCGAAGCGCTGCTCGGCGACGGCGATCAGCTGGTCCAGGACCTTGCGGACGTTGGCCTCGTTCTCGGCGCCCTGGAAGAGCGGGACGAGCTGGCCGGCGACCACGGCCATCACGGCCGGGATGCCCTGGATGCCGAACTGCTGGGCGATCAGCTGGTTGGCGTCCACATCGATCTTGGCGAGCACGATCCGGCCGGCGTACTCCTCGGCGAGGCGCTCCAGGATCGGGCTGAGCTGCTTGCACGGGCCGCACCACTCGGCCCAGAAGTCGATGACCACCGGCACCTCGGTCGAGCGCTGCACGACCTCGGTCTCGAAGGTCTCCTCGGTGACATCGATGACGAGCTGGTACGCCGCACCCTGCGGGGCGATCCCGGCCGCCTCGGCGGCGGCGTTCTGGCGGGCCCGCTCCGCCCTGGCCTGCTCGGCCTTCTGCGCGGCCTCACCGGCCGCCTTCACTGCGGCGAGGTCGACCGCACCACGCAGGGCGGAGCTGTTGAGACGCGAATTCCGTGGCTGCATGGATCCATCCTCCCCCGTCCGCGCGAGTGACGTGCACCAACCGGCGGAAGAAGGTCGCACCGGACCGGCTTCCCACCCCTCGGGAGTTCCCCCTCCCGTACCGCAGCCGTGCCGAAGAGCCGGCGCGGATCCCCACCCGCGCCGCGCGCCCGCCCGATCCCTGGGTCATGGCGCGTGGTTGCCGCTCTTTCGCTACGAGTCGTAGCGTATCTGCATCCCGACCCGGTGCCGCAAGACCCCCTCGGGAACTCGGGACGTGAGCTGTCCCACTTTCCCGCACGCGCCGCTGCCAGGGGGTGGACAAATCGCTACGGTTACCGGACCCACCCACGTTACTCACCGGTAGATCGCAAGGACGCGCATCGACCGGCCCTAGCAAGGAGGCTCGGTGGCCCCCACCACCCAGCAGCCCGTTGCCCCGGACCAGGCCGCACCCCCGGCCACGCCCCCACGAGGCAAGGGACGCCCCCGCAGCGCAGCCGCCGACCTGGCGATCCTCGATGCCACCAGGGAGGCCCTCGCCGAACTCGGCTGGGGCGGACTGACCATGGGTGATGTCGCCACCCGGGCCGGCGTCGCCAAGACCACCCTCTACCGGCGCTGGCCGTCCAAGAACGAACTGGTGGTCGACGCGGTCGCCAGTCTCTTCGACGAACTGGAGATGGTCGACCTCGGCAGCCTGCGTGCCGACATCGAGGCCGTGGTCGCCCAGTTCGCCACCCTGCTGGCCCGCCCGGAGACCCAGGCCGCGCTGCTCGCCCTGTTCGCCGAGGGATCCCGCGACCCCCAGCTGCGCCGCCGGATCCGCGAACGCATCGTCGAGCCGCAGAAGTACCTGGTCCAGCAGGGCCGCGCCCAGGCCCAGTCCCGTGGCGAACTCGGCCCCGACCTCGACGAGGTCACCGCCGCCGAGGAGATCGACATCATCTTCGACACCATCGCGGGCACCGTCGAACACCGCCTGCTGGTGAGCGGCCGCCCCATCACCCCCGCCTGGATCCACCGCTTCACCACCCTGTTGCTCAGCCCGCTGGGACATCCGCAGGAAGCGGGCTGAACACACCCCGGCGACGACCGGGGTGACGGACACCCGCGGGCTCGTACGCGGGCCGGCCGGACCCCGGCAACCGTGCGGGCCGGGCTCCGGGGGTTCTTCCGGAGCCCGGCCCGCGGTGGACGGCCAGGTCTTCAGGTGGCCGACTCTTCAGCCGGCCGGGTCTTCAGGCGGGCGAATCGTCAACCAGCCCTTTCGGAGGGTCAGTTCTTCGCCGGGACCAAGGTGCCGAAGGAGGCCGCGGCGATCTTCAGGGTGAAGGGAGCCTCGGTGCCGTTGAGGTTGGTGGGGTTGACGGAGTAGACGATCTTGCGGGCGAGGTCGCGGGTGGCGAACACGCCGCTGGTGTAGCCGGGGCGGGAGCCGGTCTTGCCCCAGACCACGACGCCGTTGGAGGCCTTGACCCGCATCAGGCCCATGCTCATGCAGGCCCGGCCGGCGTCGGCCTCGGTGCGGCACTGGCTGCTGTGGTGGCTGGGGACGTCGGGGACGGTGAAGAGCTTGGCCTGCTGGGCGGGCGGGAGGAAGCGGCCGCGGAAGAGCTCGGTGATGAACCGGTCGAGGTCGGCGGGGGTGGAGATCATGCCGCCCTCGGCCCAGGGCCACGGGCTCTGCTCGGAGACGTCGACGGGGTGGGTGGTCCCGTCCGCGGACTTGACGGTCAGGTAGCCGTGGGAGTGCGGGCCGGGCAGGCGCGGGTCGTCGGCGTTCGGGACGTAGGTGTCGTGCAGGCCGAGCGGACGGGTGATCCTGGACTGCACCTCGTGGGCGAAGGTGTGCCCGGTGATCTTCTCGACCAGCATGCCGGCGACGTAGTAGTTCATCCCGTTGTACTGCTGCGCGGTGCCCGGCGCGAACTCCATCGGCTGACCGGCCATCAGATCGATCGTCTGCTGCGGGGTGAAGCTCTTGAGACGGTTGGCGGCGAACCACTCGGCGCTGCCGTCGCCGAAGTCCGGGGTGGCGACGCCGCGCGGCAGACCGCTGGTGTGGTCGAGCAGCTGGCCGACCTTGACCGGTGGGATGTCGGCGGGCAGGACGCCCGGCAGGTACTGCTGGACGGGCTTGTCCAGGTCGATCCGGTGCTCGGCGGCGAGCTGGAGCACGATCGTGGCGGTGAAGACCTTGGAGATGCTGCCGATCCGGATGTGCGCGTTCTGCGGGACGCCCTGACCGGTCTCCAGGTCGCCCACGCCCGAGGTACCCGACCAGTGGCCCGCGCTACCGGTGATCCGGACCAGCGCACCGGTGACGTCCGCGTTCGGCAGGCCGCTGATCGCCGCCTTGAGCTCGGCCGGGTCGAGCCCCGGCAGCGGCGCGGCGGCGGCAGCGGCGGCGGCCGGCGCCGGGGCCGGGGTGGCAGCGGAGGCAGGAGCGGCCATACCCGCGGCAAGGGCGACCAGCAGAGCGCCGGAGGCAGCCACGGTGGACCAACGGGTGCGGCGGACAGAGGAGTTCACGGTAAAGCTCTCCGAGGTGGTCGTGGTCGGACCGGCGATCGACCGGCCCGACCACGAGTCTGTCCCGTCCGGGCATGACCGATCATCAGGGAACGTCCCTGAGTGACCCCTGAGCGGCCCCCGACAACCGACCGGGGCCAGAGCGCGTAACGGTCGGGGGCGAAGGAGGCGCTGCGCCGGGGTGGCTGCGACCTCCGGTGCCGCCCGCGCCGATGACCACCGACAGGTGTGTTGCCCGCATGGCCTCGACGGTCGCGACCCGGTCTAAGAGAGTTCTAATAGCCGCGTTTGAGAAGCTTGTTCCCATGAGCAGCGTGCCCGAGAGCAACAGGACGCCCCGGATCCTGGTGGTGGACGACGACCCCGAGGTGCGAGCCGCCGTCGAGGACGGCCTCGCGGTCGCCGGATACACGGTCCGCGGCGCGGGCGACGGCCTGGCCGCGCTGAGCGAGGTGGCCGCCTGGCAGCCGGACGCGCTGGTGCTGGACCTGATGATGCCGGTGCTGGACGGCCTGGCGGTCTGCCGCCGGCTGCGGGCGCTCGGCGACCGCACCCCGATCCTGGTGCTCACCGCCCGGGACTCGGTCAGCGACCGGGTGGACGGTCTGGACGCGGGCGCCGACGACTACCTGGTGAAGCCCTTCGCGCTGGACGAACTGACCGCCCGGCTGCGTGCCCTGCTGCGCCGGGCCGCACCAGCCGTGCCCGACCACGGCTACGTGCTGGGCGATCTGACGGTCGATCCGGTCAGCCGCACCGGCAGCCGGGCGGGCCGGGCGCTGGAGTTCTCCCGGACCGAGTTCGCCCTCCTCGAAGTGCTGCTGCAGAACCCGGGGCAGGTGCTGCCGCGTGAGCTGATCATGGAGCGGGTCTGGGGCTCGGACTTCGGTCCCGATTCCAACTCCCTCGCGGTGTACATCGGTTACCTGCGCCGCAAGCTGGAGGCGGCCGGTGAGCCCCGGCTGGTGCACACCGTGCACGGCGTCGGCTACCGGCTGGACGCCCCGTGAGCGACCGGACCGCCGCGCCCGGCGACGAGCGCTCCCGGCACGCCCGCTGGCGCCGCCGCAGACCGCTGCGCACCCGGCTGGCGCTGGCCGCCTCGGCCGCGGTCGCGCTGGTCGCCCTCGGCGTGGGCGTGGCCGGATTCACCGTCATGCGCTACGAGTTGGTGCACCAGCTCGACCTCCAGCTGACCCAGCACGCCACCCTGGTCCAGCAGCAGAACCGGGGACAGGGCCCGCAGGTGCTCTACGCCGAGTGCGGCTACCTGGCCGCGCCCGCCTGCACCCAGATCGTGCCGGCCGACCCGGCCAAGGACCCCGCCCCGCCCTACCTGCTCCCGGTCACCCCCGCCACCCGGGCGGTCGCGGCCGGGCAGCGCGGCGGCTACTTCAGCACCGTCACGGTGAGCGGGCACCCGGCGCGCATGCTCACCACCCCGTTCGGCTCGGGCACCGGCAAGGCGGTGCAGGTGGCACTGCGCTCCGACGCCGTCCAGCAGGGCGTGCGGCAGGCCGGGGAGCTGATGGCCGCGGTCGCCGGTGCGGGCGTGCTGCTCGCCGGGGTGCTGGGCCACACGGTCGCCCGTACCGGTCTGGCGCCGCTCGCCCGGCTGACCGCCACCGCCGAGCGGATCGCGGCCACCCGGGACGCGGCCGTACGGATCGACCTGCCGCCGGGGGCTCCGGCCGGCGCGGACGAGGTGACCCGGCTGGCCGGGGCGTTCAACGCGATGCTGGGCGAGCTGGAGCAGTCGGTGGCCGCCCAGCGGCGGCTGGTCGCGGACGCCTCGCACGAGCTGCGCACCCCGCTCACCGCGCTGCGCACCAACGCCGAGCTGCTGGCCAAGGCCGAGCGGTTGACGCCCGGGCAGCGGGAGCGCGCGACGGCCGGGCTGCAGCGGCAGCTGCGCGAGGTGACCGGGCTGGTCAACGACCTGATCGAACTCGCCAGGGACGAGGAGCCGCAGGCGCTGGTCGAACTGGTCCGGCTCGAACCGCTGGTGGCGCACTGCGTGGAGACCGCCCGGGACCACTGGCCCGCGGTCGTCTTCGAGTACGCGGCGCAGGGCGGTCCGACACTGCCCGCGGTGCCCGCGCGGCTGGTCCGGCTGGTGGGCAATCTGCTGGACAACGCCGCCAAGTTCAGCCCGCCGGGCGGACCGGTGGAGGTGACGCTCACCGAGGAACGGCTGACGGTCCGCGACCACGGCCCCGGAATCGCGCCGGAGGACCTCCCGTACGTCTTCGACCGGTTCTACCGGGCCTCCGCCGCCCGCGCCCTCCCGGGCTCCGGCCTGGGCCTCGCCATGGCCCGCCAGATCGCCCGCGCCCACAGTGCCGAGCTCACCGCCGAGGCCGCGCCGGGCGGCGGCGCACTCTTCCGCCTCACCTTCTGAGTGCACCCGGGCAAACCCCCCTGGGGGCTTGCCCGGGTGCCCATCGTGAGCTGCCCGGCGGCTAGAAGGCGGCAGCCTCCCGGTAGATGCCCCACTCGGTGCGGAGGGTGTTGCAGATCTCCCCGAGGGTGGCCTCCGCGCGGATCGCGGTGAGCATCGGCGGAATCATGTTCTCCCCCGAGCGGGCAGCGGCCAGCATGGCGTCGAGCCCGGCCCGGACTGCGGCCTCGTCGCGGGCGGTCTTGCGCGCCCCGAGCACCCGCACCTGCTCGCGCTCGACCTCGTGGCTGACCCGGAGGATCTCCAGCTCCGGAGTGACGCTGCGCGGGTGGCAGTTGACGCCGACCACGCGCTTCTCGCCCTTCTCCAGGGCCTGCTGGTACTGGAAGGCGGCCTCGGCGATCTCGCCGGTGAACCAGCCCTCCTCGATGCCGCGCAGGATGCCGGAGGTCATCGGGCCGATCGGGTGGTCGGCCACCGCCTTGTCCAGGATGCGCTGGAAGATCGCCTCGGCCTGGGCCTCGATCCGGTCGGTGAGCGCCTCGACGTACCAGGAACCACCCAGCGGGTCAGCCACGTTGGCGACCCCGGTCTCCTCCATCAGCACCTGCTGGGTGCGCAGCGCGATCTCCGCCGCCTGCTCCGAGGGCAGCGCCAGGGTCTCGTCCAGCGCGTTGGTGTGCAGCGAGTTGGTACCGCCGAGCACCGCAGAGAGCGCCTCGACGGCGGTGCGCACCACGTTGTTGTACGGCTGCTGGGCGGTGAGCGAGACGCCGGCGGTCTGGGTGTGGAAGCGCAGCCACTGGGCCTTGTCGGTCTTGGCGCCGAAGCGGTCGCGCATCCAGCGGGCCCAGATCCGGCGGGCGGCGCGGAACTTGGCGATCTCCTCGAAGAAGTCCAGGTGGGCGTCGAAGAAGAAGGACAGCCCGGGCGCGAAGACGTCCACGTCCAGACCGCGCGACAGCCCGAGCTCGACGTAGGCGAAACCGTCGGCCAGCGTGTACGCGAGCTCCTGGGCGGCGGTCGCCCCGGCCTCGCGGATGTGGTAGCCGGAGACCGAGAGCGGCTTGTACGCCGGGATGTTGGCGGCGCAGTACTCCATCAGGTCGCCGATCAGGCGCAGGTGCGGCTCGGGGGCGAAGAGCCACTCCTTCTGCGCGATGTACTCCTTGAAGATGTCGGTCTGCAGGGTGCCGTTGAGCACTCCCTGGTCGACGCCCTGGCGCTCGGCGGCGACCAGGTACATGCAGAAGATCGGGACGGCCGGGCCGCTGATCGTCATCGAGGTGGTGACCTCGCCGAGCGGGATGCCGTTGAACAGCACGTCCATGTCGGCGGCGGAGTCGATGGCGACACCGCAGTGGCCGACCTCGCCGAGCGACTTGGCGTCGTCGGAGTCGTACCCCATCAGGGTCGGCATGTCGAAGGCGACCGAGAGGCCACCGCCGCCGGCCTCCAGGATCATCCGGTAGCGCTCGTTGGTCTGCTGGGCGTTACCGAAGCCGGCGAACTGCCTTATCGTCCAGGTCCGCCCCCGGTACCCGGTGGGGTGCAGGCCGCGGGTGAAGGGGTACTCCCCGGGCCAGCCGATCCGCTCGAAGCCCTCGTAGGGCTGAGCGGCGGGCGGGCCGTAGACCGGCTCGACCTCGTCGCCGCTCAGGGTGGTGAAGTCCGCGTCGCGCTTGCGCGCCTTGTCGTACCGCTGCTGCCAGCGCCGGCGGCCGGCCTCGATCTCGTCGGCGTCCATCGACTCCGAACTCCCACTCCGTACGGCCGCCACCGCTTGGGGACGGCACAGCTACTAGGACGTCCTACCAATTTACTCGGACGTCCTAGTATCTGTCGATGGCCGCCCACCGACCGGGACCTCGGGGCACACGGCATCGGGGTACGCCGCGTCGGAGCATGCGGCGTCGGAGCATGCGAAAGGGCGCCCTCTCCGACACGGGAGAGGGCGCCCTTCGGGCGGCGGGGTCAGGCGCTCGCCGGCTCCGGGGCGGCGACCAGCGGCGCCACCTCGCGGGAGACCCTGCGCTCGACGAAGAAGACCGCGGTCGGGATCGTGCCGGCCAGCAGCACCCAGGCCAGCCTGCCGATCGGCCACTTCGCCTTGGTGCCCAGGTCGAAGGCGAGCACCAGGTAGACCACGTAGAGCCAGCCGTGCGCGATACCGACGGCGGTGGTGAAGCCGGCCGCACCCGAGATGCCGAGCGCGTACTTGGCGATCACACCCAGGGTCAGCAGGATCAGGAGGACACCCGTGACGTAGGCCATCGTCCGGTAGCGGGTCAGCACACTCTGCTTCATGCCATCGAGGGTAACCGCCCGCTTAGGGTGCATTTGCGGCACCCCTACTCGGCGGGCGGGGTGAAGTCGCCCGCCGCCACCCGCAGCGGCCGGAGCAGCTCGAACACCTGCTCGCACTGCTTCTCGTCGTAGCCCTCCAGGCCGAAGTCCATCGCCATCAGCGCCCGGGTGGCCTCCTCGACCACCGCCCGGCCGCGCTCGGTGATGGCGGCGAGCACGCCCCGGCCGTCCAACGGGTTGGGGCGGCGGGAGACCAGGCCGGCACCCTCCAGTCGGACGATGGTGTTGGTGACGCTGGTCGGGTGGACCATCAGCCGCTCGCCGATCTTGGAGAGGGAGAGCTCGCCCTTCCGGCTGAAGGTGAGCAGCACCAGTGCCTCGTACCGGGCGAAGGTCAGCCCGAACGGTCTGACCACCGCGTCCACCCGGGAGAGCAGGATCTGGTGCGCGCGCATCACCGAGGTGATCGCCGCCATCGCGGGGACGCTCCCCCAGCGCCGGGTCCAGAGTTCGTCGGCGCGGGCGATCGGGTCGAAGTCGAGAGCTAGGGGCTTGGCCACCTCCCCACCGTACCGGCGCGCCTGATGGCGGGTGCCGGCTGTCCAGGATGCTGGACGCCGCTCCATTGCCCGCCCACTCGCCTCCGGACCCTCGCACCCGGTGCCGACGTTCGCCCCTCCGGCACTCCCTCGCGCCTCGGTCGCTCGTCGCCCCACCCTTTCACGCCGCACACCAGCGGCTTCGCCGCGGGCGGCGGGCCCTTCGGCCCGGGGCGGGATGGCTGGCCATCATCGCCGCAAATCAGGACATAAAGTCCCGGCTTTCCTTTGCGGGTGTTTCCGACTGTCCGAATTCACCGGCCGCAAGGTCTCGGTTTGTTCAAAAGGCGCCATACCAGACCGGTGATTTGCCCGATTTATCCAGCATTCTGATGCTCTATCAGTCCCCTGGGGACGATAACCGCATGGCACCTTTCTGCCAACTGCTGCTAAATATTTGTCACTCCATCAGCATGTTCGGTCATGCCATCCGCCCTGTTCCGCCCTGGTCGGCGCCAATTCCTGGTGCCCCGGAACGCGGCACGACCGCGGGCACGCGGTTGACATGGAAGGAATCCCACTTGAAGCGCAAGCTCAGCGCTGTTCTCTCCGCCTCGGTGGTCCTCGCCGCCGCGATCCAGGTCAGCTCCGGGACGGCGCAGGCGCTGTCCTTCACCGCCGACGGCGAGGTGGCCGCGGCCGCTCCGCAGCCCGCCGAGGCCGACATGATCGCCCTCGCCGACTCGCAGATCCCGGCCGCCACCAAGGCCCTGGGCCTGGGCGGCCAGGAGAAGCTGGTGGCCAAGGACGCCGTGGTGGATCCGGACGGCGCCCGCCACCTGCGCTACGAGCGCACCTTCAGCGGCCTGCCGGTGCTCGGCGGCGACGTGATCGTGCACCAGGACGCCAAGGGCGCCGTCAAGTCCGTGGACCGCGCGCTCGACGGCAAGCTCGCCCTGCCGAGCCTGACCCCGCAGCTCTCCGCCGACAAGGCCGCGACCAAGGCCGCCGGCGCGGTGAAGTCGACCATGGGCATCGCCAAGGACGCCGACGAGCCCGCGCTCAAGGAGGTCGGCAGCACCGGCCAGGCCAAGCTGGTCGTCTGGGCCGCCTCGGGCACCCCGCGCCTGGCGTACGAGACGGTGGTCGAGGGCATGCGCGCCGACGGCACCCCGAGCCGTCAGCGGCTGGTCACCGACGCCGCCAGCGGCGAGGTGCTCTCCTCCCACGAGGAGATCCAGACCGCCGGTGCGGTCGGCATCGGCCGGGGCGTCCACGACGGCGCGGTGCGGCTGACCACCACGCCGTACCGGACCTGGTTCCAGCTGAAGGACCCGACCCGCGGCAACCAGTACACCACCACGCTGAAGGGCGGCACCTCCGGCAAGGGCACGCTGTACATAGACACCGACAACCGCTGGGGCACCGGGAACGTCTCCAACACCCAGTCCGCCGCCGTGGACGCCCAGTTCGGCGCGGCGGCCACCTGGGACTTCTACAAGAAGACCTTCGGCCGCAACGGCATCCGCAACGACGGCGTCGGCGCCTACAGCCGCGTCCACTTCGGCCAGAACTACATGAACGCGTTCTGGGACGACAGCTGCTTCTGCATGACCTACGGCGACGGCCAGGGCAACACCCACCCGCTGACCTCGATCGACGTGGCCGGCCACGAGATGAGCCACGGCGTCACCGCGGCCACCGCCAAGCTCAACTACTTCGGTGAGTCCGGCGCTCTGAACGAGGCCACCTCGGACATCTTCGGCACCGGCGTCGAGTGGTACGCCAACCTGCCCGCCAACAAGCCGAACTACCTGATCGGCGAGGCCATCGACTACTTCGGCAACGGCAAGCCGCTGCGCTACATGGACCAGCCCTCCAAAGACGGCACCTCGCCCGACTTCTGGTCCTCCTCGCTCGGCAACCTGGACGTGCACTACTCGTCCGGCGTCGCCAACCACTTCTTCTACCTGCTGTCCGAGGGCAGCGGGCAGAAGACCATCAACGGCTACACGTACAACTCGCCGACCTTCGACGGCAAGCCGGTGGCCGGCATCGGCCGGGCCAGGGCCCTCCAGGTCTGGTACCGCGCGCTGACCGTCTACATGACCTCGACCACCGACTACCAGGGCGCGCGCGCCGCGACCCTGAAGGCGGCGGCCGACCTGTACGGCGGCACCGGCTCCCTGGCGTACAAGCGGGTCGCGGCCTGCTGGGAGGCCGTGAACGTCAAGTAAGGCCTCCGCTCGGCCCGTTCACCGCAGCCTGTTCACCGCAGCCGGGTCCCCGTCCGACGGGGGCCCGGCTGCGGTGCGTCCTGGGGCGGCTAGCAGTGGTGGAACGGGCCGGACAAGAGGGTCCGATGGCGGAGTCCCGCCATCCGCCTGACCGCGCCCACCGGGACATCAAACTTTCACAATGTTGCGGCAATGCGCACCCCACGAACGGATCTTGGCTGAATCCAGCCACCGTCCGGACTCGGTTCGGGCCGGAACCCATCCGCCGGCCGCCCGGGCCGTCCGCCCGAGGACATCTGCCTGACACATTCTCACCACAGATGTATGGACGGGAGTTGGCGGAAGTTTGCCAATCATTGCCCGAGACCTGTCATTTCATCAGTTCGATTGTCATGCTTCTGGCCAGCCCCGTACCGGCGCCGGCCGCCCCACCTCTCCGGCCGATGCCGTCTGACCGCACGGAGCAGCACGTCAGCGCCCATTCCGCCCCAGCAGGCACTACCCCGGTGCCCCGGAACGCGGCGCGACCGCGCAGACGCGGTTGAACCGGAAGGAACCGTACGTGAAGCGAAAGCTGACAGTCGGAGCCGTTCTCTCCGCCTCGGCGATCATCGCCGGGGTGGTACAGGTCGGCGTCGGGACGGCGCAGGCCAGCTCTCCGGCCGCCGGGACGCTCGCCGGCCGGCAGCAGGCCGAGCTGATCACCCTCGCCGACTCCCAGGCCACCACCGCAGCCAAGGCCCTGGGCCTGGGCAGCCAGGAGAAGCTGGTGGCCAAGGACGTCGTGGTGGACGCCGACGGGACCAGGCACCTGCGCTACGAGCGGACCTTCGGCGGACTGCCGGTGCTCGGCGGCGACCTGATCGTGCACCAGGACGCCAAGGGCGCCGTCAAGTCGGTGGACCGCGCGGTGGAGAGCAAGCTGGCCCTCGCCAGCCTGACCCCGAAGCTCTCCGCCGACCAGGCCGCCACCAAGGCGGCCGGCACGGTCAAGGCCGCCATCGGCGCCAGGGACTCCGACGACGCCGCACTCACCTCGGTCGACCGGACCAGCCCGGCCAGGCTGGTCGTCTGGGCCTCCACCGGCACCCCTCGCCTGGCCTACCAGACCACCGTCGAGGGCATGCGCGCCGACGGCACCCCGAGCCGCCAGCGCCTGGTCACCGACGCCGCCACCGGCGAGGTGCTCTCCACCCACGAGGAGATCCAGACCGCCAACGCCACCGGCAGCGGCAAGGGCGTCTTCGTCGGCACCGTGCCGCTGACCACCAACTCCACCAGTGGCAAGTACCAGTTGAAGGACGCCACCCGCGGCAACCAGTACACCACCAACCTGAGCGGCCGCACCTCGGGCAACGGCACCCTCTACACCAACTCGACCAACACCTGGGGCAACGGCCTGGCCTCCAACGCCCAGTCCGCCGCCGTGGACGCCCAGTACGGCGCCGCCGTCACCTGGGACTTCTACAAGGCCACCTTCGGCCGCAACGGCATCCGCAACGACGGCGTCGGCGCCTACAGCCGGGTCCACTACGGCAAGAACTACGTCAACGCCTTCTGGGACGACAGCTGCTTCTGCATGACCTACGGCGACGGTGTCAGCAACACCCACCCGCTGACCGAACTCGACGTGGCCGGCCACGAGATGAGCCACGGCGTCACCGCGGCCACCGCGAACCTGGACTACTTCGGTGAGTCCGGCGGTCTGAACGAGGCCACCTCGGACATCTTCGGCACCGGCGTCGAGTGGTACGCCAACCTGCCCGCCAACAAGCCGAACTACTGGCTCGGCGAGCTGATCGACATCAACGGCGACGGCAAGCCGCTGCGCTACATGGACAAGCCCTCCAAGGACGGCACCTCACCCGACTCCTGGTCCTCCTCGCTCGGCAACCTGGACGTGCACTACTCGTCCGGCGTCGCCAACCACTTCTTCTACCTGCTGTCCGAGGGCAGCGGGCAGAAGACCATCAACGGCTACAGCTACGACTCGCCGACCGTGGGCGGCCAGTCCGTGGCCGGCATCGGCCGCGACAAGGCCCTCAAGGTCTGGTACCGCGCGCTGACCACCTACTTCACCTCCACCACCGACTACAAGGCGGCCCGCACCGGCACCCTGAAGGCCGCCGCCGACCTGTACGGCGCCACCTCCACCGAGTACAAGCAGGTCGCCGCGGCCTGGTCCGCCGTGAACGTCAACTGACGCTCCACGACCGGCGACAGCAGCCGGGCCCCTCGCTCCGTCGGGAGAGCGAGGGGCCCGGCTGCGGCGCGATCCCGGGATCAGGCGGTGGCGGGCACGGCGCTCTCGCCGCGCTCCTCCTTGGCCAGCATCCGCTCGGCGAAGAAGCCGCCGGTCGGCAGCACCGACAGCACGAACAGCAGCGCACTGCGCTTGGCGGGCCAGCGCTGCTGCTGCGCGGCGAGCGCCAGGAAGACCACGTACAGGATGAAGAGCACGCCGTGGACCATGCCCATCACCGGCACGGCGTTGAAGCTGGTGGTCCGCTTCAGCACCGAGCAGACCAGCAGCAGCAGGAAGGAGAGGCCCTCGGGGCCGGAGACAAGGCGCAGGCGGTGGACGGCGCTGCTCTTCACGGTGGATACCTCGTGGGTCGGGGGTCGGCGGGCAGGCTTGTGAACGGACGCACAAGCCGCCAGCCCATTATCACCGACCCGACACCGGCGCGAGCTCCGGGGGCGTGGGCTGCTCCGCGGGGGCGCGGAGCTCTGCGCGCACGACCGCCGGACCGCCGGCCCCGGTCGGACCGCGCGAAGCCCGGAGTCGTCCGGAGGTCCTATATTGCTGCCGCACGACCTGACGGTCAGGTCGGCGAAGACCGCGGGGGAAATCACCGTTGTTCACCATCGACTGGAACCGCCGGACCTGCTCCCGGCGCGGCCACACCACCTACGCGCCCAGCGAGCCCGAGCTGCGGTCGCGGCTGCACGCGCAGACCGCGCTCGGCGACGCCTGGCGCTGCCTGCGCTGCGGTGACTTCGCCCTGGGGGCACCGCACGGCTCGGGCCCGGCCGAGAACGCCCCGCTGGTGCCCCGCGGCAAGGCCCTGCGCGACATCTTCATCCTGCGCTTCCTGGCGATCGAGCGGCTGCTGCGCGGTGTGCTGATCATCCTGGTCGCCTGGGCGGTGTGGAAGTTCTCCAACAGCCAGGACGCGGTCAAGGACCTCTTCAACCAGAACCTGAGCGTCTTCAAGCCGGTCACCGACCACTTCCACTGGGACCTGGAGAACTCTCCCATCGTGGAGACCATCCGCAAGACCTTCGACTACAAGCGCAGCACCCTGCTGGGCGTGGCGGGCGCGCTGGTGGCGTACGCGCTGATCGAGATCGTCGAGGCGTTCGGGCTCTGGCTGGCCCGCCGCTGGGCCGAGTACCTGACCGTGGTCGCCACCGCCGCGTTCCTCCCGCTGGAGGGGTACGAGCTGTCGCACCACGTCACCGTGTTCAAGATCTGCACGCTGCTGCTGAACACCGCCGCGGTGGTGTGGATCCTGCTCTCCAAGCGGCTGTTCGGCCTGCGCGGCGGTGTGGTGGCCTTCGAGGCCGAGCGGCACTCCGCCTCACTGATGGAGGTCGAGCAGGCGGCCGGGACCGTCCGCGCGGCGGTCTGATCCGCACCCGCTCTGTCGCAGCCTCGTACCAGTCGGGCGCTGCTTGCTGTCACTGTGCCACCGCGCCAGCTACATTCGGCCGGTGGCACAGTTTCGTCTCCAGGGCTCCAAGGTGCTCGCCGTCGACATGGCGGGCGACGCGGTCAAGGCCCGCAACGGTTCGATGGTCGCGTACACCGGCCAGATGTCCTTCAAGAAGCTCACCGGCGGCGGCGACGGCCTGCGCGGCATGGTCGCCCGCCGCCTGACCGGCGAGCAGATGGCGGTCATGGAGGTGAAGGGGCAGGGCACCTGCTACTTCGCCGACAAGGCGACCGAGATCAACCTGGTCCGGCTGAACGGCGAGGCGCTGTACGTCGAGGCGGACAACCTGCTCTGCACCGAGGCCGGCCTGCACACCGGCACCAG
The DNA here is from genome assembly GCF_039533515.1 of Kitasatospora cystarginea. Classification (NCBI taxonomy): domain Bacteria; kingdom Bacillati; phylum Actinomycetota; class Actinomycetes; order Kitasatosporales; family Streptomycetaceae; genus Kitasatospora; species Kitasatospora cystarginea. The sequence continues at coordinate 79,763 of NZ_BAAATR010000032.1, read as the reverse complement.
CTTCACCGGACTCAACGGGATGGCCTCGGGCAACGGCCTGTTCACCACCAAGGTCGAGGGCAACGGCTGGGCAGCGCTCACCTCCAACGGCCCGGCGATCATCCTGCGGGTCACCAAGGGCACCCCGCTGCGGGTGGACCCGGGCGCGTACGTCGCTCACACCGGCACCCTCAGCCGGCATCTGAAGTCGGGCGCCGGCTGGACCACGCTGATCGGCGAGGGCGGCGGCGAGGCGATGCAGGTCGAGTTCACCGGCGAGGGCCTGGTCTACGTCCAGCCGTCCGAGAAGACCACCTTCGGAGGCGACGTCTGATGCCCTTCACGAAGATCAACAGCAAGCTGGTCGAGGCCCAGGTGGTCCCCGGACGGCAGCTGTTCAGCCAGCGCGGCGCGATGGTCGCGTACACCGGCGAGGTCACCTTCAGGCCCAACCTGATGGGCGGCCAGGGCGGGGTGATGTCGATGATCGGCCGCCGGGTGGCGAACGAGGACACCCCGCTGATGACCGTCGAGGGCCGGGGCAGCGTGCTGTTCGGCCACGGCGGCCACCACGTCCACGTGATCGAGCTGGCCGGCGACACCCTCTGCGTGGAGGCCGACCGGCTGCTCGCCTTCGAGGGTTCGCTCCAGCAGTCCACCATGTTCATGGGCTCCCAGGGCGGCGTGATGGGCATCGTCCGCGGCCAGGTCACCGGCCAGGGACTGTTCACCACCCAGCTGACCGGCCACGGCTCGGTCGCGGTACTGGCCCACGGCGGAGTGATCGAACTGCCCATCGTCCAGGGCCAGCCGGTGCACGTGGACCCGCAGGCGTACGTGGCGCACCGCGGCGACGTACGCAACAAACTGTCCACCGCGCTGGGTTGGCGCGAGATGATCGGACGGGGCTCCGGCGAGGCGTTCCAGCTGGAACTGTCCGGCCAGGGCGTGGTGTTCGTGCAGGCGAGCGAGGAGAAGCTCTGATGTCCTACCCTCCGCAGCAGCCGCCGTACGGGCAGCCGTACCCCCAGCAGCCCGGGCAGCCCTACTCCCAGCAGCAGTACGAGCAGTCCTACCAGCCGACCCAGCCCGGGATGCGGATGCCGCCGATGCCGCCCGCGGCACCCTCGGCGCAGCCGCCGCAGCAGCAGGGCGGTGGCCCGGTGGTGTACGACCCGCACACCCTTCCGGTCAACGACAACGTCAACCCGTACGCCTTCTCGGTGGACCTCAACGGCCCGTACTACCTGCAGAAGGGCAAGATGATCGCCTACTACGGCGACGTCCGCTTCTCCGGCATCGGCCGGGGCGTGCTCGACCAGGTACTGGAGCGGAACTTCAACTCCCCGCTGCACGCCTCGGACTGGGTGGTGGCCGAGGGACGGGGGAAGCTGCTGCTCGCGGACCGGGCGTTCGACCTGAACTCCTACGACCTGGAGAACGGCAACCTGACGGTCCGTTCGGGCAACCTGCTGGCCTTCGAGCCCTCGCTGGCCCTCAAGCAGTCGATCATCCCGGGGTTCCTCACCCTGATCGGCACCGGAAAGTTCGTCGCCGCCTCCAACGGCCCGGTGCACTTCGTGGAGCCGCCGATCCGGGTCGACCCGCAGGCGCTGGTCGGCTGGGCGGACTGCCCGGCCCCCTGCCACCACTACGACCACAGCTACCTGCACGGCGTGATCGGCGGGATCCGGCACCTGACCGGGCTCGGCGGGGCCTCCGGCGAGGAGCACCAGTTCGAGTTCATCGGGGCCGGCCAGGTGCTGGTGCAGTCCAGCGAGAAGCTGATGGCGGAGCGCTCGGTGGGCGTCGTGGAGAGCGAGCCCGGGGTGCCCGGGGGCGGAGTGCCGCAGCAGCCGGGGCACGGCGGGCAGCAGTTGCCGGGCCTCCCCGGCCTGGGCAACCTCGGTGAGCTGGGGCGGCGCTTCGGGCTGTGACCACAGTCCGACTTGGACCACTTATAAGTTTGTACAACATTTAACAACCTCGGCTATGCTTCTCCCATGGACATGCACAGCACCGACACCGAGGCCTCCTCCTCCCACCCCCGCCAGGAGGAGGAGACTCCCTGGCTCACGGCCAAGGAGCAGCAGTTCTGGCGTGCCCATCTCGAGGTGGCCAAACTGCTGGACTACCAACTGGGCCGTGAGCTCCAGCCGCACAACCTGGCCGGCAACGACTACGAGATCCTGGTCGCCCTGTCCGAGTCCCCCGACCGCCGGATGCGGATGACCGACCTGGCCACCGCCACCCTCCAGTCCAAGAGCCGGCTCTCGCACCAGATCACCCGGATGGAGAACGCCGGCCTGGTCCTCCGCCAGGAGTGCCCCGGCGACCGCCGTGGCCTCTACGCCCACCTGACCGAACTGGGCTGGGAGACCATGCAGAAGGTCGCCCCCGACCACGTGCGCAGCGTGCGCCGCCACTTCATCGACCGGCTCACCCCCGAGCAGATCGACGCGATGTACGCCGCCCTCGCCCCCGTCGCCGAGCACCTGCGCAACCTCCGCGGCCGCGCCTGAGCCCGGCGCCCGCTCGCGGGGCGGGCCCGCGCCGTCCCGTCAGCGCTCCGGACCGGCGCCAACCCGCCCCGACGCACTCGGGCACGCTCCGGGGGCGCGGTGAACTCCTCCTCGGGAAAACCGAAAGGGTTCACACCTCTCGGTGAGGATTCACACCGCTGAAGGCCCTGGGCGGGGTTCCTCCCCAGGAGGCTCGCCCCGCCGGCCCTACGCCCCCGTCAGGTCCGCGACGAGCTGGTCCGCCGCGCCGTACGGATCGAGCTCGCCCGCGGCGACGCGTTCCGCGAGCGCCCCCAGGTGCCGGTCGCCGTGCAGATCGCCGATCCGGGACCGGAGGGCGGCGAGCGCGATGGCCTCGATCTCGTCCGCAGCCCGGCGGCGCCGCCGGACGGCGAGCTCGCCGGTCTCGGCCAGCCAGGCCCGGTGCTTCTCCAGTGCCTCGACGACCTCGTCCATGCCCTCGCCGCGCGCCGCGACGGTCTTGACGATCGGCGGCCGCCAGTCACCGGGCTCGCGTGCCTCGCCGAGGCCGAGCATGTGGTTGAGCTCGCGCGCGGTGGCGTCCGCACCGTCCCGGTCGGCCTTGTTGACCACGAAGACGTCGCCGATCTCCAGGATCCCGGCCTTGGCGGCCTGGATCCCGTCGCCCATGCCGGGGGCCAGCAGTACCACCGAGGTGTCCGCCTGCGCGGCGATCTCCACCTCGGACTGCCCGACGCCGACGGTCTCCACCAGGATGACCTCGCACCCGGCGCCGTCCAGCACCCGCAGGGCCTGCGGCGCGGCCCAGGAGAGCCCGCCGAGGTGGCCCCTGGTGGCCATCGAGCGGATGAACACCTCGGGGTCGGTGGCGTGCTCCTGCATCCGTACCCGGTCGCCGAGCAGCGCCCCGCCGGAGAACGGCGAGGAGGGGTCGACGGCGAGCACCCCGACCCGCTTGCCGAGCCGCCGGTAGGCGGTGACCAGCGCGGAGGTGGAGGTGGACTTGCCCACCCCGGGCGAGCCGGTCAGCCCGACCGTGTACGCCCGCCCGGTGTACGGGGCAAGCGCGGCCATCGCCTCGCGCAGCTGGGGAGCAGCGTTCTCCACCAGCGTGATCAGCCGGGCGACGGCGCGCGGCCGGCCCTGCCGCGCCTGCTCGACCAACGTCGGCACATCGACCATGTTCAGTCCGCTCCTCGCTCAAGAGCCCGGCCGCGGCTCCGCCCCGGCGGGCGGACCGCAGACGGGAGGGGCCGCCGGCCGCTGGTGGCGGCCGACAGCCCCGACGCCGTGTCAGACGTTGTGCCGTCCGGTCAGGCCTGCGGGACCCGGACGATCAGGGCGTCGCCCTGGCCGCCGCCGCCGCAGAGCGCCGCCGCGCCCACGCCGCCACCGCGGCGCTGCAGCTCGAGCGCCAGGTGCAGCACGATCCGGGCACCGGACATCCCGATCGGGTGGCCCAGCGCGATCGCACCGCCGTTGACGTTGACCTTCTCCTCGGTGACGCCGAGGTCCTTCATCGACTGGTGGGCGACGGCCGCGAACGCCTCGTTGATCTCGATCAGGTCGAGGTCCTCGACCGTGATGCCCTCCTTGGCCACCGCGTGCTCGATGGCGTTGGACGGCTGCGACTGCAGCGAGTTGTCCGGGCCGGCCACGTTGCCGTGCGCACCGATCTCGGCCAGCCAGGTCAGGCCGAGCTCCTCGGCCTTGGCCTTGCTCATCACGACCACCGCGGCGGCACCGTCGGAGATCTGCGAGGAGGTGCCGGCGGTGATGGTGCCGGCCCCGTCGGGGGCACCACCCGGGAACGCCGGGCGCAGCTTGGCCAGGCTCTCCACGGTGGTGTCGGCGCGGATGCCCTCGTCCTGGCTGAAGAGGACCGGCTCACCCTTGCGCTGCGGGATCTCGACCGGGACGATCTCGGCCTCGAAGACGCCGTTCTTCTGGGCGGCGGCGGCCCGCTGGTGGGAGAGCGCGGCGATCCGGTCCTGGACCTCGCGGCCGATCCCCAGCCGGGTGTTGTGCTTCTCGGTCGACTCGCCCATCGGGATGTTCTCGTACGCGTCGGTGAGGCCGTCGTAGGCCATCGCGTCGAGCATCTCGATCGAGCCGTACTTGTAGCCCTCGCGGGACTTCGGCAGCAGGTGCGGGGCGTTGGTCATCGACTCCTGTCCGCCGGCCACCACGATGTCGAACTCGCCGGCGCGGATCAGCTGGTCGGCCAGCGCGATGGCGTCCAGGCCGGAGAGGCAGACCTTGTTGATCGTCAAGGCCGGCACGTTCATCGGGATACCGGCCTTGACCGCCGCCTGCCGGGCCGGGATCTGGCCCGCCCCGGCCTGCAGCACCTGGCCCATGATGACGTACTGCACCTGCTCGGCGGCGATGCCCGCCCGCTCCACGGCCGCCTTGATGGCGAAGCCGCCGAGGTCCGCTCCGGAGAAGCCCTTGAGCGAGCCGAGCAGGCGGCCCATCGGGGTCCGAGCACCGGCGACGATCACTGAAGTAGTCATGAGACGAGCCCCTTCGCGCGTCAAGGCCAGGTGGGATCCCCCCGGCCGGAGGCTGGGGGCGTGTGGGGATGCCGCTCAATGTACTGACCCGTAACCCGTGCGTCACCGCAGCGAAGGTGTGATCAGCAGCACTGGCACTACCCAGTCAACACCGTGTCAGCACGCGCCGGGGTGAAGTTTTTCCGGTGCGCGCCCGGCGCGTGACTCGGTGCGACCTCGGGCGCGGCGCGGTGGGCCCCGCAGCGCAACACAGTGTGAGCAGACTCGCACGGGCGGCTCTGGCGCCGCCGAACCCCGATGCGCTGCACTGGTGCCCACCTGACCGCGACCGCCCTGGAGGACCCGCCGTGCTGACCCGTATCGACCACATCGGCATCGCCTGCTTCGACCTGGACAAGACCGTCGAGTTCTACCGCAACACCTACGGCTTCGAGGTGTTCCACAGCGAGGTCAACGAGGAGCAGGGGGTGCGCGAGGCCATGCTCAAGATCAACGAGACGGACGACGGCGGCGCCTCCTACCTCCAGCTGCTGGAGCCCACCCGGGAGGACTCCACGGTCGCCAAGTGGCTTGCCAAGAACGGCGAGGGCGTGCACCACATCGCCTTCGGCACCGCCGACGTGGACGGCGACGCGGCCGCGATCAGGGAGAAGGGCGTCCGGGTGCTGTACCAGGAGCCGTGCCGGGGCTCGATGGACTCCCGGATCACCTTCCTGCACCCCAAGGACTGCCACGGCGTCCTGACCGAGCTGGTCACCTCCGCACAGCCCTCGGAGCACACCGAACACTGAACGACTCGTCAGTAACCTCGGAAAGGACCCATGCACCCGTTCCCCCCGGAGCCGCGCACACTACAATGCCCAGGTGCACTGAGGCTCCGGGGAGGACCGGTCCGCAGAGCACGGCCAAAGGCGGGAGAAGCCGAGCAGCTGACGGCTGGTCCTGTTGTCGGGGAGTCCACTACGCGGGCACGGGCTGAACAGTCGCAGTCCGGATCTGTCACCATTCTCCACTAGGCAAGAGTTCGCTCAGGAGTCCACCCGGACGGCGGAGCGCGGAGATCCGCGTACCCACCTGCCGAGAGACTCCGACCGCGGCACCCGCCGCGGCTGCAAGGACCAGTTGGTCCGGCCCCGACAACAGAGGGGTCGGGGCCGGCCGGGTCGAGGACGCGACCAGGGGACGGATGGACCGCGGAGTGCGGGGCAACGACCGCTACGAGGGTGACGATCACCTCTCCCAGTTCGAGGCCGAGATGGAGCGGACTCGCAAGGAGCGGGACAAGTCCATCCAGCATGCCGAGGATCTCGCCTACCAGGTGGAGGTACTCCGGGCCAAGCTGCACGAGTGCCGGCGGCAGCTCGCCCAGCCGCGCGCCTTCGACGCCGTCTCGGGACAGGCCGAGCAGATCCTGCAGAACGCGGAGATGCAGGCACAAGCGCTGCGCGCGGACGCGGAGCGCCAGCTGCGCGAGTCGCAGGCGGCCACCCAGCGCCTGATGGCCGAGGCCGCCGAGCGCACCGCCCGGCTCGAAGCCGAGCTCGCGGCCCGCCGCCGCCAGCTCGACGAGGAGCTCGCGGAGCTCCGCCGCAGCGCCGAACGGCACGTCAGCGAGAACGTCAACTGGGCCGAGCAGACCCGGGCCGGCACCGAGCAGGAGGCCAAGCGCCTGCTCCAGGAGGCCCGCGGCGAGGCCGACCGGCTGATCGCCGCCGCCCGCGCCGAGGCCACCGCCCTCGCCGACCAGGCCCGCGCCCGGACCGCCGCCGACGTCGACGCCGCCCGGGGCGAGGCCAAGGCCGCCGCCGAGGCCGCACTGCTGCGCGCCCAGAGCGACGCCGAGCGCCTGCTGCGCGCCGCCTCCGAGCAGGCCCAGCAGGCCAGCGCCCAGGCCGAGGAGCTGCGCGACAGCGCCGCCAGCCAGGCTGAGAAGCAGCTGGCCACCGCCCGCGCCGAGATCGACGAGCTCAAGCGGCGCGCCACCGCCGACCAGGAGCGGGCCGAGGCCGCCCTCACCCAGGCCCAGGCGGAGATAGAGCGGCTGCGCGCCGAGGCGCTGGCCGAGGCCGAGCGGGCCCGCAAGGAGGCCGTCGAGCTGCACGCCCAGGCCGAGGCCGCCGCCAGCCGGCTGCAGGCGGAGGCGGCCGCCGCCGTCGAGCAGAAGGTGGCCGACGGCGAGGCCGCCAGCGAGCAGCGCGCCCAGACCGCCAAGGCCGAGATCTCCCGCATGGTGGCCGCCGCCACCCGCGAGGCCGAGCTGATCAAGGCCGAGGCCGCCAACGCCACCGCCCAGGCCGAGGCCGCCAAGGCCGCCGCCGCCGAGGAGAGCGAGCGCCTGCGCGGCGCCGCCGAGTCCGTCGCGACCCAGCTGCGGGCCGAGGCCGAGGCCGCCATCGCCGAACTGCGCGCCGAGACCGAACGCGAGCTCGCCGACCTGCGGGCCCAGGCCGAGACCGCCGCCGAGGCGCTGCGGGCCGAGGCCGTGGAGCAGGGCCGCGCCGAGGCCGCCAAGGACGCCACCACCCAGCTGGCCAGGGCCGCCAAGCAGGCCGAGGAGATGCTCTCCGGCGCCTCCTCGGACGCCAGTACCACGGTCGAGAAGGCCGCCGCCGAGGCCGAGCGGATCCGGACCGAGGCCGCCGCCGAGGTCGAGCTGCTCCGCGAGCAGGCCAAGGCCGCCGTCGAGCAGGCCCAGAACGCCGCCCTGGACGACGCCGCCGGAATCCGCCGCGAGATGGAGCGGATGCACGACGAGGCCGCCCGCCTGCGGGCCGGGGCCGAGGAGTTGCGCGCCCAGGCCGCCGCCGAGGCCGAGCGGGTCCGCAATGACGCCCGCCGCCAGGCGGTGGTGCAGATCGAGGAGTCCGCCAGGCAGGCCGAGGAGCTCCTCACCAAGGCCAAGGCCGACGCCGACGAGCTGCGCGGCGGAGCCGCCGGCGAGGTCGAGAAGATCCGCGAGCAGGCCAAGGCCCAGGCCGTCGAGATGCAGGGCCGCGCCGAGCAGACCCTCGCCCGGGCCCGTACCGAGGCCGCCAAGCTGGCCGCCGCCGCCGAACAGCACCACCAGGAGGCCGTCGCCGCCGCGAAGGCCGCTGCCGCCGAGAACCGCGCCGCCGCCGAGCGGGAGACCGCGGAACTGCGCCGCGAGGCCGCCGAGTACGACCAGCGGGTCCGCGCCGAGGCCACCAGCGCGGCCGAGAAGCTCCGGACCGAGGCCGTCGCCGCCGCCGAGGCGCTGCGCACCGACGCCGCGCACCACGCCGAGACGGTACGGGTCGAGACCGAGCGGGCCGCCGCCGAACTGCGCGCCGACAGCGCCCGTGCCGCCAAGGCCGTCCGGGCCGAGGCCGCGCACGCCGCCGAGGCGATGCGCGCGGAGGCCGAGGACTGGGCGCAGGCTCAGCGCTCCGAGGCCGAGAACTGGGTCCAGGCCCACCGCACCGCCGCCGAGGGGTGGGCGCAGGCACACCGCACCACGGCCGAGGAGTGGGCCAAGCGGGAACGCGGCGAGGCCGAGACCGCCGCGAACACCCTGCGCGAGGAGAGCCGCCGGGCCTACGAGGAGGCCGCCGACGGGCTGGAGCGCGAGCGCGAGGAGACCGCCGAACAGCTCGCCGCCGCCCGCAGTGCACGGGAGACCGCCGAGCAGGCCGCCGCCGAACTGCGCACGGAGGCCGAGCAGGCGTTGGCCGCCGCCCGTACCGAGGCCGGCGAGCGGCTGGCCGAGGCCGAGACCGCCGCCCGGACCATCCGCACGGAGGCCGAGACCGCTGCCGAGGCGCTGCGCGCCGAGGGCGCCGAGGAACTGGCCGGTGCCCGGCAGCACGCCGCCGAACTCCGCCGCGAGGCGGGGGAACTGCGCGAGCAGGCCGAGGCCGAGCTCGCCGAACTGCGCGCCACCGCGGAGCGGGAGACCTCCGAGCAGCGCGAGCAGGCCGAGGCCTACGACCGCGAACTGCGTGCCACCGCCGACCGCGAGACCGCCGAACTGCGCGAACTGGCCGCCACCGAGGCCGAGGAGACGGCCGCCAAGGCCGCCGCCGAGGCCGAGCAGGCGATCACCGCCGCCGAGCGCCGGGCCGCCGAACTGGTCGGCGCGGCCGAGGACGAGGCATCCGAGGTCCGCCGGTCCGTCGCCGGACTGCACGAGGCCGCCGCCCAGCAGATCGCAGAACTGCGCGC
>NZ_BAAATR010000032.1:0-70484 GCF_039533515.1 Kitasatospora cystarginea | reverse complement strand
GCCACCGCCGACCGCGAGACCGCCGAGCAGCGCGAGCAGGCCGAGGCCTACGACCGCGAACTGCGCGCCACCGCCGACCGCGAGACCGCCGAGCAGCGCGAGCAGGCCGAGGCCTACGACCGCGAACTGCGCGCCACCGCCGACCGCGAGACCGCCGAGCAGCGTGCCGCCGCGGAGCACGACACCACCGAACTGCGCGAGCAGACCGACGCCGAGACCGCCGAACTGCGTGCGCGGACCGCCGCCGAGCTGGCCGACCTCCGCGAGGTCGCGGCCGCCGAGATCTCGCAGCAGCGGGCCGAGGCGCATGCCTATGAGGAGCAGCTGCGCGCCGAGGCGGAGGCCGAGCGGCAGAGCGCCCACGACTGGGCCGAGCAGCACCGGGCGGAGGCCGAGGCCCAGGCCCGGCAGACCGTCGCCGAGGCCGAGGAGCAGGCGGCGGCCACCCTGGCGGAGGCCGAGGAGTTCACCGCCGCGCTGCGTACCGAGGCCGAGGAGTACGCACTCGCCACCCGCACCCTCGCCGAGGAGTACGAGGCGGCGACCCGGGGCCGGGCGGACGCCTACGACGCGGAGACCCGCGAGGCCGCCGAGTCCTACGACAGGACGACCCGCGAGAAGGCCACGTCGGTGCTGGAGAAGGCCTTCGCGGACGCCGAGGCGCTGGCCGAGGACGCCCAGACGACCGCCCTGGCCACCACCGCCGCCGCCGAGGAGCAGGCGGACGCGATGGTCGCCGCCGCCCGCAAGGAGGCCGACCGGCTGGTCGCGGCCGGTGAGGCGGCCGGGCAGGCCGAGGTGGAGCGGGCGCGCTCGGACGCCGACGCGCTGCTGTCCGAGGCCCGCCGGGACTCCACCGCGATCCGCGAGCGTGCGGAGGAGCTGCGCGAGCGCACCGACGCCGAGATCGAGGCGCTGCACGAGCGGGCCCGCAAGGAGAACGCGCAGGCCATGAAGTCGGCCGGCGAGCGGGTCGACGCGCTGGTGACGGCGGCCCAGGAGCAGCTGACCGAGGCCGAGGAGCAGGCCGTCGCCACCGTGGCCGAGGCCGAGGAGCGTGCGACCGCGCTGGTCACGGCGGCCCAGGAGCGCGCGACCGAGCTCACCTCGGAGGCGTCCGCGGAGGCCAGCAAGGTCCGGATCTCCGCCGTACGCAAGGCGGAGGGCCTGCTCAAGGAGGCGGAGCAGAAGCTCGCCGACTCCACCGCCAAGGCCGAGGAGCTGCGCACCGAGGCGGAGACCAGGCTCAAGGCCGCCCAGGACGAGGCGGAGGAGCAGATCGAGGCGGCGGCCGACGAGGCCGAGAAGCGGCTGCGCCGTGCCGACGAGAGCGCCGACGAGCAGCTGCGGCTGGCCAAGGAGGAGGCCGAGCGGCTGCTCGCCGAGGCCAAGGCCGAGGCCACGCGCGTGACCGACCAGGGCCGGCGGGAGTTGGAGGAACTGGTCCGCCGCCGCAAGGACATCAACACCGAGATCTCCAGGGTGCAGGACGTGCTGTCGGCCCTGGAGGCGTTTGAGGCACCGACACCTGCGCCGCAGGAGAAGGCCAACGGGGGATCGAACAGCAAGAAGTCCGGGTCCTCCGGCCGCGAGGGCGGCTCGAAGACGAGGGCAGGAGTGGGTGCTCCCCGATCGGGTGGCAATCGCTCCGGAAGCGCACCACCCGATTGAGCGGACATTGTCCGCGAAGGTTCGGCATTCCGCGGATGACACTCCGGTAACGTGTCAGGATTCCCCGGAACACCTCAGCGGTCCGACGACAGGAAGTCCTAAGTCCCATGAGCGACAGTCACTCCCCTCACGGCTTCGACCTGGTGCGTCGTGGGTACGAGCGTGCCCAGGTCGACGAGCGGATCACCAAGCTGGTGGCCGACCGTGACAGTGCATTGGCCCGGATCAGCGCCCTCGAGAAGCGGATCGAGGAACTGCACCTGGAGACCCAGACCGCCCAGGCCGCGGTGGCGGAGGCCGAGCCCTCGTACGCCGGTCTCGGCGCCCGGGTGGAGAAGATCCTCCGGCTCGCCGAGGAGGAGGCCAAGGACCTGCGCGAGGAGGCGCACCGCGCCGCCGAGCAGCACCGTGAGCTGGCCGAGGCCGCCGCCCAGCAGGTCCGCACCGAGGCGGAGAACTACGCGAAGGACCGCAGGGCCAAGGCCGAGGACGAGGGCATGCGGATCGTCGACAAGGCCAAGGGCGACGCCGCCCAGCTGCGCGCCGAGGCCAACAAGGACGCCCAGAACAAGCGCGAGGAGGCGGACGCCCTCTTCGAGGAGACCCGCACCAAGGCCGCCCAGGCCGCGCTGGAGTTCGAGACCAACCTGGCCAAGCGGCGTGAGCAGTCCGAGCGCGACCTCGCCGCCCGGCAGGCCAAGGCCGAGAAGCGACTCGCCGAGATCGAGCACCGGGCCGAGCAGCTCCGCCTGGAGGCCGAGAAGCTCCGTACCGACGCCGAGCGCAGGGCCCGCCAGACCGTCGAGACGGCGCAGCGCCAGTCCGAGGACATCGTGGCCGACGCCAATGCCAAGGCCGACCGGATCCGCAGCGAATCCGAGCGCGAGCTGGCGGCCCTGACCAACCGCCGTGACTCCATCAACGCCCAGCTCACCAATGTCCGCGAGATGCTCGCCACCCTCACCGGTGCCGCCGTCGCGGCCGCCGGCGTCCCGGGTGACGACACCCTCGGCGTCCCGGCCCAGCAGTCCCGCTGACCTCAGGTCCCGCAAGCGGCCCCGCCGATCCGGCCGGGGCCGCTTCGCCGTGGTGGCCGGGCCCTCCAACCGAAGGAGCCCCCGGCCGGAGGATCCGGCTCCGCGCCGGGCGCCGCACAGCACCCCCAGGGGCCACTGCCACGGCCCTCCCGGACGCCCGGCGGACGTCAGTGGCCCACGCGCCGGAGCAGCCCCCGTACCGCCGCGTTGAAGGTCTCCGGCGCCTCCAGCGAGCTGAGGTGCCCGACGCTCGGGATGACCGTGAGCTGGGCGTCCGGGAGCGTGTCGGCCATCAGCCGCGCCTCGGACAGCGGCGCGAGGGCGTCGAACTCGCCGACGATGACGGCCGCCGGAACGGTGACCGAGGCGAGGATGTCGAGCGAGTCCTCCCTCGCGGCCATCGCGCGCTGCGCCCAGGCCACCGCCCGCGGCGCCGACTCGGCGACCATCTGCCTTACCCGGGCGACCAGTTCGGGATCGGCTCCGGGCCCGAGCAGCCCCTCCTCGATCTTCTCCTCGGCGAGCAGCCGCACGCTGTCGCGGGCCAGTACGGCCTGCGCGATCCGCTCCCGGTTGGCCCGGGCCTGCTCGGTGTCGACGGTGGCCTTGGTGTCGGCGAGCAGCAGCCCGGACAGGCGGTCGCCGTGGCGGCGGGCGAAGGCCATCGCCACGTACCCGCCCATGGACAGGCCCCCGATCACAGCCCGGTCGGTCCCCACGGCGTCCAGCAGCCGGGCGACGTCGTCGGCGATCAGGTCGATCGACGGCTCCTGATCGCCCAACTCCGCCCCGCCGAAGCCCCGCTGGTCCATCGTCAGCACCCTGGCCCGGTCCCCGCTCGGGCCGGGGAGCAGTTCCAGTTGGGCCTCCCACATCCGGGCCGAGAGCGGGAAGGCGTGCAGCAGGACGAGCGGGGTGCCGGTGCCGTTCTCGCGGAACGCCGGTGTGCTGGGGAACGTCATACCGCCACCGTAGAGCGGCGCGCCGAGTAGCCGCGACCAACGCACCCTTGTGACTTCCTCCCCTGGTGCCGAGGGGCCCCTCGGCCTCGCGGCCGGGCCGCTGCGGGTGAAGCCCGGGGTGACCGCGAAAGGAACCCGGTGCTCCACCTGTTCGCGGCCGAGGTCGCCGCGATGCCGCAGGACCGGACCGTGGCGCCGGGTGGCCCGTCCAAGAGCCGCGACACACTGAAGCCTTCGGGGCCGCACCGCCTCAGTACCGCGGAGCCCCCCGCCCCCGCTGGAGGTTGGCGGTCCGCCGTTCACGGGCGTTCCAGCAGGCCCGGTGCCAGTGCCTCCGGTCGTCCACCCCGGCACCGTGGCCCGGCCAGGCGACGACATGGCCGACGCCCGGCGGGATCTCCTGGTCGCACCCCGGGCAGCGGTAGTACCGCCCCGCCGTCCCGGCGACCACCTGCACCACCCACTCCTCACCCTGGAAGGTCTCCGTCCGCCGCAGCGAACCCCCGAGCGGCGCGGACGGCGGCAGTTCCTCGGCGGCACTCCTGCTCCGGCTGCTGGGGATCCGGTTACGGCGAGGCGACACGTCAACTACCTCTCGGCGGCGCGGGGTCTTCGGGGCTTTCTGCGGTCTTCCAGGGTACGGCGCGGCCGCAGCCTCCGAATACCGTCGGTTACGCCACTATCACGGCGGGGACGGGCACTTCGGCGTTTCCCTCGAGATCCACCCGTTCCCTGGCGAAATTCGGAGACCGGCGTGCCATTGGCACATGACATCGGTTACTCACAGGGGGACAACGCGGGGCTCGCACACCCTGCGGCCCCCGAGGAGGCACCCGATGACCATGACCAGCCCGCTCCCCGGCACGCACCCGCCGGCTGACCCCCACCCGGCGGCCGGCTCGTCCCGCAGTCCGCTCCCCGAGCCCTCCGACGGGCACCCGGCGGCCGTCGACGCGATCCGGGTCGGCACCTTCCAGCTCTCGGCCCAGTTCCCCGGACAGAGCCACGCCGAGGCGCTGGAACGCACCGTGCACAGCGCGGTCGCCGCCGAACGCGCGGGCCTGGACAGCGTCTGGCTGGCGGAGCACCACTTCGTGCCGTACGGCGTCTGCCCCGACGCGGCGACGCTCGCGGCGATGCTGCTCGGCCGTACCCGCCGGATCGGCGTCGGGACGGCGGTCAGCGTGCTCTCCACCACGCACCCGGTGGCACTGGGCGAGCGGGCCGCACTGCTACACCTGGTCTCGGACGGCCGGTTCACCCTTGGGGTCGGCCGCGGCGGCCCCTGGATCGACCTGGACGTCTTCGGCACCGGGCTGGCCGCCTACGAGGAGGGCTTCCCCGAGCGGCTCGACCTGTTGCTGCGCTGGCTGCGCGGCGCCCGGGTGGGCGCGGACGGACCGCAGTTCCGCTTCCCCGAGGTGGCCGTGGTGCCCAGGGCCGCCGAGCCCGCACCGGGCACGGCCGCCCGGGTGCCCGACCTCGCCGACTGGCTCGGCGTGGACCCGGGGACGGGCACGCTGCTGCGCTTCCCCCGCCAGCGCCGGGACGGCATGACCGGCGGCTCCCAGCCCGGTGACCAGCCGCAGGGCGGCCCACCGGTGATCGCCGCCTGCACCTCCCCCACCGGCGTGCGGACGGCCGCCGAACGGGGCCTGCCGATGCTGCTCGGCATGCACTCCGGCGACGAGGACAAGCAGCAGATGCTGGCCGCCTACCGGACCGCCTGGCGGGCCTGCGGCCGCGGCGAGGAGCAGCTGGCCCGGGTCGAGCGGGAGCATGTCGCGGTCGGCGTGGTGCAGATCGAGGACCGCATCGCGACCGCCCGCGACGGCCTGCTGAGGTCGATGCCCGGCTGGTTCGAGTACGGGCTCGGCGCGCACCGCACGGTGGACGGCCGCGAACGGCGGATGCGCGATCCGCACGCGTACACCGAACTCCTCTGCGACCTGCACGCGGTGGGCACGCCCGGGCACTGCGCGGACCGGCTGCTGGCCACTGCCGAACGCACCGGTATCCGGCGCTTCGCCCTGCTCGCCGAGGGCTCGGGCGACCGTGCGGCGACCCTGAACAACATCGCCCGCCTCGGCGCCGAGGTACTGCCGCAGCTGAGTTGAGCCCGGCACCCGGCAGCTCCCTTGCGGGAGAGCCGGGTTGCCCGGCACTGCAGCACCGGGGGCGCGGCAGCCGCGCGGTCGGCCCCGCACCTGCGCACGGGGTCTGCCGTACGGCTCCCCGCGCCCCCGGAGGCTCCGTTCAGCAGTCCCGCAGCTCCGGCGACTGGTTGAGCAGCTGGGCCCGGATCGAGGTGAAGCGCCGGTGGCGCTCCTCGTTCGCCTCGGACGAGGTGAAGACCGCGACCCGGTGGCAGTTCTGGAACGCCAGCCGGACACCGAAGTGGCGCTCCAGCGAGCCCCGGATCGCGTCACTGGCCATCGCCCGCAGCAGCTGGCCCCGCTCCCGCTCGCTGGGCGGCGGTACCTGGTTGTCGGCGAAGTCGGTGCCGTCGACCTGGACCTGGGCGACCAGGGAGCTGATCAGCTCCCAGGCGTACGGCAGGGAGACGCGGACGCAGTCCACGAACTCCCGCTCGTCGACCTCTCCTCTCTCGGCCTTCTCCAGCAGGGCCGGTGAGACGTCGAGCGACATGGGTTCTCCTCTCGCGGTCCACCGCGACGCGGCCGCCGCGGTGGTCGTGCGGTTGGTGCGGATGGTGCCGTGCCGTGCTCGGCTGATGCCCGATGGCGCAGGATCGCGCACGGTGCCTTGTGCCCTGCCCGGTCCTCGGACGGGCTTACGCATGAACGCTGCTGTGACGCTTGGGGCTTTGACGCTGGGGTGACGCTTGAGTGACGTGCGAACCGGCACACGGCCGGGCCCGCGACGGTGTGCGCCGCGCCCCGACGGGCCGGACGGCCCCCGGGACGGCGGACGGTCCGGCGGCCACCGGGTCGAGCGACGACCGCTCACCACAGAGTGACAGGCGATTGTCAGCGCGGCTGGCGAATCCGGCGCATTGCACCGGATTAACCGCCCGGAAGACCAGATTGGCCGGATTCCGTCGGACCGTTCATCTCACGTCTCCGTCCCCGTCGAGTGGCCCCTGGCAGCGGAGGGCGTGTGCGGTGTGCGCCGGCGCGCGGGTGCCGGACTCCATGGTTCGCCGTGTCCGGGGTTTCTTCACCCTGCCGTCGCGGAATCGCTTCAACTGGCCCCGGTGGGCTAGCGTGGTGGACCGTGCGTCTCGTAATTGCCCGTTGCTCAGTCGACTATGCCGGTCGGCTCTCCGCCCATCTCCCGTCCGCCACCCGGCTGATCCTGGTCAAGGCCGACGGCAGCGTCAGCGTCCACGCCGACGACCGCGCCTACAAGCCGCTCAACTGGATGTCGCCGCCCTGCAGCCTCAAGGAGGCCGACGGTACCTGGACGGTCACCAACAAGGCCGGCGAGAAGCTGATCATCAGCCTGGAGGAGGTGCTGCACGACTCCTCGCACGAGCTCGGGGTCGACCCCGGTCTGGTCAAGGACGGCGTCGAGGCCCACCTCCAGGAGCTGTTGGCCGACCGGATGGAGGTGCTCGGCGCCGGCTGGTCGCTGATCCGCCGCGAGTACCCGACCGCCATCGGCCCGGTCGACATCCTCTGCCGCGACGCCGACGGCACCACGGTCGCCATCGAGATCAAGCGGCGCGGAGAGATCGACGGTGTCGAGCAGCTGACCCGCTACCTGGAGCTGCTCAACCGCGACCCGCTGCTCGCCCCGGTGAAGGGGATCTTCGCCGCCCAGGAGATCAAGCCCCAGGCCCGCGTCCTGGCCACCGACCGCGGCATCGGCTGCGTCGTCCTGGACTACGACGAGCTGCGCGGCATCGACGACGACAAGCTCAAGCTCTTCTGAGACCGGCCGGCGACAGGGAGCGGCGTCGCGCGCCCTGTCGCCGGTCGCTCTCGGCCCGCGCCCTCCGAGGCGGCGCCGAGGAGAGCAGGGCAGGGCGCGCGCCCGGTGAGCCCGGGCCCGCCCGGCCCCTGGAGGTGTCCAAAAGGCCCTGCACCCGGGGCGGGCCCATCACGCGCCGCCCCGGGTGCGGTTGGCTCAGGGGGTCCCGGAGGCCGAGCCGCTGGTCTTCGGCGTCGACGGAGCCGAACTCGGCGGATCGGTCTGCGACTTCGTGGGAGAGGGATCAGTCGTCGGCGGCGCGGACGTGCTCTTGGACGGCCCCGGGTCCGGCGAGTGGTCCGGCGAGTGGTCCGGCGAGGGGCCCGTCGACGGGCCGCCGGTCGGCGACGGCGTGCCACCGCCGCCCGGCCGGTGGGTGGGCGAGGGTCCCCAGGTCTCCCCCGAGGACGGGTCCGTGGCCGACGTGCCTGGCCCGTCCCCGCCCGTGGGCCGGTGGCTGCCGCCGTGGCCCGTACCGCCGCCCTTCGTCCCGGCCGCCCCGGTCCCACCCGGCCCGGGAACCGCCGTACCGCCCGCCGGGGCCCGGCCTCCGGCCGGAGCCGACGGGTGGGGACCGGCCGTGGTGCTCCCGGCCGTGGGCAGGTTGTCGGTGAGCGGGGTCTCCTCCAGCGAGCCGCCCGGCTGCACCGTCCTGGTCCGGTCCGAGTGGGAGCCGGCCAGGCTGAGCCCGACCGCCGTACCGAGGACGGAGAGCGCCAGCACCGCCGTACCGACGGCCAGGACGGCCCGCCGGGTGCGCTCGGGCACCCGGGCGTTCCGGAACCGCCGCGGGACCGCGATCGCCCGGATCCCGGGGCGCCGGCCATCGGCCTCGGGCGCGCTCTCGACCACCGGCAGCTGTACGGTCTGCGCCCGCATCAGGTCGAGCATCCGCCGGGCCGCCGCGCTCCCGCGCGCCTCGCCGGAGGCCGCCCGCAGCGTCACGGCCGTCTCCAGCTCGGCCCGCGCCCGCTCCGGCGCCCCCTCGCAGAACGCCAGCACACCCAGCTCCTGGCGGAAGTGGGCCTGGTCCACGGTCGAGCCGAGCGACTGCGCGGCCTCCAGACCGAGCTCCAGGACCCGCTCCCACGCTCCCCAGCGCAGCGCCAGGGCGAGGGCCGGGGCCGCCGCCCTGGCGAGCTGCAGCACCTCCTGCCACCGGCCCGCGGCCCGGTCGGCGAGCAGTGCGCCGATCACCACCTCGGCCTCGGCGGCGATCTGTCCGAGGTCCACCGAGCCGTGCCCGACCCACCAGGAGAAGTGCCGGGCCGCACCGTGCGCGACCGTCCCGGGCGCCCAGTGCGGCGCCAGCAGGTCGAGTACGCCGGAGGAGAGCCGGTGGTGCCCGCCGATCGGGACCGAGAGACCGCAGTCGGCCAGCTCCCGCAGGACGCTCTCGCCCAGGTCCTCGTCGATCAGCGCGGGCAGGTGCGGCGCCGTCGGCAGCTCGCCGCCGAACGCCACCGCCAGCCGCAGCACCGCCTGCGCGGACTCGCTCAGCCCCTCCGCCAGCCGTACCGCGGGCGAGGCGCTCTCCGCGACCGAGGGCAGCCGGACGGTACGGCGCAGCTCGCTCTCCAGTTCGGCCGGGTCCTCCGGTTCGGGTAGCTCGTTCACCAGCCCGAAGACGCTGTGCCGCTCCTGCCGGGCCGCGACCAGCCCGTCGACCTCCGCGTCGCGCCGGCGCAGCAGCGCGGCCGCCTGGACGAAGCGCAGCGGCAGGCCCTCCGACTCGAACCAGAGGTCGACCACCCAGGACCGCTCGTGCTCCTCCAGCGGCCGCCCCGCGAGCCGGGCCACCAGCCCCAGGCAGGCGGGCCGCGAGAGCCCGGCCACCGGGCGGTCCTCCAGCCGGGAACCGGGCACCGGTGGCGGGCTGTCCGGGGCGACGGTGATCAGGAAGGCGCAGTCGGGCGCGGTGGCGAGCAGCTCCTCCAGCTCCTCGCCGGACGGCTCCACGTCGTCGATCACGACGATCGCGCCGACCGGTGCCAGCAGCGCGGGCAGCTGGTGGTGGTCCGGTCGGTAGCCGGGGTTGTGGTGGGTGGCGGCGAAGAGGTCCTGGAGCAGGTCCTGAGCCGTCCTGCGGTAGCCGCTCAGCCGGACCACACCGTCCGGCGCGATGTCGGCGGCCGCGTCGCCGACGGCCGCCAGCAGGGCGCTCCGGCCGGAACCCGGCTGGCCGACCAGGCGCACCGACCGTCCCTCGGAGAGCAGCCGCAGCAGCTCCGCGACCTCGGTCTCCCGGTCCAGCAGCAGCGCCTCGGCCGAAGCGCGGCCGAACCTCTGCGCGCCGGCCGGTGCCCCCGCGCCACCCCGGCGGCGCGGGGAGGGACGCCAGTCCTCCGGGCACGGCCGGGCCTCCGAGCCGTCCGGCCCGCCGATGGTCAGCAGCAGACTGCCGGAGACCACCTCACCGGTCCTGGGCCGCAGTCCGTCCTGCCGGAGGTCTCCGGATGGCTGTACCACGTGTTCCGCTCCGCCCCTGCTCTGCCGTCAACTCCTGAGCAGACTTTTCCACACTCGTCCGCCCGATCGCAGCCCAGGGCGAGCCTTCCTGGGCGCGCCCAGGAAGGTTGGCACCGCCTGGCCCGGCACCGTCCGCGAAACGCCCTCAGAGGTAGGGCGCGACCAGCGGGTTCGGCTGGGTGACGCCGAGCGCGGGGAGGCTGGTTCCGTACGCGTCGGCGACGGTGCCCTCGACGGCCAGGATGCGGTGCAGGCGGGTGGCCACCAGCAGCCGCTGCAGCTGCGCCGGTACGGCCCGCAGGACCAGCCTGCGCCCCAGCCGCCCGGCCCGCCGGTGCGTGCCCATGATCACGCCCAGACCGGTGGCGTCCCAGGACTCCAGGCCGGACAGGTCGAGCACCAGGTCGCCCTGTCCGCCGTCCACCGCCTGGTGCAGCCGGACCCGGGCATCGGCGGCGCTGCGGACGTCGAGGCGGCCCTCAATGGCCAGACCGCCGTGGTCGCCGGTGATGCGCACGCTCTCATCCTCCGCTCTGCCGGTGAGGGCTGCCGGGGCTCCGTCCCGGACCGACGCCTCGGTCGCGCCGTGCTCCGGGGGCCACGCCTGCACTCCCCCTCATCTGACGGTGAAGCCGCTGTGCAGGTTGCTGGTCACTGTCAGATCTGAAGCAACTTCACTCGTCCGAGGGAATATACGCAGTCGGACCCCACGCCCACGCTCGATTACCGCCCAAATCACCCGTCTGCGGCAGAGGCGTGAGCAAACTCACCCAGTGCCCCTGCCGCAGGACGGCCGATCAGCCTGTTCTCCGGCCTGTTTCCCGCTTGCTTCCCGTCCTACTTCTCGTACCCGTAGAAACCGCGGCCACTCTTCCGGCCGAGATCCCCGGCGGTCACCATGCGGGCCATCACCTCGGGAGCGGCGAACTTCTCGTCCTTGGTCTCGGCGTAGATGTTCTGCGCGGCGTGCAGCAGGATGTCGACACCGGTCAGGTCGGCCGTCTGCAGCGGGCCCATCGGGTGGCCGAAGCCGAGGCGGCAGGCGGTGTCGATGTCCTCGGCGGTCGCCACGCCCGACTCGTACAGCTTGGCGGCCTCGACGACCAGGGCGGTGATCAGGCGGGTGGTGACGAAGCCGGCCACGTCGCGGTTGACCACCACGACCTCCTTGCCGACGCCCTCGGCGTAGGCGCGGGCGGTGGCCAGCGTCTGGTCGCTGGTCTTGTAGCCGCGAACCAGCTCGACCAGCTTCATCAGCGGCACCGGCGAGAAGAAGTGCACGCCGACCACGCTCTCCGGACGCGAGGTCGCGGCGGCGATCCGGGTGATCGGGATGGCCGAGGTGTTGGAGGCCAGCACCGCGCCGTCCTTGGCCAGCTTGTCGAGCTCGCGGAAGACGCCCTCCTTGACCTCCAGCTGCTCGAACACCGCCTCGATCACGATGTCGGCCTCGGTGACCGCACCCAGGTCGGTGGTGGTGGTGATCCGGCCGAGCGCCGCCTCCGCCTCCTCGGCCGTCATCCGGCCCTTGGCGACGAACTTGTCGTACGAGGCGCGGATGCCGTCCAGACCACGCTGCAGCGCGGCGTCCGTCACATCCCGCAGCACCACCGGGTGACCGGCCTGCGCCGAGACCTGGGCGATGCCTGCGCCCATCAGTCCGGCGCCGATCACGGCGATCTGCTGGGTGGATGCGTTGCTCATTGGCTGTCTCCCGAGTGCCGGTCTGATGGCGGCTCAGGGCAGGGGTCGCCTCCCCGCGGGCCGCACCGCTCATGTGCTGCCCAGCATCGCTCGGCAGTCTCTTCGCGAAACGCGCGTCCCTCGATGGTGCCGCCCGCTTCACTCACTCACGCGCCGGACTCTAATGCCCCGGGACGCTCCGTGGTGAACTTGTGCGGTGTGATCTGCGCCCGACCGCTGGGAGGTTGAACCGTGCGCACCCTGACGTTGATGCTGATCTCCTTCGCGGTGCTCGGTGTTCTGGTCCTGCTGCTGCGCTGGACCTACGGCTCGGGCAAGTCCCTGGTGGCCCGCCCGCCGCGCAGCGGCAAGCCCGAGGAGTACGGCCTGCTGGTACCCGTGGCCTCCCCGGGCGACCAGGCCGAGGCCCGTCAACTGGCCGCGCTGCTAAGGTCCGCCGGGATCAGGTACACCCTGGCGCGCACCAGCGAAGGGCTGCGCCTGATGGTCTGGCCCGCCGACGTCCCCGCCGCCCGCAAGGCGCTCCACCTCGACTAGACCGGCGGATCCCGTCGCCGCTCGGCTACTCCATGACGAGCCCCAAGTCCTGGGCCAGGATGGCCGCCTGGACCCGGCTGCGCAGTTCCAGCTTGGCCAGGATCCGGCTGACATGGGTCTTGGTGGTCGCCTCCGCCATCGCCAACCGCACGGCGATCTCACCGTTGGAGAGCCCGGCACCGAGACAGCACAGCACCTCGCGCTCGCGCGGCGTCAGCCCCTCGACGGCGGCCTTCGCCCGGGGCTGATCGGGTCGGTCGGGGCGGGCGAAGGTACCGATCAGGCGGCGGGTGACGGAGGGTGCGAGCATGCCGTCCCCCCGCGCGACCGTACGGATGCCCTCGACCAGGGTGTCCGCCTCCAGGTCCTTGAGCAGGAACCCGGCGGCGCCCGCCCGCAGCGCACCGTAGACGTACTCGTCCAGGTCGAAGGTGGTGAGCACCAACACCTGCGCCGCGCCGGCCGCGACCACCTGCCGGGTCGCCGAGACCCCGTCCAGCCTGGGCATCTGCACGTCCATCAGCACCACGTCCGGCCGCAGTTCCAGCGCCAGCCGGACCGCCTGCTCGCCGTCACGGGCCTCGCCGACCACCTCGAGGCCGGGGTCGGCCCGCAGGATCATCACCAGCGCGGCCCGCACCGCAGCCTGGTCCTCGGCCACCAGCACCCGGATCGTCACGACCCCTCCTCACCCTTGGGTTCCCTGGGCAGTACCGCCCGCACCTGCCATCGCCCGCCGTCGGGGCCGCTCACCGGTCCGGCCTCCAGACTGCCGCCGAGCAGCCCGGCGCGTTCGCCCATCCCGACCAGGCCGGCCTTGGCCCCCGGCGCGGCGGGCCGCCCGCCGTCCCGATACGGGCTGTCGGCGACGATCTCCAGCTGCTCGGGCCGGTAGGCCACGCTGAGCCGGACGGTGCCGGGGGCGGCGTGCTTGAGCGCGTTGGTGAGCGACTCCTGGACGATCCGGTAGGCCGCCAGCTCGACGGGGGCGGGCAGTTCGCCGCGCTCGCCGTCCTCGCTCAGTTCGAAGACCAGCCCGCCGTCCCCGCCCGTCGCCCGCGCGTGCGTCAGCAGGGAGTCCAGCGCATCCAGCCTGGGCGCCTCGTACGAGCCCTGGTCCTCCTCCCGGAGCAGGCCGATCATCCGGCGCATCTCGGCCAGGCCCTGGACGCTGTTCTCCCGGATCACCGCCATCGCCGCGAGCAACGGGTCGTCCGACGGACGCTGCTGGCGACGCGCCAACGACTGGGCGCCGGTGGCGTGGATCGCGATCGCGGACAGGTGGTTGGCCACCACGTCGTGCAACTCGCGTGCCATCCGCGAGCGTTCCGCGACGACCGCCTCGCGCCGGTCCAACTCGGCGAGCAGCGCGGTCTGTTCGGCCCGCAGGCGCTCGGTGTCGGCGCGGTCCCGGTGCTCGCGCAGGATGTCGGCGGTCCACACCGGGGCGATGAAGACCAGCCCGGCGAATCCCGCCACCAGCAGCGCCTGCCCCACCGAGCCGTACCAGAGCACCAGGCTGGACAGCACCACCGTCACCCCGGCACCGCTCAGGTGCAGCACGGTGGCCATCCGGCGGCTGCCGTAGAGCGTGGCCGCGTAGAGCAGATCGGTGTACATGACCACCGTGGCCATGTTCGACCCGGCGAGGACGTTCGCGGTGAAGAGCAGTGCGCCGAGGCCCACCGTCCACCACGGGCGGGTGCGCCGCAGCAGTTCGAGACCGGACATCGCCGCCAGCGGCACCAGGTTCACCCCGGGCGGGACGCCGGTGTGGTCGTACGCGTCGAACGCCGTCAGCACCACGCCGGCCAGCAGCCCGGCGGCGGCGATGAGCGAGTCCTCCTGACGCGGCTCCAGCGTGATCTTTCGCACCCCACCATCACACCATCCGCCGCCGCACCCGCCGAGGGCCGGACGGCGGAGAGGACGTACATCGAAGGATGCAGCCGCGGATCGGCAGGCGCGACGATGCGCGCCCACCGCCCGTTCCCGGACGATCGAGGGCATGGTTTCCCTGATCGTCGCCGGCGAGATCGGTTTCTGGATGGTCCTCGCGGCCGCGCTGGCCGCACGCTACCTGCTCAGGTGGCGGCGGGTGAGCGCGGCCCTGCTGGTGGCCCTGCCGCTGATCGACCTGCTGCTGCTCGCCGCCACCGTGCAGGACCTGCGGCACGGCACGGTGGCCGACTGGACGCACGGCCTGGCCGCGTCGTACGTAGGCTTCTCCGTCGGCTACGGGCACTACCTGGTGACCCGGGCGGACGGCCACTTCGCCCACCGCTTCGCGGGCGGTCCGCCCCCGGCGAAACCGCCGCGGTACGGAAGCGCCCGCGCCGTCCACGAGTGGAGGATCTTCGCCCGCACCCTGCTCTCCGCCGTCGTCACGGTCGCCCTGATCGCCGGGATGACCGCCCTGGTCGGCGATGCCGC
The DNA here is from genome assembly GCF_039533515.1 of Kitasatospora cystarginea. Taxonomy (NCBI): domain Bacteria; kingdom Bacillati; phylum Actinomycetota; class Actinomycetes; order Kitasatosporales; family Streptomycetaceae; genus Kitasatospora; species Kitasatospora cystarginea. Next base: position 55,735 of record NZ_BAAATR010000032.1, on the reverse strand, counting down.
CAGGACCGCCGCCCTCACCCGGTGGTACCGCACCATGGCATGGGTCACCGGCATCAACCTGGTCATCGCCGCCAGCTACACGGTCTTCCCCAAGCGCCCCCGCTAGCGGTTCTCCCCCGGCACCCACAGCACGTCCCCGCGCTCCTTGTTCGCCGCCCGCGCCAGGATGAACAGCAGGTCCGACAGCCGGTTCAGGTACTTCGCCGTGAGCGGGTTCACCGACTCACCGTGCACCTCGATCGCCGCCCAGGTAGCCCGCTCGGCCCGCCGGACCACCGTGCACGCCAGGTGCAGGTAGGCCGCGCCCGGTGTCCCCCCGGGCAGGATGAAGCTGCGCAGCTTCTCCAACTGCTCCAGATAGTGGTCGCAGTCGGCCTCCAGCCGGTCGATGTAGCTCTGCTGCACGCGCAGCGGCGGGTACTTGGGGTTCTCGATGACCGGCGTGGCGAGGTCCGCCCCCACGTCGAAGAGGTCGTTCTGCACCCGGGTCAGCACGGCGACCACGTCCTCGGGCAGCGCGCCGGCCGCGATGGCGACACCGAGCGCCGCATTGGCCTCGTTCGCGTCGGCGTACGCGATCAGCCGCGGGTCCGTCTTGGTGGTGCGGCTCATGTCCCCGAGCGCGGTGGTCCCGTCGTCGCCGGTACGGGTGTAGATACGCGTGAGATTGACCATGTCCGCAGCCTAGTCACGCCTCGCACGGCCCACCCGTGATTGCGGTACCGATCACAGAATCCTTGGCCGACCCCTCGGGCAGGACCACGGCTCCAGGGCCACAGCAGTCATCGAAACCCGGACGAACCGCCCGAGCTGGCGATCAAAAGTCACGCGACGTTGACCCGCCCCCGACCCTCCGGGCGGGTGGTGCCCCCGACCCGAGGGTCCGCCGCTACGCGACGTTGACCCGCCCCCACCCTCCGGGCGGGTGGTGCCCCCGACCCGAGGGTCCGCCGCTACGCGACGTTGACCCTCTGCCCGGGCGGGGCGGCTTCCAGCCAGGCGAGGAAGCCGGTGAGGGCGTCCTCGCTCATGGCGAGTTCGAGGGGGGCGCCGCTGTGGAGGCAGCGGAGCACCACCGAGCCGGAGAGCAGGGCGAGTTCCTCCTGGCCCTCGGGGTAGCGGCGGCCGAGCACCTCGATCTCGGTACGGGGGAGGATCTTGCGCGGACGGGGCGCGTAGGAGAAGACCCGGAACCACTCGATGCAGTCGCCGCTGTACCGCCCGATACCAAAAACCCACCCCTTGCCGTCTGCCCCGGACTTCGGGGTGGAGGCTGGGATGGGCTTGCCGGTCTCGTCGAGGTCTGGCTGCGTGGAGGCGTCTGCCGGCATTTTGAGGCGGTAGCTGCAGTCGAACGTCCCGCCCACGCGCTGGATCACGCGGCGGCGCACCGCGAAGGCCACCAGCCCCAGGATCCCAAGGCCCACGACCGCCGCACACACCACAAGGGCGAGGACCATGCTCACCGACCTCCTCGCTGACCTGCGTTCCCCGTATCGGTCGTATCAAGCGACCGCACTGACCTACCAACTGATACGACAGTCCCGGGGTCACGCTCTCGCGTCCCCGGGACCGTCGGTCAAACTACGCTCAGGCGGCCTTCAGGCCGCGAGCCGCGAAGAGGCGGACCTCGGCGCGGCGCTCGGCGTGCTCGTCCAGCTCGAGCTTCGCCTGCTCGAGCGCCCGCTCGGCACGGGCGACGTCGATCTCGTCCGCCAGCTCGGCGATCTCCGCGAGCAGCGACAGCTTGTTGTTGGCGAACGAGATGAAACCGCCGTGCACCGCGGCGATGACGGTGCCGCCATCGGTGGTGCGGATGGTGACCGGGCCGGTCTCCAGCACGCTCAGCACCGGGGTGTGTCCCGGCATGATGCCGGTGTCACCGGAGGCCGTACGGGCGACAACGATGGTGGCCGCACCGGACCACACCTTGCGGTCGGCTGCGACCAGCTCGACGTGCAGCTCAGCCAACGTGGGCTCCTAGGCTCTCGCCGAGAAGTCGGAGCAGGCCCCGATTACTCGGCAGTTTCGGTAAGAATAACGGGCCCGCGCCCCCGGGATGAAACCAAGGACACGGAGATGACCGGGATCACAGCCGCTTGCGCCGTGAGGGGTGGCCCCCAGGAGACGGGGACCACCCCTCACGGTCACTCAGCCATCATCCGGCCGGGCGATTACTTCTTCGCCAGCTCGGCAGCGTTGCGCTCGAGGTCCTCGATGCCACCGCACATGAAGAAGGCCTGCTCCGGAACGGAGTCGTACTTGCCGTCCGCGATCGCGTTGAAGGCCTCGATGGTCTCCGACAGCGGGACGGTCGAACCCTCGACACCGGTGAACTGCTTCGCCACGTAGGTGTTCTGCGAGAGGAAGCGCTCGATGCGGCGGGCACGCTGCACCGTGATCTTGTCTTCCTCGGACAGCTCGTCGATACCGAGGATCGCGATGATGTCCTGGAGGTCCTTGTACTTCTGCAGGATCCCCTTGACGCGGACGGCCGTGTCGTAGTGGTTCTGCGCGATGTACCGCGGGTCCAGGATGCGGGACGTCGAGTCCAGCGGGTCGACGGCCGGGTAGATGCCCTTCTCCGAGATCGGGCGCGACAGAACGGTGGTCGCGTCCAGGTGGGCGAAGGTGGTGGCCGGGGCCGGGTCGGTCAGGTCGTCCGCGGGGACGTAGATCGCCTGCATCGAGGTGATCGAGTGACCGCGGGTCGAGGTGATGCGCTCCTGCAGGAGGCCCATCTCGTCGGCCAGGTTCGGCTGGTAACCCACCGCGGAGGGCATACGGCCGAGCAGGGTCGACACCTCGGAACCGGCCTGGGTGAACCGGAAGATGTTGTCGATGAAGAGCAGCACGTCCTGCTTCTGCACATCGCGGAAGTACTCCGCCATGGTCAGCGCGGACAGCGCCACGCGCAGACGGGTGCCCGGCGGCTCGTCCATCTGGCCGAAGACCAGGGCGGTCTTGTCCAGAACGCCGGAGCCGACCATCTCGTCGATCAGGTCGTTGCCCTCACGGGTACGCTCACCGACACCGGCGAAGACCGACACACCACCGAAGTTCTCGGCGACGCGGTAGATCATCTCCTGGATCAGAACGGTCTTGCCGACACCGGCACCACCGAACAGACCGATCTTGCCACCCTGGACGTACGGGGTCAGCAGGTCGATGACCTTGATACCGGTCTCGAACATCTCCGTCTTGGACTCGAGCTCGGAGAAGTTCGGGGCCTTGCGGTGGATCGGCCAGCGGGTGGTGACCTGGGCGTTGAACTCGTCCGCGTCGACGTTCAGCACGTCGCCGAGGGCGTTGAACACCTTGCCCTTGGTGACGTCACCGACCGGGACGGAGATCGCCGCACCGGTGTCGACGACCTGGGCGCCACGGACCAGACCGTCGGTCGGCTGCATCGAGATGCCGCGGACCACGCCGTCGCCGAGGTGCTGGGCGACCTCGAGGGTCAGCTTCTTCTTGCCCGTGCCGTCGGGGTTGTCCACCTCGACGTGCAGGGCGTTGAACATCTCCGGAATCGCGTCGACGGGGAACTCCACGTCGACGACCGGGCCGATGACCCGGGCGACGCGGCCCGTGGCCAGTCCGGCGCCCGTCGGCTCAACAGTGGTGGTCATACTCATTCGCTCCCGCGGCTCGCGTCAGCGAGCGCGTTGGCGCCACCGACGATCTCGCTGATTTCCTGGGTGATCTCGGCCTGGCGGGCCGAGTTGGCAAGCCGCGTCAGCGACTTGATGAGCTCGCCGGCATTGTCGGTCGCGCTCTTCATCGCGCGCCGGCGAGCGGCGTGCTCCGAAGCGGCCGACTGCAGCAGAGCGTTGTAGATCCGGCTCTCGACGTAGCGCGGCAGCAGGGCGTCCAGGACGCCCTCGGCCGACGGCTCGAAGTCGTACAGCGGGAAGATCTGGTGCTTGGCCTCCGACTCGTCGCTGAGCTGGACCTCGTCCAGCTTCAGCGGCAGCAGCCGGGCGTCCACCGCGTTCTGCGTCAGCATGGACACGAACTTGGTGGAGACCAGGTGCAGCTCGTCCACGCCGCCGGTCTCGGCCGTGAAGGCCTCGATCAGCTCGCTCGCCACGGTCTTGGCGTCCGCGTACGTCGGCTTGTCGGAGAAGCCCGTCCACGAGTTCGCGACCTCGAGGTTGCGGAACGCGTAGTACGAGACACCCTTGCGGCCGACGATGTACGTCACCACGTCCTTGCCCTCGGCCTTCAGCCGCTCGGTCAGAGCGGCCGCCTGCTTGATGGCGTTGGTCGAGTAACCGCCCGCCAGACCACGGTCGGCCGTGACCAGCAGGACCGCGGCGCGCGAGGCGCCCGGCTTCTCGGTGGTGAGCGGGTGCTTGGCGTTGGACCGGGTGGCCACCGCCGTCACCGCCCGGGTGAGCTCATCGGCGTACGGAGTGGAGGCGGCCACCGCGCGCTGCGCCTTGACGATGCGCGCTGCGGAGATCATCTCCATCGCCTTGGTGATCTTCTTCGTCGCGGTGACAGAGCGGATCCGGCGCTTGTAGACCCGAAGCTGTGCTCCCATGGGTCGCTTAAGTCCTTTCCCTCGCTACCGGACTCAGGCCTGCTCGGAGAGCAGCTTGCCGTCAGCCGTGGTGAAGCCCAGCTTGAAGGCGTTGATCGCCTCGGTCAGGGCGTCGATGGTGCCGTCCTCGAGCTTCTGGGTCTCGACGATCGCGGCCAGCAGGTCCTTCTTCTCGATGCGCAGGTGGTCCAGGAACTCGCGCTCGAAACGACGGATGTCGGCGACCGGGACGTCGTCCAGCTTGCCGGTGGTGCCGGCCCAGATGGAGACGACCTGCTCCTCGACCGGGAACGGCTGGTACTGGCCCTGCTTCAGCAGCTCGACCATGCGCGCACCGCGCTCCAGCTGGGCCTTGGAGGCCGCGTCCAGGTCGGAACCGAAGGCGGCGAACGCCTCGAGCTCGCGGTACTGGGCCAGGTCCAGGCGCAGACGGCCGGCGACCGACTTCATGGCCTTGATCTGGGCGGAGCCACCGACGCGGGAGACCGAGATGCCGACGTTCACGGCCGGACGGATGTCCGCGTTGAACAGGTCGGACTCCAGGAAGCACTGGCCGTCGGTGATGGAGATGACGTTGGTCGGGATGTACGCCGAGACGTCGTTGGCCTTGGTCTCGATGATCGGCAGACCGGTCATCGAGCCGGCGCCCAGCTCGTCGGAGAGCTTGGCGCAGCGCTCCAGGAGGCGGGAGTGCAGGTAGAAGACGTCACCCGGGTAGGCCTCACGGCCCGGCGGACGACGCAGCAGCAGGGAGACGGAGCGGTAGGCCTCGGCCTGCTTCGACAGGTCGTCGAAGATGATCAGGACGTGCTTGCCGTCGTACATCCAGTGCTGGCCGATGGCCGAACCGGTGTACGGGGCGAGGTACTTGAAGCCGGCCGGGTCGGAGGCGGGAGCAGCCACGATGGTGGTGTACTCCAGCGCGCCGGCCTCCTCCAGGGCGCCGCGGACGGACGCGATGGTGGAGCCCTTCTGGCCGATGGCGACGTAGATGCAGCGGACCTGCTTCTTCGGGTCGCCGGAGCGCCAGTTGTCCTTCTGGTTGATGATCGTGTCGATCGCCACCGCGGTCTTGCCGGTCTGGCGGTCGCCGATGATCAGCTGACGCTGGCCGCGGCCGATCGGGGTCATCGCGTCGATGGCCTTGATACCGGTCTGCATCGGCTCGTGGACCGACTTGCGGACCATGACGCCGGGGGCCTGCAGCTCCAGGGCGCGGCGGCCCTCGGAGGCGATCTCGCCCAGGCCGTCGATCGGGTTGCCCAGCGGGTCGACGACGCGGCCGAGGTAGCCCTCGCCGACCGGGACGGAGAGGACCTCGCCGGTGCGGCGGACCGTCTGGCCCTCCTCGATGCCGCCGAACTCGCCGAGGATGACGACACCGATCTCACGGCTGTCGAGGTTCAGCGCGAGACCGAGGGTGCCGTCCTCGAACTTCAGCAGCTCGTTGGCCATGACCGAGGGCAGACCCTCGACATGGGCGATACCGTCTGCCGCGTCAGTGACCGTGCCGACCTCTTCACGCGAGGCGGCGTCCGGCTGGTACGACTGGACAAAGTCGGCCAGCGCGTCCCGGATCTCCTCCGGACGGATCGTAAGCTCCGCCATCAGGCTTCCCTGCTCTCCTAGTTTGCGATCCTCGGCCCGCCATTGAGGGCCGCAAGTACTCGACTCTCGGCCGGGTCGTATGAACCGGCCGTACGATTTACCGGCTCTTGTTGAGCCGGCGCCCGACCGAGGGTCGGATGGTGCTGGTGCTCAGCCCTCGAGGGCCTGGCGAGCGCCTTCGAGGCGGCTCGACACGGTGCCGTCGATGATCTCGTCACCGATCTGCACCCGGACACCGCCGACGACCTCGGGGTCGATGTCGATGTTCAGGTGCACCTGGCGGCCGTACAGCCCGCCCAGCGCAGCGGCGAGCCGCTCCTTCTGGCGGTCCGACAGCGGGACGGCCGCGGTGACCAGGGCCACCACACGGTCGCGCCGGGCGGCGGCGAGCTTGGAGTAGGACTCCAGGCCCTGTTCCAGGCTACGGCCACGCGGGTTGGTGACCAGGGACGTGACCAGGCGGACGGTGCCCGGGTTGGCACGGCCGCCCAGCAGCTTCTTGATCAGTGCCGTCTTCTCGGCGACACCGGCCTTGGGCTCGGTGAGCGCGGACCGCAGCTCGTGCGAACCGGCGACCACGCGGCCGAAGCGGAACAGCTCGTCCTCGACGTCGTCCAGCGAGCCGGCCTTCTCCGCCGCGATGATCTCGGCGTAGGCGGCGAGTTCCTCGGCGGCGTCGACCAGGTCACGGGAACCGGACCAACGGGACCGGACCAGTCCGGAGACCAGGTCCACCGTCTCGCCGGAGACCTGGCCGGACAGCAGCGAGGAGACCAGCTGGGCCTTGTCCTGGCCCGACCGCGAAGGGTCGGTCAGCACGCGGCGCAGCGAGACCTCGCGGTCCAGCAGAGCGGTCACAGCGGCGAGCTCCTCGGCGAGCTTGGCCGAGTCCACCGAGGTGTTGTCGGTCAGGCTCTCCAGGTTCTCGCGACCGGCCGCCAGGGCCTCGCGGCTGGCGCCGATCACTTGGCCGCGCCCTGGGCAACGGCGGCCTTGGCCTCCAGCTCGTCCAGGAAGCGGTCGATCACGCCGCTCTGGCGGGCGTGGTCCTCCAGGGACTCGCCCACGATGCGGGTCGCCAGCTGGGTGGCGAGCGAACCGACGTCCTGGCGCAGGGCGGCAGTCGCCTGCTTCTTGTCAGCCTCGATCTGGGCGTGGCCGGCGGTGACGATCGCGTCGCGCTGGCGCTGGCCCTCCTCGCGCATCTCGGCGATCAGGACGGCGCCCTGCTCGCGAGCGTGCTCGGTGATGCGGGCGGCCTCGTGACGCGCCTCGGCGAGCTCAGCGCGGTACTGCTCAAGCAGGGCCTGAGCCTCGGCCTGGGCGGTCTGCGCACGCTCCATGCCGCCCTCGATGGCGTCCCGACGCTCCGACAGCACCTTCTCAATGCTGGGGAGGAGCTTCTTGCCGAGGATGCCGAAGACGATGAAGAAGCAGAGCAGGCCGATGATGATCTCGACCGTGTCCGGAAGAAGCGGGTTCATCTGCGCCTCTTCCGCGAGCTGAGTCGCGATGCTCATATCTGGACCTTCCCTCTGAAGGGTCTAAGCGGGCTTACTGCGGGCCCTTGCCGAAGACGAACGGCATGACGATGCCGATCAGGGCGAGCGCCTCGGTGAGGGCGAAGCCGATGAACATGTTGGAGCGGATCAGACCGGCAGCCTCGGGCTGGCGGGCCATGGCCTGCACACCGTTGCCGAAGATCAGACCAACGCCGATGCCGGGGCCGATCGCGGCGAGGCCGTAACCGATGGAGGCAACGGAACCGTAGACGCCAAAGGAGGCGGCGAGAGCGCTCATTTTCAGCTGTCCCTTTCAGGGGGGTGGAACCCGGTGGTGATTGGCCACCGGACGACTAGGGGTGGAGCGGGTGGTTCAGCGGGCTCAGTGCGCTTCCTCAAGCGCACCGGCGATGTAGCTGCTGGCCAGCATCACGAAGATGTAGGCCTGCAGGAACTGGACCAGGAGCTCGAAGGCGGTGAGGCCGACGGCGACCACGAAGGAGACGCTGCCGTACAGCGCACCGATGCTCGGGCTGAGCAGGTACCAGGAGGCGACGGAGAACATCACGATCAGCAGGTGGCCGGCGAACATGTTCGCGAAGGCTCGGACCGCGAGCGTGAAGGGGCGCACGAAGATGTTGGAGAAGAACTCGATCGGCACCAGGATGAACATGACCCAGCCGGGGATGCCCGATGGCCAGCAGAGGTTCTTCAGACCGCCGACGAAGCCGTGCTTCTTGAAGGTCAGGGTCATGTAGGTGATCCAGACGATGGCCGCCAGGCCCGCCGGGAACGCGATCGCCGCCGTCACAGGGAACTGTGCGAACGGGATGATCGACATGATGTTCATGAACCAGACGAAGAAGAACATCGAGACCAGCATCGGGACGTACTTCTCGCCCTTCTTGCCGATCGTCTCCAGCACGATGCTGCGCTTGACGAAGTCGTAGGCGATCTCACCGACGAGCTGCATCTTGCCGGGAACGAGCTTCGGCTTGGCGAAGGCGGTCCAGAAGAAGCCGACCACCAGCAGGGCGGCGACCATCGAGAGCAGCATCGGCTTGTTGAAGTCGACGCCGCCGATCGAGAAGATCGGCTTGAACTGAAACTCGTTCAGGCCAGGGGCGGGGAAGCCGCAACCGGAGAACAGGTGGCATCCGGCCTCAGAGGCGAGCTGTACGTCAGCACCCACCACAGACTCCTTCGTCATGACGCATGGTTACGGCAACCTCGGTGTGTCGGCGTGGCCTCGGGCCACGGAGCGGCACTGGAACTAGTTGGGTTTCTCGCCGGCCCGGCGCTGCGGTTGACGCTGCGGGGCCTTCGAAGACTTCACGAGTCCGGGGGGCGATCCGTCCGACTACCGGAGGGACCTGGCCGCATCCCGCACTCCGCTGCTGCGACGGACGATAGCAGTCCGTCAGTACCGCATAAACACCGCCCCCCTCGCTCGGGGGACAGTCTGGTCCTGTCACGGTTGACGCCCCGACGGCGCATCCTGCTTCTCGTCGGAGTCGGTCTGCACGTAGTAGATCTTGGCCTTCATCGCGGCGCGCACCTGGAAGCCCGTCCAGGTCAGGGCGCAGCCGAGCAGGCTGAGGCCGAAGGCCTTCGTGTCGAAGAGGGTGGTGTCCTTGAACACCGCCAGCACGATGCCCACCAGCAGGATCTGCGTCATGTAGACGAGCAGCCCACCGGCCTGCAGCATCTGCGGATTGTTCCTGGTCAGCCGATCCAGGGCGATCTGTCCCGAGGCGAAGAAGGCCAGTACCAGGACGGTTGCGAAGAGTGCACCGATCAGCCCCTTGGACCCCACCAGTGCGGTGGAGATCGCAAGGGCGACAACTCCGGCGACCGCAGTGGGGATTGCGGCGCCACGGAGAGGAATCCGGGCGTCGTGGGACGGCATGTCGGCAGCTCCGGCGGCATGTCGGCGAAATGGGGACGGGCACAGAGTACGCGGTGATGACACCGCACCGAGAACGTCCGCCGGAGTCCGGCCACTCGACAGCGGGACCGTCGAGGCAGACCGACCAGGGACAGGAGTCCTGCAGCTGTCAGATCTTTCGGCGTGTTCTCGGTACTCGTGAACGGTATCACAAACTATTTGATTAGAGCTTTACCATGAAGGTGTGGCCCCTGTCACACCGACGGCTCAACGATACCGTCCATCGAGTGAACGGAAGTTGACGGCCAATCAGCTGTTCCGGTCACCTCGACCACCGGCCGCGGTGGCCCCGGTGCCGATCCGGCCGAGCAGCTCCTTGTCCTCGGCGGACAGCTCCGCCATCGCCGGCAGCTCGGCCGCGGCCTCGGCCCCGCGGCCGACGGCCTTGCGGTACCGCGGCGGCACGAACGCCTGTACGGCGCGCGGGGCGTGCGGCCGGAAGCGCGGCATCAGCAGCACCACGATGCCGACCAGGCAGAGCCCGGCGATGCTCAGCACCAGCGCCCGGCCGGCGCCCGGCATCGAGGAGAAGGCCACGGTGCCGAAGGCGATCAGCGCGGCCCAGAAATACATGATCAGCACGGCCCGGCTGTGCGAGTGGCCGACCTCCAGCAGGCGGTGGTGCAGGTGCTGCTTGTCGGCCGCGAACGGCGACTTGCCGGCCCAGGTGCGGCGCACCACGGCGAGCAGCAGGTCGGCCAGCGGCAGCGCGATCACGGTCAGCGGCAGCAGCAGCGGAATGTAGATCGGCACCAGTTCGTGCACGGTGGTGGTCTGCGAACCGGTCTGGTCGGTGATCAGATCGGGGTCGACACGACCGGTGATCGAAATAGCCGCCACGGCGAGCATCAGTCCGAGCATCATCGAGCCCGAGTCGCCCATGAAGATCCGCGCCGGGTGCAGGTTGTGCGGCAGGAAGCCCAGGCACATCCCGATCAGCACCGCGCTGAAGAGCACGGCGGGGGCGGCGTCGTTGATGCCGTACCCGTACCAGAGCCGGTAGGAGTACAGGAAGAACGCGGTCGCGGCGATGCAGACCATGCCGGCCGCCAGGCCGTCCAGGCCGTCGATGAAGTTCACCGCGTTCACCATGACGACGACCAGGGTCACCGAAATGATCATCCCCATGGTCGGGGTGACCGATACCGTGCCGAAGCCGGGGACCGGAATCGAGATCACGGTCACGCCCTGCCAGACCATGACACCGCCGGCGATCATCTGACCGCCGAGCTTCACCAGGGCGTCCACGCCCCACTTGTCGTCCAGCACGCCCAGGATCCACATGATCCCGGCACCGGAGAGCAGCGCCCGCACGTCGGCGGTCTGGATGAACAGGTGGCCCAGGTTGGTCAGCTGCGAGGCCACCAGCAGCCCGGCGCACAGACCGCCGAACATCGCGATCCCGCCGAGCCGGGGCGTCGGTTCCCGGTGTACGTCGCGTTCGCGGACCGCCGGCATCGCACCCGCGACGATGGCGAACTTCCGTACCGGACCGGTCAGCAGGTAGGTGACGGCCGCGGTGACGAACAGCACCAGCAGATACTCACGCACCACTGGCCTCCAGCGCGACGGTCCGACGGTCGAGTACCGAAGGTACTCCCGTGCTTGTCAGGGGTTCGAGGTGCGACGCCACGGTGCACACCTTATTGAGTCGGACGAGCAGGTGCGCACCGCGGTTCGCCTCACCCCCGTTTTCTCCGCCGCCGACGCGACCCCGGCCCCGCTCAGCGCACCCCGAAGGCCGCCGCCAGCTCCCGCACCCGGGCGCCGATCACGGGGTCGGGGCCGTCGGTCAGCAGCCGCCCGATCAGTGCCCCGACCTCGGCGAACTCGCTCCGCCCCAGGCCCTGGGCGGCCAGCGCGCCGGTACCGAGCCTGATGCCCGACCCCTCGGCCGCGGGTGCCGGGTCGTACGGCAGCGCGCACTTGCCGAGCATCAGCCCGGCCGCCGCGCAGCGCTGCTCGGCCTCCCGGCCGCTCAGCCCGAGCGGGCTGACGTCGGCGGTCACCAGGTGGGTGTCGGTGCCGCCGGTCTGCGGCCGGGCCCCCGCGGCCGCCAGCACCTCGCCCAGGGCGCGGGCACCGTCCACCGCCCGGTGCAGGTACTCGGCGAACGCCGCCGTTGCGGCCTCGGCGAAGGCCACCGCCTTGCCCGCCACCTCGTTCATCGCCGCCCCGCCCTGACTGAACGGGAACACCGCCCGGTCCACCCGCTCGGCCAACTCGGCCGAGCAGAGCAGCAGCCCACCGCGCGGGCCGCGCAGCAGCTTGTGCGTGGCGGCCACGGTCACATCCGCGTACGGCACCGGCGAGGGGGCCACTCCCCCGGCGATCAGTCCGGTGATCTGGGCGACGGAGGCGATCAGATAGGCGTCCACTTCGTCTGCGATCTTCCGGAATCCGGCCCAGTCCAGATGTCGGGGATAGGAAATTCCGCCCGCGACGATGGCTTTCGGCCGGTGCAGTCTCGCCAGTTCGCGCACCTGGTCGAGATCGATCAACTGGTCGTCCTCGCGCACCCCGTAACCGATGAAGTCGAACCAGCGGCCGGAGAAGTTCGCCCGCGAGCCGCAGCTGAGATGCCCGCCGTGCTGCAGGGACATCGCCAGCACCACGTCACCGGGCCGCAGCAGTGCCGCGTAGGCCGCGAGCATCGCCGAAGTGGCCGACCGGGGCTGGACGTTGGCGTGCTCGGCGGCGAACAGCTGCCTGGCCCGGTCGATCGCCAGCAGCTCGGCGGCGTCCGCCAGCGCACAGCCCGCGTGGTGCCGCCGCCCCGGGTAGCCCTCGGCGTACTTGTCGATCAGCGGTCCGCCCAGCGCCGCCAGCACCGCCGGGCTGGTGACGTTCTCCCCCGCCAGCAGCTGCAGGCTCTCGGCCCGGCGGACCGCCTCGGCGGCCAGCAGATCGGCCAGCTGGGGGTCGGCCTGCCGCAGGGCCGCTGCGGCCTCCCAGTGCACCTGTGCGGCATCGGTGACGGTCATGGCGGCACTCCCGGGCAGCGGCGGGCGGATCCCCTCCAGCGTAGGACCGGGCCCCGCTTCCGGCCCGCCGACGCGAGCCAGCAGACACCTTTCGGGCCTGTCCGGCGGATTCCCGCGCCGGCCCCGCGCCCCGAAGGCGTCAGCGCGCCGCCTGGTCGACCTGGCTGTCCAGGGCGGCGCGCAGCCAGTCGTCGGTGGCACCGAGGGTCGGCTCCGCCGACGTGGACAGTTCGGCGCCGAGCTGCCAGTAGCCGTCCATGACGGAGTCCGCCGACTGGGCCAGCAGGCCGCTGAGCCGGCTGCGGAAGGCCGGGGTGTCCCGCGTCCGGTGGAAGCGGGCGTGGGCGGCGACGAAGCAGTCGAGCGCCGCGCCCTCGTACGGCCGCGCCCGCGCCCGCAGGTCCGGAGCGGCCAGCCCGTACGCCTCGGCCAGGCCGTCGTAGAGCACGGCCGGGTCCTTGCCCTGGCAGTGGGATTCCGGTCGGCAGTGGCCCAGGCGGGCTTCGGAGGTGAGGGCGTGCAGCCGGGCGAAGGCCAGCACCTGGGCCGGGGTCGGATCCGCGGGCGGTTGCGGAACCGCCGCTTCGACGATCGAGGAGAACAACCGGGCCGGCAGCCGCGCGGGCAGCACCTGGCGCCAGAACCGCACCATCGGGGCCGTGCTGGGCGGGGTGGCCACGGCACCGATCAGGCGCAGCCGGTCGACGCGCTCCTCGGCGGTGCAGTCCCGGAGCAGCTGGAGGGCGGCCTCCCGCCAGCGCAGGGCGGCCAGCTGCGAGCCGAGCTCCTTCAGCTGCCCCGCGATGACGTCCTCCAGCGCGCCCTCCCGGTCCAGGACCCGGCCCACCTCCGGGACCGGCAGGTCGAGGGTGCGCAGCGAGCGGATCAGGCGGAGCCTCCCGAGCGCCTCGGGGGCGTACCGGCGGTGCCCCCCGGTGCTGCGGCCGGCCTCGGGCAGCAGTCCGCGGTCCGAGTAGAAGCGGACGGTCTTCACGGTGACGCCCGCGCGCTCGGCCAGTTCTCCGATGCTCAACGTGCTTTCAGGACTCAAGGCTTGAACCTCCCTCAGGGGGAGTTCCTACCGTACCGGGGAGCGCGGGCGGCCTCCGGGGCTGACCGTGCGGACCGAGACGTGCAAGGAGACGATCATGACTGCGTTCGTGCTGGTGCCGGGCAGCTACACCGGCGGCTGGATCTGGCAGGAGGTGGCCGCCCGGCTGCGGGAGTCGGGGGCCGAGGTGCACCCGGTGACACTCACCGGCATGGGCGAGGGCCGCGATCTCGCGGGTCCCGACACGGATCTGGACACCCACATCGAGGACCTGGTGCGACTGATCGACCAGGTGGACGCTCCGGAACTGGTCATCGTCGGCCACGACTACGGCATCCACCCCGTGCTGGGCGCCGCCGACCGGCGCCCCGAGCGGATCTCCCGGATCGTCTACCTGGACGCGGGCCTGGTCCTGGACGGTGAGTCGGTCCTCGACCTGCTGCCCGACCCGGCGGTCCGGGACCGGCTGCTGCGGCAGGCCGAGGACAGCGGACTGATCTCCCCGCCGTCGCTCGACGACTGGCCGTCCCTGGGCAGCACCGCCGGCGTCCCGGCGGACTCACTGGCCCGGCTGGTCGAGCTTGCCGCACCGCAGCCGCTGGGCACGTTCAGCCGGCCGCTGCGGCTGTCGGGGGCGGCCTCCGGGATTCCGACGTCCGGCATCCTGTGCACCGCCAACGGGCTGAGCATCGCCATGGTCGAGACCGTGGCACGCATGGGAGAGCCGCGCTTCAAGCCGCTCCTCGACCCCGGGGTGGGCATCTTCGAACTCGCGACCGGGCACTGGCCGATGCTGTCCTGCCCCGACGAGCTGGCCGAGGTACTGCTCCGGGCCGCCGCGGGCGAAGGGCACCGGCTGTCCGCACCGGAGCAGCCCGCACTCCACCGGCCCTTCGTGCTGGACGTACCGGAGCGTGGGCGCGAGCGGGTGGGGCACGTCGACCTGTACCTGCCCGACGCCGACGGCCCCAGGCCGGCCGTGGTGTTCGTCCACGGCGGCCCCGTTCCCCCCGGCATGCGGCCCAGGCCGCGGGAGTGGCCGGCCTTCGTGGGCTACGGCCGGTACGCGGCGAGTCTGGGAGCGGTCGGCGTGACGATGGAGCACCGGTTGCACGACACCCGCTCCTACGAGCAGTCCGCCGAGGACGTCGCGGCGGCGGTCGAACTCGTCCGAGCCGATCCGCGCGTCGACGGGGAACGGGTCGCCCTGTGGTTCTTCTCCGGCGGCGCACTGCTGTCCGCGGACTGGCTCGCGACGCCGCCGCCGTGGCTGCGGTGCGTGGCGGCGACCTACGCCATGCTCGCGCCGATGCCGGCCTGGGGGCTCGGGGAGTCCCGGTTCCGTCCGGCGGCCGCGCTGCGTTCCGCGGGCCGGCTGCCGATCGTGCTGACCCGGGTGGAGCTGGACATCCCGGAGATCGCGGCGTCGGGCGAGGAGTTCCTGGCCGCCGCCGAGGACTGCGGGGCCGATGTCGAGGTGATCGACGTGCCGCTCGGCCACCACGGGTTCGAGACGCTCGACCACACCGACGAGGCACGCGCCGCCGTGGAGCACGCGATGCGGTCGGTGCTGGGGCACCTGCGGGGATGAGTCCTGCCGCTCCCGAGCCGGTCGGGGGACTGCTCGGGGGCGGGAGTACCGCCCTTCGCCGGGGCACTGCTTCGGGGGGCGGGACGTGGTTTCGTCGAAGCGCCGGTACGGGCCACGGGGCGGTGGCGCCCCCGGCCCGGGGGGTGATCGGCCGGGCCGGGGGCGCCTCGCCGTCGCCGAGCGCCCCCGCGATTCAGGCCGCGTGGCCGGGAACGCCGGTGAGGGCGGTGACCACGGGTTCGACGGCGTCGAATATCTCCTCGCCGCAGTTGCGGAACATCCCGATCGGTGCGCCGTAGGGATCGTGCACCTCGTCCGCCTCCGGCGAGGCGGCGAGCAGCCACCCCCGCAGCGCGGCCGCCGAGCGGACCAGCGCCCGGGCCCGCTGGGTGACGTCCGCGCCCTGCCGCGGGTCCGGCAGCGTGCTCGGGTCGATCCGCCGCACCAGCCGGGTGAACTCCTTCAGCGTGAAGGTCCGCAGCCCGGCGGTGTGGCCCATCGAGATGACCTGCGCCCGGTGGTCCAGGGTTGCGGTGAGCACCAGGTCGGCCTCGACCACGTGCTCGTCCAGTAGTTCACGGCCGACGAAACCCGCGCTGTCCGCGCCGTACTCGTCCAGCACCGTCGCCGCGTGGGCCTCCATCGGCGCGCCCTCGTGCCCCCAGGTGCCGGCGCTCTCGACCAGGATCCGGTCGGCGGCGGACCCGCGCAGCCGGACGTCCAGCTCGTGCCGGGTCAGCCGCTCGGCGATCGGCGACCGGCAGATGTTGCCGGTGCAGACGAACAGGATCCGGAAGGTCTCCAGCGGCCGGGGCGAGACGGTGAGGTACCCGGGGTACTCGGGTATGCCGGAGGCCGGACCGGCGCCGTGCAGCGAGGCCGCTGTCAACTGCCGGCCTCCAGGTCCGGGACGACCTCCCTCAGCTGCTCGACGCTGACCGCGCCCGCCCGCAGCAGGACCGGGACCTTGCCCGTGACGTCCACGATGGTGGAGGGGGTGGCGTGCTCGGCCGTACCGCCGTCCAGGTAGACCGCGACCGACTCGCCGAGCTGGGCGAAGGCGTCGTCGCAGGTCGCGGGCGCCGGGCTGCCGCTCTTGTTGGCGCTGGAGACGGCCAGCGGACCGGTGTTGTTGAGCAGCTCGATGGCGACCGGGTGCAGCGGCATCCGGACCGCGACGGTGCCCCGGGTCTCGCCGAGGTCCCAGCGCAGCGAGGGCTGGTGCTTGGCGACCAGGGTCAGACCGCCCGGCCAGAACGCGTCGACCAGCTCCCAGGCCTGCTCGGAGAAGTCGGTGACCAGGCCGTGCAGGGTGGTCGGCGAGCCGACCAGCACCGGCGAGGGCATGTTGCGGCCTCGCCCCTTGGCGGCCAGCAGCCCGCCGACGGCCTCCGGGCTGAAGGCGTCGGCACCGATGCCGTACAGGGTGTCCGTGGGCAGCACCACCAGCTCGCCGCGGCGGATCGCCGAGGCGGCCTCGCGCAGGCCCGTGGCCCGGTCACCGGCATCGGCACAGTCGTATCGGCGGCTCATCGGTACGGTCCCCTTCCAGGATGGCTCAGGTCGGTCCGGACGGCGTGTATCACGGCGACGCCCTCCGGGCCGTCGTGCTCTGCTCGGTCGTTCACCACGACGCGCCCGGGCGGTCGTGCTCTGCTCGGTCGTTCACCACGACGCGCCCGGGCGGTCGTGCTCTGCTCGACGGCTCACAACGACGCCCTCCGGGCGGTTGTGAAGCGCGGCCGGTTGTTCAGGTCCCGGTGGTCGGCGGCGTCCGTCCAGCCGGCATCCTCGTTGAAGATCCACGGCACCTGGCCGCCCTGGGTGTCGGCGTGCTCGATGACGACCGCGCCGCCCGGCCGCAGCAGGCGGGCCGCGACCCGCTCGATGCCACGGATGGTGTCCAGCCCGTCCTCACCGGAGAACAGGGCCAGCTCCGGGTCGTGGTCGCGGGCCTCGGGGGCGACGTACTCCCACTCGGTGAGCGGGATGTACGGCGGGTTGCTGATCACCAGGTCGAAGCGGCCGTCCCAGGAGCGGTCGTCCTCGAAGGCGCGGGTCGCGTCCCCGGCGTGCAGGGTGACGCGGGCCCGGTCGGAACTGGCGGCGATGTTCCGGCGGGTGTACTCCAGCGCCTTCTCGTCCATCTCGAAGGCGTGCACGATGGAGCGCGGCAGCTCCTGCGCGAGCGCCAGCGCGATGGCGCCGGAGCCGGTGCACAGGTCGACCACCAGGGGCTCGGCAACGTCCATGTCGCGCACGGCGTTTATGGCCCACTCGACGACCGTCTCGGTCTCCGGCCGGGGTACGAACACCCCGGGGCCCACCTCCAGCTCCAGGTAGCGGAAGAACGCCCGCCCCGTGATGTGCTGCAGCGGCTCGCGCGCCTCCCGGCGCGCGATCGCCTCCCAGTACCGGGCGTCGAAGTCGGCGTCCTTGACCGTGTGCAGCTGGCTGCGCTTGACGTTGTGGATGTACGCCGCGAGCTCCTCCGCGTCGAAGCGCGGCGACGGCACGCCGGCCGCGGCCAACCGCTGGGTGGCCTGGGCCACCTCGGCGAGCAGCAGGTTCATCCGACCGACCCCTTAGGTACTCAGTTCTCCTGGGCGGCGGCCAGCTTGGCTGCCGCGTCGGCGTCCACGCAGGACTGGATCACCGCATTGAGGTCGCCGTCCAGGACCTGGTCCAGGTTGTACGACTTGAAGCCCGTGCGGTGGTCGGAGATGCGGTTCTCCGGGAAGTTGTACGTACGGATCCGCTCCGAGCGGTCCACCGTGCGGACCTGGCTGCGGCGGGCGTCGGAGGCCTCCCGCTCGGCCTCCTCCTGCGCGGCGGCCAGCAGGCGCGACCGCAGGATGCGCATCGCCTGCTCCTTGTTCTGCAGCTGGCTCTTCTCGTTCTGGCAGGAGGCCACGATACCGGTCGGCAGGTGGGTGATCCGGACCGCCGAGTCGGTGGTGTTGACGGACTGGCCGCCAGGACCGGAGGAGCGGTAGACGTCGATCCGCAGGTCGTTGGCGTGGATCTCGACCTCGACCTCCTCGGCCTCGGGGGTGACCAGCACGCCCGCCGCCGAGGTGTGGATCCGGCCCTGCGACTCGGTGGCCGGCACCCGCTGCACCCGGTGCACGCCGCCCTCGTACTTCAGCCGGGCCCAGACGCCGTTGCCGGGCTCGGTGCCGCCCTTCGTCTTCACCGCGACCGAGACGTCCTTGTAGCCGCCGAGGTCCGACTCGTTGGCGTCGATGATCTCGGTCTTCCAGCCGACCCGCTCGGCGTACCGCAGGTACATCCGCAGCAGGTCGCCGGCGAACAGCGCGGACTCCTCGCCGCCCTCGCCCGCCTTGACCTCCAGGATGACGTCCTTGTCGTCGTTGGGGTCGCGGGGGACGAGCAGCAGCCGCAGTTCCTCGGTCAGCTCCTCGCGGCGGGCCTCGGAGTCCTTCACCTCGGCGAAGAAGTCCGGGTCCTCCGCCGCGAATTCGCGGGCGGCCTCGATGTCGTCGCCGGCCTGCTTCCAGGACAGGTAGGTCCGGGTGATCGGGGTCAGCTCGGCGTAGCGCTTGGCCAGCTTGCGGGCGTTCGCCTGGTCGGCGTGGACGGACGGGTCGGCCAGCCTCTTCTCGAGGTCGGCGTGCTCGACGAGGAGCTCTTCGACTGCCTCGAACATGGGATGGGCCTACTTCCGTGAGAGACGCGCCGCCGGGGGGTGACGCGCGGGTGACGGCTGCGGGGGAGAGACACGAACGGCGCCGGTCCCGGTGCCCCCGCCGAGTACGGGGGCACCGGAGACCGGCGCCGAGTGAGCGCTAGGCCTTCGCGCTGTGCTGCTTGCCGAAGCGGGCCTCGAAGCGGGCCACGCGGCCACCGGTGTCGAGGATCTTCTGCTTGCCGGTGTAGAACGGGTGGCACTGCGAGCAGACCTCGGCGCGGATCTCGCCACTGGTCTCGGTGGACCGGGTGGTGAACTCGTTGCCACAGGTGCAGGTCACCTTGGTGACCACGTACTCGGGGTGAACGTTGGGCTTCAAGGGGTTCTCCTAGTGTTCGGGAGGGCACCGGGTCGGCAGCAGGGAGCTGCTCGTGAACCGGGACCGACGGACCAGTCTGCCAGGACCGACCGCTTCTTCCCAAACCGGGTTGCGCTTCCGGTTATTCCGGGCCTCGGCCCGCCTTCGCACTGGGGCTCGCATCGGCCGGGTTGGCGGGCTGGGTGGTCACTATCGAGTGTGGCACCGACTGGTCCGCCCTGAGCGCCGTCCAGAGCCGGTCTGCCTGCGGCTGCTGCGGTACCACCCGGTTCGGGTCACTGGGAGCGGTGCCCACGGGCAGGGTGACCATGGTCAGCTCGTTCGGGCCGATCTTCTTGAGCGTGCCGGCCATGCCCACCAGCGCGTTGACCGAGGCCAGGTCGGAATCGGTGGTGAGGCTCCTGGTGAGGCCGTCGGCCACCGACCAGAGCCGGGTCGGGTCGGAGGTCAGCCCGATGCCGCCGATCTGCTTCATGATCGACTTCACCATCTGCTTCTGCAGCTCGATCCGGCCGAGGTCGCTGCCGTCGCCGACGCCGTGCCGGGTGCGGACGAAGGCGAGCGCCTGGGTCCCGCCCAGGTGGTGGTCGCCGGCCGGCAGGTCGAGGCCGCTGTCCTTGTCCTTGATGCTCACCGTGGTGGTCACGTCCACCCCGCCGATCGCGTCTATGAAATTCGCGAAACCCGAGAAGTCGATCTCCACGAAATGGTCCATCCGCATCCCGGTGAGCTGCTCGGTGGTCTTCACCGCACACGCCGGACCACCGGTCTCGAACGCGGAGTTGTACATCACGCTCCGCGCGGCGGGAACGGTTTTCCCGCCGGCGGTGAGGCATTCGGGACGGGGCACCAGCGTGTCGCGGGGAATGCTCACCACACTGGCCGCGGTGTGGTCCTGGTTGACGTGCACCACCATCGCGGTGTCCGAGCGCGCGGTGCCGTCGGCGTTCCCGCCGGCCAGGTTGCCGTTGCTGCCGCTGCGCGAGTCCGAGCCCAGGACCAGCACGTTGAACGAGCCGTCGGTGGCCGCGGGCGGCCGGGCGGTGCCGAGCTGGGCGTTGATGTCCACGCCCTTGATGTTGCGGTTCAGCTTCCAGTACGCGTATCCGGCGGCCGCGCCGCCGAGGACGAGCAGACCGGCCAGGGTGAACACGGCGATCCGCAGCCATCGGCCGCTATTCCTGCGATGGTCGACCATATTGCCCCCGCTCCTCCACCTGCACGTCATTTCGACCTGCGCACCTTTTCGAGCATAAGCGAAGCAGAGGATTGTAAGGCAATTTCTTAAATTTCCCTTGGAAACGCGTAAGCCCCGGACCGCGCGAAGCGGTCCGGGGCTTACGGTCGGACGGATCGTCAGTCGCCGGAGCCCGGCGTGGTCTTGGCGATCTGCATCAGGAATTCGGCGTTGCTCTTGGTCTGCTTCATCTTGTCCAGCAGCAGCTCGATCGCCTGCTGCGAGTCCAGCGCGTGCAGCACCCGGCGGAGCTTCCAGGTGATGGCCAGCTCCTCGTTGCCCAGCAGGATCTCCTCCTTGCGGGTGGAGGACGCGTCGACGTCGACGGCCGGGAAGATGCGCTTGTCCGAGAGCTTGCGGTCGAGCTTGAGCTCCATGTTGCCGGTGCCCTTGAACTCCTCGAAGACCACCTCGTCGGCCCGGGAGCCGGTCTCCACCAGGGCGGTGGCGAGGATGGTCAGCGAGCCGCCGTTCTCGATGTTGCGCGCGGCACCGAAGAACTTCTTCGGCGGGTACAGCGCGGTCGAGTCGACACCACCGGACAGGATGCGGCCGGAGGCCGGAGCCGCCAGGTTGTAGGCGCGGCCCAGGCGGGTGATCGAGTCCAGCAGGATCACCACGTCGTGGCCCAGCTCCACCAGGCGCTTGGCACGCTCGATGGCGAGCTCGGCGACGGTGGTGTGGTCCTCGGCCGGGCGGTCGAAGGTCGAGGAGATGACCTCGCCCTTCACCGACCGCTGCATGTCGGTGACCTCCTCCGGACGCTCGTCGACCAGGACGACCATCAGGTGGCACTCGGGGTTGTTGTGGGTGATCGCGTTGGCGATCGCCTGCATGATCATCGTCTTGCCGGTCTTCGGCGGGGCGACGATCAGACCGCGCTGGCCCTTACCGATCGGCGACACCAGGTCGATGATGCGGGTGGTCAGGACGCCCGGGTCGGTCTCCAGCCGCAGGCGCTCCTGCGGGTACAGCGGGGTCAGCTTGCCGAACTCGGGGCGGTTGCGGCCGCTGTCCGGGTCCATGCCGTTGACGGAGTCCAGCCGCACCATGGCGTTGAACTTCTCCCGGCGCTCGCCGTCACGCGGCTGGCGCACGGCGCCGGTGATGGCGTCACCCTTGCGCAGACCGTGCTTGCGGACCTGGGCCAGCGAGACGTAGACGTCGTTCTGGCCCGGCAGGTAGCCGGAGGTCCGGACGAAGGCGTAGTTGTCGAGGATGTCCAGGATGCCCGCGACCGGGATCAGGACGTCGTCGTCGCCGATCTGCGGTTCGACGGCGCCGCCCTCGAAGCCCTCGCGGCGGCCGCGGCCACGGCGGTCGCGGTAGCGGCCCCGGCGGCCGCGGCGGCCGTCGCCGTACTCGTCCTCCTCGAAGCCGCCGACGGCCGGCTGGGCGGCCGGCTGACGGCCCTGGCCGCCTTCCTGCACGGCCTGCTGCTGGCCCTGCTGGCCGCCCTCGCGGCGGTCCCGGCGGCTGCGGCGCTCGCGGCGCGACTCCCGCCCGTCGCCGTCCTGCGCGGCCTGGGCCTCGCCGCCCTCCACGCGCTCGCCCTCGCGCCGCTCGCGGCGGTCGCGGCGCTCGCGGCGGCCCTCGGAGCGACCCTCGCCCTCGAAGCCGCGCCCCTCGGCGGGCTTGCCCTCGGCGCGGGTCTCGGTGCGGGTCTCGGCCTTGGCCTCGGCGACCACGGCGGTGGTCGGCTCGGCGGCGGCCTCGGCGACCGGGGCGCCGGCGGCCGCGGTGGCCCGGCGACGGGGGCGCTCGGCGCGTGCGGGCGCGGCGGTGGTCTCGGCGGCGGCCTGGACCGGGATCTCGATCTGCGCGACCGGCTCGGCGGTCGCGGCAGCGGCGGCCCTGGTACGGCGCGCGGGCTTAGCCTCCTCGGCGGCCGGAGCAGCGGCGGCGGGCGCCGCCTTGGCGGTCCGCTTGGCCGGCGCGGCCGCGGCACCGGCGAGCAGCGGGTCCCCGCCGCTCTTCTCCTTGATGGCCTCGATCAGCTGGCTCTTGCGCATGCGTCCGGTACCGCTGATTCCGAGGGTCGAGGCGAGCTTCTGCAGCTCGGCCAGGACCAGGCCGTCCAGGCCCGCGGCGGCGGTACGGCGGCGTCGCGCCGGGGCCGCGGGGGCGGCGGCGGCCGCGTCCGACGCGTCAGCGTCCGGGCGCGCGCCCATCAGATCGGTGGTGTCGCTCACTAAGGGTCCTTCCCTGGAGCGGACGTCGGCCTGTCTGGCTCGGCGACCGGTTGTGCTGTCCTGACCAACGCTCGACTGCGTCGGTCCGAGGCGGTGATCCCCCGAATGGCGGAGCCAGTCCGGGGAGCTGCGATGTGCGGTGCACTGTGGTGCGAAGTGGGCTGCGGATCGGTCTCCCGCCGACCTCGCTGCCTGCGATACCCGGGCCCCCGTCGCGCGGCGGTACCACGGGCCCCGCTCGGCCGTGCCACTAGGGACGAGGCCGAAAAAGCGGGTCAGGTGCCGTCACGGCTTCGGGATGCGGCCGCAATCGCGCAGGCAGGCTGCGTACGCGCTTTGGCGGGCTCCCGGAGAATCGTGGTCCCGTACTTCCGGTTCCTGCTACTGCGGACTGCTCCACAGTGCCGGGGCGGGCTCGGGACGCGGCGCACCGCGCCCCGGAGGGCATCTGGTGCAGCAATGAGGTTAACACTACCGACCCCCTGACACATTCCCCAGCCCTGATCTCGTCAATCGTGTCTGTCCCACGAATCGTGTCCCTCTCACGAATCGCGCCCCATGTCCATTGAATTGCCGCATTCACGCTGTTCAACGTGCCACCCGTGGGAAACGCGTCACAGGTCCAGCGGCAGTACCGCGGCACCGACGCGGTCCAGCTTGAGCCGGTGGACGGCGAACGCCGTGCCCCCGAACTCCGCCAGCCTGTCGGCGCCGGCCTCGTCGGAGAGGGCGAGTACGGTCGGCCCGGCGCCGGAGATGACGGCCGGGACGCCCTCGGCGCGCAGGGCGGCGACCAGGGCGGCGCTGTCCGGCATCGCAGAGGCGCGGTAGTCCTGGTGCAGCCGGTCCTCGGTGGCGGCGAGCAGCAGTTCGGGCTGCCGGGTGAGGGCCTCGACCAGTAGCGCGGAGCGCCCGGCGTTGGCCGCCGCGTCGGCGAGCGGGACGGTCTTGGGCAGCAGGCCGCGGGCCGTCTCGGTGAGCACCTCGGTGGACGGCACGAAGACGACCGGGACGACCTGCTCGGACGGGTCGAGGCGGATCGCGCTGGCCCGCTCCTCGTCCGTCCAGGCGATGGTGAACCCGCCGCGCAGACAGGCCGCGACGTTGTCGGGATGCCCCTCCAGCTCGGTGGCGAGGGCCAGCAGTGCCGCGTCGTCCAGGGCGGACGGGCCGCCGATGGTGACGGCGCGGGCCGCGACGATGCCGGCGCAGATCGCGGCGGAGGAGGAGCCCAGGCCGCGGCCGTGCGGTATCCGGTTGGCGCAGACCACTTCGAGGCCGCGCGGCTGGCCGCCGAGCCGGTCGAAGGCCGCCCGCATCGAGCGGACCAGCAGGTGGTTCTCGTCCCGGGGCAGCGTCTCGGCGCCCTCACCGGCGATGTCCACGCTCAGACCGGATTCGGCGACCCGGACCACGACGTCGTCATAGAGCCCCAGGGCGAGTCCGAAGGCGTCGAATCCGGGGCCGAGATTGGCACTGGAGGCCGGGACTCGGACCCGGACGGCGGCAGCACGGAACGCAGGACCAGCCATGTGTTCGGACTCTCCTGGGGGAAACTCGGGCGTTGCCACGCGGGGCGCGAGGCGCCTCATGCGGCGGACGGTGGGCGGCCCGGTCGCGTCGGGCCGACTTGGTGGGGGGTACCCGGGCGGGGCCCGTGCGGCGAGCCCCGGCGAGGCGGGCGGTCACGTCAGGGCGCGACCCGCCGGGTCCAGACTATCGAAGAGAGGTTCCACAGCGGTACACCCAACAGGCCCCGATCTGCCGTGTTGCCTGTTCTGGCCGGAAAGTGCACGGAAAAGGGGACGAAAAGGGTCGGCCAATTGACACAAAAGGCGCCAGGGCGAGACGTCGAGTGGGCCGGTCCCACAAGGGCCGGCCCACTGCTGACATAATGTCAACCCCGCTGCGGGGTCAAGCCGGTCAGTCCAGCAGTCCGAGGCGGCGGGCCGCCGCCTCCGGGTCGACCGGGACGACCTGCGGCTGCGGCGCACCGGCCACAGCCCAGTCGGGGTCCTTCAGGCCGTTGCCGGTGACGGTGCAGACGATCCGCTGCCCCCGGTCCACCAGCCCGGCCTCCGCCTTGGCCAGCAGGCCGGCCACGCCGGCGGCCGAGGCGGGCTCCACGAAGACACCCTCCTGGGAGGCCAACAACCGGTACGCCGAGAGGATCTGACGATCCGTCACCTTGTCGATGAGGCCGCCGGACTCGTCCCGGGCGGCCAGCGCGTAGTCCCAGGATGCCGGGTTGCCGATCCGGATCGCGGTGGCGATGGTCTGCGGGTGCAGCACCGGGGCGCCGTCCACGATCGGGGCCGAACCGGCGGCCTGGAAGCCCCACATCCGCGGCTTGCGGGAGGCCATCCCGTCCTCGGCGTACTCCCGGTAGCCCTTCCAGTACGCGGTGATGTTGCCCGCGTTGCCGACCGGCAGGACGTGGATGTCGGGGGCGTCGCCCAGCATGTCCACGATCTCGAAGGCGGCGGTCTTCTGACCCTCGATCCGGACCGGGTTGACCGAGTTGACCAGCGCCACCGGGTACTTCTCGGACAGTTCGCGCGCCAGCGTCAGGCAGTCGTCGAAGTTGCCGTCGACCTGGAGGATCCTGGCGCCGTGCACCAGGGCTTGGCCCATCTTGCCGAACGCGATCTTGCCCTGCGGCACCAGCACCGCCGAGACCATCTTCGCCCGCACCGCGTACGCCGCGGCGGAGGCCGAGGTGTTGCCGGTGGAGGCGCAGATGACGGCCTGTGCGCCGTCCTCCTTGGCCTTGGAGATGGCCATGGTCATACCGCGGTCCTTGAAGGACCCGGTCGGGTTGGCGCCCTCGACCTTGAGGTAGACCTCGCAGCCGGTGCGCTCGGAGAGCACCTGGGCGGGGACCAGCGGCGTGCCGCCCTCCAGCAGGGTGACCACGGGGGTGGTGTCGCTCACCGGCAGGCGGTCGCGGTACTCCTCGATCAGGCCGCGCCACTGGTGGGTGTGGGATGCGGTCCGCCCGCTCGGGCGGTCGGCGGTCGCTGCGTTCATCTCTGCCTTACTCCCCTTCGACCCGCATGATGCTGGCCACGTCACGCACGCTGTCCAGCGCGCGCAGCTTGTCGACCGTCGCCGACAGCGCGGCGTCGGTGGCGCGGTGGGTCACCACGACGAGCGAGGCGTCGCCGTCGCGGCCCTGCTGGCGCACGGTGTCGATGGAGACGCCGTGCTCGGCGAAGACCGAAGCCACCTGGGCGAGCACACCCGCGCGGTCGTCGACGTCCAGGCTGACGTGGTAGCGGGTGACGACCTCGCCCATCGGCTTGGCCGGCAGCCTGGTGTAGACCGAGTCGCCCGGGCCGGTGGCGCCGTTCAGCTTGTTGCGGCAGACCGCCACCAGGTCGCCGAGCACCGCCGAGGCGGTCGGCGAGCCGCCGGCGCCGGGGCCGTAGAACATCAGCCGGCCGGCCGCCTCCGCCTCGACGAACACCGCGTTGTACGCCTCGCGCACCGAGGCCAGCGGGTGGCTCAGCGGGATCATCGCCGGGTGGACCCGGGCGGTGACGGAGGCGCCGTCGGCGGCGCGCTCGCAGATCGCCAGGAGCTTGACCACGCAGCCCATCGCCTTGGCCGAGGCGATGTCGGCGGCGGTGACCTCGGTGATCCCCTCGCGGTAGACCTCGGCGGCGGTCACCCGGGTGTGGAAGGCGATCCCGGCCAGGATGGCGGCCTTGGCGGCGGCGTCGAAGCCCTCCACGTCGGCGGTGGGGTCGGCCTCGGCGTAACCGAGCGCGGTGGCCTCCTCCAGCGCCTCGGAGTACCCGGCACCGGTGGAGTCCATCTTGTCGAGGATGAAGTTGGTGGTGCCGTTCACGATGCCCAGCACCCGGTCGACCTTGTCGCCGGCCAGTGACTCGCGCAGCGGGCGGATCAGCGGGATCGCGCCGGCCACGGCGGCCTCGTAGTACAGGTCCACACCGGCCTCGGCGGCGGCCCGGTGCAGTTCGGCACCGTCCTTGGCGAGCAGCGCCTTGTTGGCGCTGACCACCGAGGCGCCCTGCTCGAAGGCCGACAGGATCAGGTGCTTGGAGGGCTCGATGCCGCCGACCACCTCGATGACGACGTCGATGTCGCCCCGGCCCACCAGGGCCTCGGCATCGGTGGTGATCAGGTGCTCAGGCACTCCGGGCCGGACCCGACCGGCGCGGCGGACGGCGATACCGGCGAGCTCGACCGGTGCGCCGATCCGCGCGGCGAGGTCGTCGGCCGTCGTCGTCATGATGCGCGCCACCTCGGAGCCCACCACACCACAGCCCAGCAACGCCACCTTCAGCGGGCGCGTACGCATCATCCGACTCCGCTCTGCATTCTCGGTCTCCGCCGGGCCTTTCCCGATGGCCCGACGGTATTCGTCCATACCAGTCTCGGGGACTTTCCGCACCGATCTACGGCGAGTCCATGATCTGAGACAAGAATTTCGTCAGCCGATATCGAGACGCAGGAGATCCTCCTCCGTCTCCCGGCGGACGATCACCCGGGCCGAACCGTCCGCGACGGCCACCACGGGAGGCTTGAGTGCGTGGTTGTAGTTGCTGGCCATCGAGCGGCAGTACGCCCCGGTGGCCGGCACCGCGAGCAGGTCGCCGGGCGCCAGGTCGGCGGGCAGGAAGGCGTCCCGCACCACGATGTCACCCGACTCGCAGTGCTTGCCCACCACCCTGACCAGCATCGGCTCGGCCTCGCTGGCACGCGAGACCAGCGCGACCGAGTACTCGGCGTCGTACAGCGCGGTGCGGATGTTGTCCGACATCCCGCCGTCCACGCTGACGTAGGTGCGCAGGCCCTCCAGCGGCTTGACCGTGCCCACCTCGTACAGCGTGAACGCGGTCGGGCCGGCGATCGCGCGGCCCGGCTCCACGCTCAGCCGGGGCACCTCCAGTCCGACCGCCCGGCACTCCCGGCGGACGATGGCGGCCAGCGCGGCGGCGATCTCGGCCGGCTCGCGCGGGTCGTCCTCGCTGGTGTACGCGATGCCCAGGCCGCCGCCGAGGTCGATCTCCGGCAGCTCGATCCCGTGCTCGTCGCGGACCTCGGCCAGCAGGCCGACCACCCGGCGGGCGGCCACCTCGAAGCCGGCCGTGTCGAAGATCTGCGAGCCGATGTGCGAGTGGATGCCGCGCAGCTCCAGGCTCGGCTGCGCCAGCACCCGGCGAACGCCCTCGGCCGCCGCGCCCCCGGCGAGCGAGAGGCCGAACTTCTGGTCCTCGTGCGCGGTGGCGATGAACTCGTGGGTGTGCGCCTCCACGCCTACGGTGACCCGGATCAGCACCGGCTGCCTGGTCCCGTGGCGCTCGGCGACGGCGGCCAGTCGCTCGACCTCCTGGTACGAGTCGAGCACCACGTGCCCGACCCCCGCCTTGACGGCCTGCTCCAGCTCGCCCACCGACTTGTTGTTGCCGTGCAGCGCGATCCGCTCCCCCGGCATCCCGCCGGCCAGCGCCACGGCCAGCTCGCCGCCGCTGCACACGTCGAGGTTCAGCCCCTCCTCGTACAGCCAGCGGACCACCGCCTTGGAGAGGAACGCCTTGCCCGCGTAGTACACGTCCGCGCCGTCCCCGAACGCCTCCCGCCAGGCGCGGGCGCGGGCGCGGAAGTCCGCCTCGTCCATGACGTACGCCGGGGTGCCGAACTCGGCCGCCAGCGAACGGACGTCGAGCCCGCCGACGGTGACCACGCCCCGGCCGTCGCGGGCGACGGTACGGGACCAGACCTTGGGATCGAGGGCGTTCAGGTCACTCGGCGGTGCCTGGTAGTGGCCCTCGGGCAGCACGTCGCCGTGGCGCGGCCCGGCGGGGTGGGCGGAGCGGCTCATCTGGCTTCTCTCCCTGGCACTTGCGGCTGGTACTTGCAGAAGGGGGCGGTGGCGGCCCGGCCGGACCGCCACCGCCCCCCGGCAGCGCGGGGACCTCGGCTACATCCGCTCGGGCGCGGAAACGCCCAGCAGGGCCAGGCCGTTGGCCACCACCGTGCGCGTGGCGTCGGCCAGCCAGAGGCGGGCGCGCGTGAGGTCGGTGACCTCCTCGTCGCCCTTGGGCAGGATCTGGCAGTGGTCGTAGAACCGGTGGTACTTCCGGGCCACGTCCTCCTCCAGGTAGCGCGCGACGTGGTGCGGCTCGCGCAGCTCGCCGGCCTTGGCCAGGACGCGCGGGAAGTCGGCGAGGGCGCCCAGCAGTTCGGACTCCCACTCGGTGCTCAGAAGCTCCGGCTTGAAGTCCTCGGCCGAGCCCTTGGTGATGCCCATGCTCTCGGCCTTGCGCCGCACGCCGCACATCCGGGTGTGCGCGTACTGGATGTAGAAGACCGGGTTCTCGCTGGTCTGGCTGGTCAGCAGGTTGATGTCGAGGGTGATGGTGGAGTCGGTGGAGGAGCGCGCCAGCGTGTAGCGGGCGGCGTCCACGCCGATCCAGTCGACCACGTCGTCGATCGTGATGATGTTGCCGGCCCGCTTGGACATCCGGACTTCTTCGCCGTCGCGAAGCATCTTCACGAACTGGCCGATCTTCACCTCGATGTTGCGGTTCATGTCGTCGCCCGCGCAGGCCGCGATGGCCTTGAG
The DNA here is from genome assembly GCF_039533515.1 of Kitasatospora cystarginea. Classification (NCBI taxonomy): domain Bacteria; kingdom Bacillati; phylum Actinomycetota; class Actinomycetes; order Kitasatosporales; family Streptomycetaceae; genus Kitasatospora; species Kitasatospora cystarginea. Next base: position 26,450 of record NZ_BAAATR010000032.1, on the reverse strand, counting down.
GCGGTTGACGTAACCGTGGTGGTCGGCACCGAGCATGTAGACCGAGACCTCGCTGCCCCGGTCCCGCTTGCTCAGGTAGTAGGCGGCGTCGGCGGCGAAGTAGGTGGTGTCGCCGTCGGCCTTGATCAGGACGCGGTCCTTGTCGTCGCCGAAGTCCGTGGTGCGCAGCCAGATCGCGTCGTCCTGGTCGAAGACGTGGCCCTGCTCGCGCAGCCGCTCGATCGACTTGCCGACCGCGCCGGAGTCGTGCAGCGACTTCTCCGAGAACCAGACGTCGAAGTGGGTGCCGAACTCCTCCATCGAACGCTTGATCTCGGCGACCATGAGCGCCAGACCCTGCTCGCGGAAGACTGATCGCTGCTCGTCCTCGGGCAGGTCGAGCAGGCCGGGCACGCTGTCGGTGATCGCCTTGGCGATGTCGCCGATGTACTCGCCGACGTAGCCGTCGGCCGGGACGGGCCGGCCGTTGGCGGCGGCGTGCAGCGAGGCGGCGAACTTGGAGATCTGCACGCCCGCGTCGTTGAGGTAGTACTCGGTGGTGACGTCGGCGCCGGTGGCCCGGAGGATGCGCGCGAGGGAGTCGCCGACGGCCGCCCAGCGGACGCCGCCGATGTGGATCGGGCCGGTCGGGTTGGCGGAGACGAACTCCAGGTTGATCTTCAGGCCCTTGAGCGCCTCGTTGCGGCCGTAGGCCTCGCCCGCCGCGACGATGGTGCGGGCCAGCTCGCCGGCGGAGGCGGCGTCCAGGGTGATGTTCAGGAAGCCCGGGCCGGCGATGTCGACCTTCGCGATGCCGGTGACCTCTCGCAGTCGGGCGGCCACCAGTTCGGCCACGGCTCGCGGCGGCTTGCCGGCCGGCTTCGCGAGCTGGAGGGCCACGTTGGTGGCGTAGTCGCCGTGGTCCCTGTTCTTGGGCCGCTCGACCGTCACGTGCTCGGGCACGGTGACGGTCAGCTCGCCGGCCTCGACGGCGGCGCTCACTGCGGCCTGGACTGCCTGGGAAAGCTCTGCGGGGGTCACGACGCCAAGCCTAGGCGAGAGGGGCGGCGCGCCCGCACCCGGTTTGCCGGTTGGGACACCCGTGCCGCGCCCGTCGGGCGCCCGTCCTTCGCTCAGGGGAGGTCTGTTCGCTGAGGGCAGAATCCGGCGGAGCCCTCGCCGAAGCCGTACGCGAAGCGGCGCCGGCCGCCCGACCCGCCGGTGTCACGCAGCGCCATCAGCCGTCGCACCAGCGCCACCAGGTCCGCCGGGTCGAACGGCTTGCCGAGGTAGCCGTCCACCCCCACCGACTCCCCCCTGGCCAGATCGGCCGGGGTGCAGGCGCTGACGATCGCGATCGGCAACCGGCTGGTCGCGGTGGACGCCCGCAGCCTGGCCGCCGTACGCAGGCCGTCCAGCCGGGGCATGACCACATCCAGCGTCACCACGTCCGGCCGCACCCGGCGGACCACCTCCAGGCATTCGGCCCCGTCGGCGGCGGTCACCACCTGAAAGCCCTCGAGCTCCAGATTGACTCTGATCAGCTGGCGGATCGCCTCGCTGTCATCCACCACGAGGACCCGCCCGGACGTCCCGGACACCACCTCACCGAGGGTATCCGCGCCCGCACCCGCCCGTCCGCGCTTTCCCCGACTTGCACCACCCCTCCGTCGCCCGCACGCCACCCGCCCACGGGCCGTTCGCCACCCCCCTCGCCACCTCGAACCGAAACCCGTGCACGGAGCACTCCTTGAGCCTGGTAATGTTCTCCACGTCGCAGCGTGCAGGACGCGACACCGAGCAGGCCCCCGTAGCTCAGGGGATAGAGCACCGCCCTCCGGAGGCGGGTGCGTAGGTTCGAATCCTACCGGGGGCACTTCGCGAGAAGTGCGGCAAGGCCCAGGTGGCGGAGTTACTCCGCAGACCTGGGCCTTCGTCTTTTTCCCCGTCCGAACCGCCGGGCGCCGAAGGCGAGTTGGAGCCGCTCCGGGGGGTTTCCCGTTGACCGTGCGGACGGGAAACGGTCAACCCGTGTGAGCGCGCAGCGCCGCGGCCAGACCTGGAGCACCGGGCATCGGCGAGATCCGCCGCCGGGAACCAGGAAGGAAGCTCCCATGCGCTCTCCCGTCCGCAGGACCGTCACCGCACTCGCCGTCACCGCCGCCCTGGCCGGCCTCGGGCTCACCGACGCCGTCGCGGCGCCCGCCCACCCGGCCGTCCCGGCCGCCGTGCGGGCCCCCGCCGGGCCGGCCGACACCGAGCCCGCACCGAGCTGCAACGACAACAACAACACCGTCCCGTGCTGGGAGTACGAGACCTGGTACTGGACGTACGAGAACTGCAACAACGCCGGCCCCGGCCGGGTGAACTCCAGTGGCGGCCGCTACGACCACTGGGTCTGCGTGCTGACCCGCAACGGCGTCGGGGTCGGGCTCTGGCTGCACAAGGTCCGCGACTGAGCGCGGCGACAGGGCGGCGGCTCCACCGGGAAGTCCACCCCGGAGTGGAGCCGCTCCACCCGGCCCCGGTGAGACCTTCGAGGCAACCCGCGCACGCAGGTGCGGGCAGCTCCTGGAAGGGGTTCGGCCATGGTGGACTGGGTGCGCACGGCCTTCGACAGCACGATGTGGGTCTGGCTGGCCGCGGAGGGGGTGCTGCAGATCCGGCAGCTGCTGCGGAGCGGGCGGACCAGGCAGCACGAGTGGCGGAGCCTGCTGGTGTTCGCCGGGCTGTCCGTCGCGGGTTTCGGACTCGCCGTACCGATCGGACGGGCGCTGCCCGCACTGTCGTACCCGGTGGGCCCGGCCACCTCGGCGGTGCTACTGGTCCTCACCTGGGCCGGGATGGGGCTGCGGCTGTGGTCGATCCACACGCTCGGCCGGTACTTCCGGGGCACCGTGCACATCCAGGAGGGCCACCGGGTGGTCGACCGGGGGCCGTACCGCCGGCTGCGGCACCCCGCCTACACCGGCGCCCTGCTGGCCGCGGCGGCGCTCGCGGTCTCCTTCGGGAACGTGGCGTCCTGGCTGCTGGTGACGGTCTGCCTCGGCCTGGCCGTCGGGTACCGGATCCGGGTGGAGGAGCGGGTGCTGACCACCGCGCTGGGCGAGGCCTACGCCTCGTACGCGGCCCGGACGAAGCGGCTGATCCCCGGCGTCTGGTGACACCGGGGACCGGCGGGGCCGGGGGCCGTCAGGTGCTGTCGGCGGCGGCCTGGTTGTAGAGGTCTCCCACGGCCTTCTCGAAGGTGGCGCTGTAGGAGGTGTCGTCGGTGTCGCCGCCCTGCTGGTAGCCCCCGATGACGCCGATCACCTTGTCGGTGTCGGTGTCGATCCACGGGCCGCCGCTGGTGCCGCCCGGGAACGACGGGCAGTCGATCCGGCGCTGGTGGTCGCTCTGCTTGGTGGTGTCGTTGGTGCAGAGGATGGGCTCCTCGGTGTTGGCGGGGTAGCCGTAGAGGCGGACCCGGGCGCCGAAGTCCACGTTGAGGGCGAGGTTGTTCGCCCCGACCACGTCCTCGATGGAGCGGCCGTTGTTCTGGGCGACCTGGAGGATGGCGAAGTCCTCGTCCTGGTTGCCGTTCTGGGTCCAGCCGGTGGTCTGGTAGAGCTTGGTGACCTGCCAGGTGCCGAACGGGCTCTGGCCGTTGCGGTAGCCCGGGGCGAAGTAGAGGTTGTCGGTGTTGGACGCGCAGTGCGCGGCGGTGAGCAGCAGGTTCTTGCTGCCGCTGTGCACCACGCTGGCGGTGCAGAAGTGGTTGCCGCTGGGCGCCGAGCCGCTGTAGAGCGCCCCCACCCGGGAGGACTCGTCGCTGACCGGGGCGACGCCGGTCGTCCCCGGGGCGGGGCGCAGGGACGGCAGGTCGGACGGGTCCCTGCTGGGCGACGGCCCCGCGGCGGCGGACTCGCCGGGTGCGACCTGCACGCTCGGCGTACCGGCCGCGGAGGCGGGGGCGGAGGGTGCGGTGTGACCGGCGGCGACGTGGCTCGAGGCGGCCGCGAGGTGGTGGCCGAAAGCGGTGGTCTCGGTGGTGATGGTGGTGGCACCCGCTATGGCAGCGGCCGTACCGAGAATGAGGAGGGTGGTCAGCGCCCAGGGGCGACGATTCATGCGCCGGCCTGTCCTTCGATGACGGCTCATCAGGTTGGTCACTCCTGCCCAGCATACGGTTCGCCACACGCTCGGATCTAAGTGCGTACCTTCGACTATGCGGTGATCAACTGGAAATCGCGTGATCCTATGCTGGGAAAGCCGTGAGAATCGGGGGCCCGGCGCCGCTCGCCACGAAGGCCCGGCGGCCTGACCGGGCTCCGTTCGAAAAGATTTTTGACGTTACATCAGACGGGTGCCGGGGCGGCCGGTCGCATCGCGCCCCGGCGGTCCTCCTCCGGGGCGCGGGAGCCGCGCGAGCGCCCCCGCGAAGGTGTCGGGGCCGGTCGCGCGGGTCCTCACGCCCGTGGGTCAGAGCGCGCTGAGCTCGGCGACCAGGTCGTCCAGGCCGAGCGAGCCCTGGGAGAGCGCCGCCATGTGCCACGCCTTGAGGTCGAACTCCTCGCCCCGCGCCTCGGCCCTGGCCTTCGCCTCGGCGCGGCCCCGCAGCCAGGCGCGCTCGCCGAGCTTGTAGCCGATCGCCTGCCCGGGCATGCCGAGGTAGCGGACCAGCTCGCTGTCCAGGAAGTCGGTGGAGAGCCCGCAGTAGCGGCCGAAGAACTCCCGGGCGTCGTCCGGCAGCATCCGCTCGCCCGGCTTGTACGGCGAGTCGGCCGGGAAGTCCAGGTCCGCGTGCATGCCGATGTCCACGATCACCCGCAGCGCGCGCATCATCTGCGCGTTCAGGTAACCGAGGCGGTGGCCGGGGTCGGTGAGGTAGCCGAGCTCGTCCATCAGGCGCTCGGCGTACAGCGCCCAGCCCTCCAGGTTGGCGCTGACGCCGCCCAGGGTGACCTGGTAGGTGGAGAGCCGGTCGGCGACGTACGTCCACTGCGCGAGTTGGAGGTGGTGGCCGGGGACGCCCTCGTGGTACCAGGTGGAGACCAGGTCCCAGACCGGGAAGCTGTCCTTGCCCAGGGTGGGCAGCCAGGTGCGGCCCGGGCGGGAGAAGTCCAACGAGGGCGCGGTGTAGTACGGCGCGGCGGCGCTGCCGGGCGGGGCGATCTTCGACTCGACCTTGAGCAGCGGGTCGGCCAGGTCGAAGTGCTTGCCCTGCAGGTCGTTGATCGCCTGGTCCATCAGGCCCTGGAGGTAGGCGCGGGCCTCCTCCTCGCCCTTGATCGCCGGGCCGTCGGTCTCCAGCCACTTCATGGCCTGCATCGGGGTGGCGCCCGGCAGCACCTTCTCGGCCTCCGCGCGCATCTGCGCGTCCAGGTCGTGGAACTGGCCCCAGGCCCAGGTGTACGCCTCGTCCAGGTCGAGGTCGGCGCCCGTCCAGAACCGCACCCACCGGCGGTAGCGCTCACGGCCGACGGTGTCCGGGGTCTCGGCGGCGGCCGGACCGTAGACGTCGCGCAGCCAGTCGCGGAGCTCGGCGATGGCCTCGGTCGCCGCCACGGCGGTGGCGCTCAGGGCCTCGCGCTGCGCTTCGGGGGCGCCCTGGACGAAGGAGCCGAACCAACCGCCGGCCACGTCGCCCTCCGCCCACTCGGCGATCTGCCCGATCACCGTGGTGACCTGGCGCGGGCCGGACAGCAGACCGCGCTCGATGCCCTCGGCGAGCAGTTCGCGGTACTGCCGGACGGCCAGCGGCACCCGGGCCAACCGGCGGCCGATGATCTCCCACTGCTCGTCGGTGTCGGTGGCCATCAGGGTGAAGGCCTCGCGCACGTTGTGCAGCGGCGAGCCGAGGTTGCGCACCGCGCGGAAGTTCTCGCCCGCGTCGTGGACGGCGAGCTCGGCGGTGAGCCGCTCGCGCAGCAGCCGGGCGCAGCGCCGCTCGGCCTCGTCCAGCTCGGCGGCGGCGCCCTCGGCCTCGTCCAGCTGCGCGAGGGTGCGGCGGGCGAGGTCCGCCAGTTCCTCCTGGCCGGCCGGGGAGAGGTCGGGCAGCCGGTCGTCCTCGGGGTTGAGCCCGAGGTACACCGCGGTCACCGGATCGAGGTCGGCGAGCGCGTGCACATAGGCGTCGGCGATACGGCGAGGGGTGGTGCCGTCCGCGGGAGAGTTGATCAGTTCTTCAACCATTCAGCCATCTTTTCGCAGCTGGGCCGGTTTTCAAGAGTCTTTCGGAGGATGATTGACCGCTGGGGTGGAGGATGTCCGACCGCTGAAGCCTTGGGGGCAGCATCGCCTGTCGGATGGTCAGACCGGCGGCCGCGCGGAGGAAGGCGACCGCGCACCCGAGCCGAACGGCGGGTGGGCCACTACGCTGGCGCGCATGGCAACCAGCTCAGCGATCACCCCCGACCCCGCGCCCGAGGCCGCCTCCCCGGCCTTCGGCACCGCGACGTCCGCGGCGGGCGAGCCCAGGGCGCGGCGCTCCGGCTACCGGAGGCTGCCGGTGCAACAGCGGCGCGAGCAACTGATCGCGGTGGCCCTGGAGTTGTTCGGCAACCGGCCGCCGGAGGAGGTCAGCCTGGACGACGTGGCGGAGGCCGCAGGGGCGTCCAGGCCGCTGGTCTACCGCTACTTCGCGGGCGGCAAGCAGCAGTTGTACGAGGCCGCGCTGCGCACCGCGGCCGAGGAGCTGACCAGCAGGCTCTCGGTGCCCGCCGAGGGCACCCCCACCGAACGGCTGGCCGCCGTGCTGAACCGGTACTTCGGCTTCGTCGCCGAGCACCACACCGGCTATGCCGCACTACTGCGCGGCGGTTCGGTGGTGGAGACGGCGCGCACCTCGGCGACCGTGGACGAGGTACGACGCGCAGCGCTCCGGCAGACGCTGCGCTACCTCGGCGTCCGGGAGGCCGGCCCCCGGCTGACGCTGCTGGTGCGGGCGTGGATCTCGGTGGTGGAGGCGTCCGCGCTGAGCTGGCTCGACGAGGGGCGGCAGATCCCCCAGGAGTCGCTCTGCGCCTGGCTGGTGGACGAGTTCGTGGCGATGGCCGTGGCGGCGGCGGGACACGACGGGCAGACCGCCCGGGCACTGGCGGCCCTGCTGGCACTGGAGCCGGCGGACGGCTCCGCGGCGGCCCTGGTGGCGCAGCTGGCGCCGTTGGCGCAGTCGGCGCGGCCGGCCGGAGCGGGCCCTCGGGCGGAGGGGTAGCCGAGGCGGTCGGTTGCGGCTCCCGACCCCCGTGTCGCGCAAAGGTCGGCGTCCAGCGGGCCCACACGGATCGGCCGATTCCTATCGATCCATCCAGTCGGCCGGGTCACCGAATCGGCTGCCTTGACGCTGGACAGGGCGCATCCAGGCCGCGCACGGCCCCGTCGCAAGGGCGTCCCGCAGCCCTGGCCCCTGCCTCAGTCGCGTTCGAAGCGGGCGAGGTCGCGGGCGGCCGCCTCGGCGAGCGGGCCGCCGGGGCCGGCGGCGGTGAGGACGTCGCGGAGCAGGCCGACGGCCTCATCCGGCCGGCCGGCGGCGGCCAGCCAGAGGGCCAGGTCGTGCCGGGTGCGCAGGGTGCGGGGGTCCTCCGGACCGCACTCGCGGGCGAACTCCTCGACCAGCGGGCGCAGTTCGCGGACGGCGGCCGCAGGATCGCCGTCCGCGCCGAGCGCCCAGGCGGCATCGGCCCGCGCCTTGAGCTCCCGCCACCGGCCGGGCCGGATCGCGTCCAGCCTGCGCCGGACCTCGGCGGCGTCCGCCGGACGGCGGTCGGGGTCCTTGGCGAGCAGGTCGAGGATCAGGCGGTCCAACTCCGCCGGCAGCAGGGGCACCTGACCGCGCGGGGAGTCCGGCTCGCGTTCGAGGTGGCAGTACATCAGCCCGTAGGTGTCCTCGGCCTGGAACGTCTTCCTGCCGGTGCAGAGTTCGTACATCACGCAGCCGACGGCGTACAGGTCCGAGCGACCACCGCTGTCCTCGCCGCGCCAGCGTTCGGGGGCCAGGTAGTGCGGGCTGCCGACGACCGAGCCGGTACTGGTGAGACCGGTGGTGCGGCTCTCCAGGCGGGCAATGCCGAAGTCCAGTACCCGCACCTCCCCGGCGGCGGTGATCATGATGTTCTCCGGCTTCACGTCCCGGTGGACGACCCCGGCCCGGTGGGCGGCGTCCAGGGCGTCGCAGAGCTGGCCGACCCAGCCGAGCGCGGTCTCCAGCTCGGTCGGGCCCGCCCCGATGACGCCCGCGAGCGAGCGGCCGGTGATCAGCTCCATCACCATGTAGGGCTCGGGCCGCGCCTTGGGGAAGTCGTACAGGGCCACGATGTTGCGGTGGTTGAGCCTGGCCGCCGCGATCGCCTCGGCCCTGAAGCGTGCCAGATCGTGCGGCGAAGCCGTGTACCGGTCCGTGAGGAGCTTGACCGCGACCTCGCGCTCCAGCTGCTGGTCGTACGCCCGGAAGACCACCCCGAAGCCGCCCCGGCCGAGTTCGCCGATCAGCTGGTACCGGCCGTCCAGCACGTCCCCGGCCTTCATCGCGCCCCCACCCCGACACCCAAGTGTCGCCGAATCGAACGAAGTTCAGATCAGAGTTCGGATCGACGTTCAGACTAACGGCGACACCCGGGCCGCAAGGCGGGCGCGATCGAATCGTTCGACCCCGGTCCTCCCAGGAGTCCGGCGGAGAGCCGCCCAGGGCTACTTCCGGCTCTCCAGCAGGTCCTTGAACTTCTCCAGGTCGGTCCGGACCGCCTCCTCGATCGCATGGACCTGGGCGAACCCCTTCGGGCCGCCGAAGGCCGTCCGCACGGCCTCCGCGTCGTACTCCAGCCGGACCTGGAGCTGGGTGTGCTCCTCGTCCAGCGGGTTCACGGCGAAGGCGCACTTCAGCTCCGGCTTGTCCACCGTCCAGTCCATGACCTTCTGGCCGCCGCGGTCGGCCAGCCTGGTCTCGAATGCCTGCTCGCCGTCACCGATCCGGATGTCGAGATGGGCTCGGCTACTGCCGTGCGCGGCGGCGCTCTTCACACCCTCCACGAACTTCGGGTACTCGTCGATGCGGTGCAGTTGCGCCCAGACCTCCTGCGCCGGGACATCGATGTTGATCTGCTCTTCCAGCCTGCTCATCGGAAGCCTCGCTTCCCGGCCCGGCCACCCGGGCCATCGGTACCTTCCAGCCTGCGCTGCCGCCCGCCGCCCGGCAACCACCAGCCGTCGGACACCGGCCGCGCCCCGTCCGGGCGGGCCCGGACGGGCCCGGGCGGGTCGGTCCCGGAGCGCCTCACGGCCTCGCCGTCCGGTGTCTCACGGGATCCGGCCCTTCCGCGCCGGCCGGACGGGTACGTCGTCGATCGCTCAGGGTGGTTCGACCGGGTGTTCCGCGGGTGCGCGGCGTCATGCCTGGAACGCGATCAGCTGCCGCCGGTGGTTCTCCCGGGCCGCCTCCCCTGGCGGCGCGCTCGGCGTCCCGCCCTGCGACCTCCGCACGGACGATCGGGATCACGCACCGGCCGAAGTCGATCGCGTCGTCGACCACGCACAGCCGCCTCCCGCCCCCGACGGGCCTCGTGCCCGTCTCCGGGCCCATCCCCTCTCCCCGGCGGGGTGCCGCAGGTGAAAGGATTGCCGCCGGCCCCCTGCAAGGATGCGGGGGACCTGGTGAGTCAGGAGGTGGGCAGTAATGGCCAAGCAGGCCCCGCAGAGCGACCCGGCACAGGACGCGCCCCGGGTGTCGCCACCCCACCGCGCCGCCGCCGGCCTGCCCGCCATCGCCCACACCCTCCGCATGGCCGGTGCCCAGATGAGCCCGGCCCGCACCCTCGCCACCCTCACCAAGGTGAACCAGCCGAAGGGCTTCGACTGCCCGGGCTGCGCCTGGCCCGAGCCTGGCAAGACCCACACCGCCGAGTTCTGTGAGAACGGCGCCAAGGCCGTGGCCGAGGAGGCCACCGAACGCCGGATCACCGCCGACTTCTTCGCCACCCACCCGGTCGCCGACCTGGCCACTCGCTCCGGCTACTGGCTCGGCCAGCAGGGTCGTCTGACCCAGCCGATGCTGCTGGACGAGGGCGCCACCCACTACGTCCCGGTGTCCTGGGACCGCGCCTTCGCCATCGTCGCCGAGGAGCTCGGGCAGCTCGACACCCCGGACGGCGCCGCCTTCTACACCTCCGGCCGGACCAGCAACGAGGCCGCCTTCGCGTACCAGCTGTTCGCCCGGCAGCTGGGCACCAACAACCTGCCCGACTGCTCCAACATGTGCCACGAGTCGTCCGGTTCGGCCCTCACCGAGACCCTCGGCGTGGGCAAGGGCAGCGTCCACCTCAAGGACCTCTACCAGGCCGACCTGATCATCGTGGCCGGCCAGAACCCGGGTACCAACCACCCCCGGATGCTCTCCGCCCTGGAGCGCGCCAAGCGCGCCGGCGCGAAGGTCGTCAGCGTCAACCCGCTCCCCGAGGCCGGCCTGGAGCGGTTCAAGAACCCGCAGAACGCCCGCGGCCTGATCGGCGGGGGCACCAAGCTGACCGACCTCTTCCTGCAGATCCGCCTCGGCGGCGACCTGGCGCTCTTCCGCGCCCTCAACCGGATCCTGCTCACCACCGAGGGCGCCGTCGACCACGGCTTCATCGCCGAACACACCCTGGGATTCGAGGAGTTCGCGGCCGAGGCGAAGACCACCGACCGCGCCGAGGTGGAGGCCGCCACCGGTCTGCCGTACGAGCAGATCGAGGAGCTGTCCCGGCTGGTCCTGGCCTCGGAGAAGATCATCGTCTGCTGGGCGATGGGCCTGACCCAGCACAAGCACGCGGTGCCGACCATCCGCGAGGTGGTCAACTTCCTGCTGCTGCGCGGCAACGTCGGCCGCCCGGGTGCCGGGGTCTGCCCGGTGCGCGGGCACAGCAACGTGCAGGGCGACCGCACCATGGGCATCTTCGAACGGCCCACCCAGGCCTTCCTGGACGCCCTCGGCAAGGAGTTCGACTTCGAGCCGCCGCGCCACCACGGCCTGGACTCGGTGGACACCATCAGGGCGATGCGCGACGGCCGGGTGAAGGTCTTCTTCGCGATGGGCGGCAACTTCGTCGCCGCCACGCCCGACACCGAGGTGACCGAGGCGGCGATGCGCCGCTGCCGGCTGACCGTGCACGTCTCCACCAAACTCAACCGCTCGCACGTGGTCACCGGCGCCCGCGCGCTGATCCTGCCCACCCTCGGCCGCACCGACAAGGACCGCACCGCCGGGGGCGACCAGTTCGTCAGCGTCGAGGACTCGATGGGCATGGTGCACTCCTCGCGCGGCGGGCTGCGCCCGCCGAGCCCCGAGCTGCTCTCCGAGGTGGCGATCGTCTGCCGGCTGGCCCGCGCCGCCCTCGGACCGCAGAACCCGGTCCCCTGGGAGGAGTTCGCCGCCGACTACGACACCGTCCGGGAGCGGATCGCCCGGGTCGTGCCGGGCTTCGAGGACTTCAACACCAGGGTGCGCCGCCCCGGCGGCTTCGCCCTCCCGCACGGCCCGCGGGACAGCCGCACCTTCCCGACCGCCACCGGCAAGGCCAACTTCACCGTCAACCCGATGACCGCCCCCGAGGTCCCGGCGGGCCGGCTGCTGCTGCAGACCCTGCGCTCGCACGACCAGTACAACACCACCGTCTACGGTCTGGATGACCGCTACCGGGGCATCACGGGCGGCCGCCGGGTGGTCCTGGTGAACCCCGCCGACGCCGCCGAGCTGGGGCTGACCGAGGGCGGCTACGTCGACCTGGTGAGCGAGTGGCAGGACGGCGTGGAGCGCCGGGCCCCGCACTTCAAGGTGGTGCACTACCCGGTGGCCCGGGGCGGAGCGGCGGCGTACTACCCGGAGACCAACGTGCTGGTCCCGCTGGACTCGACGGCGGACATCAGCAACACGCCCACCTCGAAGGCCGTGGTGATCCGCTTCGAGGCCGACACCGCCCCCGACGGGGCGGCGCTGCGCGTCTGACGGCCGGGCCCGGCCGGGGCCTCGCCGGCGGCGAGGTCCCGGCCGCCGTCCTCAGCTCCGGTTCGAGGGTGACGGGGAGGGCGAGGCGGACCCGGACGCCGAGGGCGAGGCGGACCCGGACGCCGTGGCCGACGGCGTACCCGAAGTACCGGCCGACGCCGTGGCCGACGGGCTGCCGGACGGCGTACCGCCGGGCTTCGGGGTGTCGCTCGGGGCCGGCTTCGGCAGCGTGGACGGCTTCGCGGGCTTGATCGGCGTGACCTGGTCCGCCGATGCCGCGACGTCCGGCACCTTCCAGGCCCCGCCCTGATCGTCCGCCGCCGCCCCCGGGTCGGGCCGGACCGCACCGAGGATCGGCATCATCGCGACCGGCGAGATCTTCACCACCGAACCGGTGTGCGGAGCCTGCACCACCAGACCGCCGCCGATGTACATCGCGACATGGGTCGCCTCGGCGTGGTAGATCACCAGGTCACCGGGGCGCAGCTGGTTCAGCGGCACATGCTGCAGCTCCGCCCACTGCTCCTGGCTGGTCCGCGGGATCGGACGGCCCGCGTGCAGCCACGCCTGCGAGGTCAGCCCGGAGCAGTCGAAGACCTCCGGCCCCTCCCCGCCCCACTTGTAGTCCTTGCCGAGCTGCGCCAGCGCGAACGCCACCGCCTTGCGCCCGGCGGCCGACGGGGTGCGCTCGCCCTTGCCGAGCACACCGGAGGCGAGGAGGGCCAGCTGCGCCTCGTCGGCCTGCTCCTTCTCCAGCTGCGCCAGCTCGTCGCGCTGCGCGCCGGTGAGCGAGCCGACCATGGCCTCGACGTCCTGCAGCCGCTTGGCCGCCTCGTTCTTGGCCTTCTCCTGCTGGGCGGCGAGCGCCTGCGCCTGCGCCTGGGCGGCCTGGGCCTGCTGCTGAAGCACGGTCAGCTCGGCCCGGTCGGCCTTCAGCTTGTCCAGGAACACCGCCTGCGAACGCCCGGCCGCCTGGAGCAGTTCGGCGATCACGACCGCCTCGTACGGGTCCTTGGCCAGCAGCAGGTCGGCGAACTGGGAGACGTTGCCGTTGCGGTACTGCGCGCCCGCCAGCTGGGCGGCGAGGTCGGTGCCGGCGTCCACGGCGGCCTGCTGCCTGGTCAGCCGGACACCCAGGTCCGCGACCGCGGCCTGCTGCTTCCTGAGCCGGTCGACGCCGGTGTTGTAGGTCTCGGTGGCGGCCTCGGCCTCGGTGTACAGCTGGTGCAGCCGCTGCAGCAGCGGCAGCAGGGTGGCCTTGGCGTTCGCCAGCGGATCGGCGCCGGGCGCGACGGTGGCCGTGGGCCCGGGATCCGGGGCCGCGTAGGCCGTCCCGGCCATCGGCAGTGCGAGCGCGGCCGCCACCAGGGCCGCCCCGCAGCGCAGCGCGGCGCGCACCCACGGATTGGTGCCGGTCGTCCCGCTGCCGGTTGCCTCGACCCGTTGCGCAGCACCCATCGGCCGGCCCTCCCCTGCCCGGCGGCGCCGGACCTCTGTTACCCACGAGTTACCGGCTGATCCTGCCATGCCCCGACCACGACAGACAGGGGCCGTGCGCACGGTGCTGATGAATTTTCAGATTCAGTGTGAGCCCCGTCTCACCGAGACACCGTCAAATCGTCTGATCATCGACAAATGCCCACGTCAACGGCCTATCCGTCACGCCGCGTCCGCCTTCACGCAACCCTCACGCCACTGTCGGAACCACGATTCCCGGCCCAGTTCACCTTCCGTTCACCAACCGTCCCTACGGTCGCCGGTGACAGCTCTGTCAGGTCGACTCCTACGACGATTGTTTGGGTATGGAACACATCACGTTCCTGGTGGCCGTTGTGATCATCACGGCGCTCGCCTTCGACTTCACCAACGGCTTCCACGACACTGCCAACGCGATGGCAACGTCCATCGCCACGGGAGCACTCAAGCCCAAGGTCGCCGTCGCCATCGCGGCCGTCCTCAACTTCGCGGGTGCGTTCCTCTCCGTGAAGGTCGCCACCACCATCTCCGGCGGCATCGTCAACGAGAAGGCGGGCCTCCAGCCGTCGATCATCTTCGCGGCGCTGGTGGGCGCAATCCTCTGGAACCTGCTGACCTGGCTGAAGGGCCTGCCCTCCAGCTCCTCCCACGCGCTGTACGGCGGTCTGATCGGTGCCACCGTGGTCGGCGCCGGCATCAACGGCGTGAACTTCGCGACCGTACTGTCCAAGATCGTCATTCCGGCCGTCGCCTCCCCGATCGTGGCCGGCCTGGCCGCCTGGGGCGCCACCAAGCTGGCGTACCTGCTGACCCGGGGCACCGACGAGAAGACCAGCGACAAGGGCTTCCGCAAGGGCCAGATGTTCTCGGCCTCGCTGATCTCCCTCGCCCACGGCACCAACGACGCCCAGAAGACCATGGGCATCATCACCCTGACCCTGGTCTCCGCCGGCGCCCTGCACAAGGGTGCGACGCCGCCTGTCTGGGTGATCGCCGGCGCCGGTGCGGCCATCGCGCTCGGTACCTACATGGGTGGCTGGCGGATCATCCGCAGCATGGGCTCGGGCCTGGCCGACATCCGTCCGCCGCAGGGCCTGTCCTCCGAGAGCGCCGCCGCCACGGTCATCCTGACCTCCTCCGCCATGGGCTACGGCCTGTCCACCACCCAGGTCTGCTCCGGCGGCATCATGGGCGCCGGTCTCGGCGGCCGTAACCCCCGGCTGAACTGGGCGATGGCCCGCCGCATGGTCTATACCTGGGGCCTGACCCTGCCCGCCGCCGCCGTCGTCTCCGGTCTCGCCGCCGTGGTCGTGGACCAGGGCACCTGGGGCATCGTCCTGATCGGCGCGGCCCTGGTGCTCGGCTCCGGCTCGATGTACCTCATCTCCCGCCGCCAGCCGGTGCACGCGGGCAACGTCAACGACGTGACCCCGGTCACCGCCACCGAGACCGTCGAGGTCACCCCCGCCGGCCCCGTCACCACCCCGACCGCCGCCTCGACCACCGTCGCGGCCTGAGACCGGAAGGCAGTCACTCATGAGCGTCAGCATCAAGTGGGCCGCCCTGGCCCAGACCGCGGGCGTCAGCTTCGCCGTCACCATCGCCGTGGTCGCGGTCTTCTCGGTCGGCGTCCTCGCCCTCTGCCGCCGCGAGGCGGCCCTGGAGACCGCCGGCACCGGCGGCGCCACCGCGGGCAAGGGCAGCCTGGCACTCGCGTCGGTCTGCTTCACCGCCTGCGCGGGCGCCGTCCTCTACGGCCTCAGCCTCATCGCCGGCTGAGCCGCGACAGCCGCGACAGCCGCGCCGAGGCGGACGGGACGGCAGCCACGCCGCACTGAGCCGGAAGCGCAAGCCGCACCTTCAGGGGCGCGGGGAACACGCGCGCACGACCATGCACCTCCGTCGAGGGCTGGCCGCGCGCGTTCCCCGCGCCCCTGAGTGCTGTCGGGCCGCCCTGGCGCCTACCTCCCACAGAAGGGGGGCCCACACGACCCCGAGCGCCGCACAGGACCGGTCCCCGGCGAGCCAGTCCCGCCGAAGCCCTCAGAGGGGCGCTCACGCAGCCCCCACGCCCGGGCGTGCACCGGCACTACCCGCCCCTGTCTCAGCGGCGAAGGCCCGCTCACACGCCCCCGAAGCCTGGCGACTTCTCCCGGGTATGGGGACGGCCCGGGGCACCGTCCGTGGCGCCCCGGGCCGTCCCAGCACCCGGCTCCGGTTCTCAGTCCTTGACGAGGTTCTCAGTCCTTGACGAGCTGCAGGTCCGCCCGGCGCACGGGTGCCTCCTCCTGACGGGTCCGCAGCGGCACCTCGCGGATCAGCAGCACCACCGAGAAGGCCACCAGCGCGAACGGCGCGGCCACCAGGAAGACCTCCGCCACCCCGTGCCCGAAGGCGTCGGTGACCAGCGGCACCACCGGCTTGGGCAGCTTGTGCAGATCGGGGATCTCCCCGCCGCCGGCCGCGGCCGCGGGGTTGATGTGCGCGGCGATCAGATTCTCGGTCAGGTGGTGGGTGACCCGGTTGGAGAGCAGGGCGCCGAGCGCTGTGACACCCATCGCACCGCCCATGGTCCGGAAGAAGGTGACCGCCGAGCTGGCCGCGCCGAGCTCCTGGCGCGGGACGGTGTTCTGCACCGCCAGGACCAGGTTCTGCATGGTCAGACCGAGACCGATCCCGGTCAGCGCCATGAAGAGGGCGAGCATCGGGTAGGCGGTGTTGTCCCGGATGGTGCCCAGCAGCCCGAAGCCGGCCGCGAGCAGGAAGGTCCCGGAGACCAGGTACGCCTTCCACTTGCCGTACCTGGTGATCAGCCGCCCGGCCACGGTGGAGGAGACGGCCAAGCCGAGGATCATCGGCAGGGTCATGATCCCGGCCATGGTCGGCGACTTCTCCCGGGCCAGCTGGAAGTACTGGCTCAGGAAGGTGGTGGCGCCGTACATCCCGATTCCGACCAGGGCGCTGGCGATCGCGGCCAGCGAGACGGTCCGGTAGCGGAACAGACCGAGCGGGATGATCGGCTCGGCAGCCCGGCTCTCGACCAGGACGAAGAGCGCGGCCAGCGCCAGGCCGCCCGGCACCATGACGGCGGTCTGCCAGGAGATCCAGGCGTAGTTCTGGCCGGCCAGGCTGATCCAGATCATCAGCAGGCTGACGGCGCCGGCGATCAGCAGCGAGCCCAGGTAGTCGATCTTCACCTTGCGCTTGGCGACCGGCAGCTTCAGCGTCCGCCGCAGCACCAGGATGGCGATCAACGAGAACGGGATGCCGACGTAGAAGCACCAGCGCCAGCCGAGCCAGCTGGTGTCCACGATGACGCCGCCGATCAGCGGGCCACCGATGGTGGCCAGCGCGAAGACGGCGCCGAAGTAGCCGCTGTAGCGGCCGCGCTCACGCGGCGGGACCATCGCAGCCAGGCAGATCTGGCCGAGTGCCGTGACACCGCCCGCTCCGATGCCCTGCAGGACCCGGCAGGCGACGAGCTCGCCGGTGTTCTGGGACAGGCCGGCCAGGGCGGACGACACGATGTAGATCACCAGCGCGACCTGGACCAGCAGCTTCTTGCTGACCAGGTCGGAGAGCTTGCCCCAGATCGGGGTGGAGGCGGTGAGCGAGAGCAGCGCGGCGGTGATCACCCAGGTGTACGCCGTCTGGCCGCCGTGCAGGTCGTTGAGGATCCGGGGCAGGGCGTTCGACACCACGGTCGAGGAGAGGACCGCGACGAACAGACCGAGGAGCAGACCCGACAGGGCTTCCAGGACTTGGCGATGGTTCATGGATTCGGTCGGGGAAGCGCTCATCGGGATCCTCCACTGAGATTCGTTGCCTTAGGCAACCATAATTCGAGATGGTTGAATTTGGCAACCTTCTTTGGGGCAAAGCAAAGCCCGCCGGTCACGGCGGGCTGGATGCGAACGGAGCCGGAGCCTCAGGCTTCGAGCGACTCGGCGGTCAGGGCGTTGAAGCGCTGCAACAGCTCGCCGAACTGCCGCACGTCGACCGTCTCCCAGGTCCCCAGCATCGCCCGGAACTCGGCCATCCGCCGCCCCTTGGCCCGCAAGAAGCGCTCGGAACCGTCCTCGGTGAGCGAGACCAGCGAGGAGCGCCGGTCCAGCGGATCGACCTCGCGCGCGACCAGACCAAGCGCCTCGAGCACCTTGACCTGACGACTGATGGTGGCCTTGCCCACCCCGAAGTGCACGCCGATGTCGGTCATCCGCACCCGCCCGGCAGCCTCGATGAAGGCCATCATGCTGTAGGCGACGCCCTCCAGCTGCGGATGCACCAGCCGGGACATGTCCGCCGCGCGAGCCCGGCCGCGCCGGAACAGCAGCGCGACCTCGCGCTCGACCGCCTGGAACGCCTCTTCGGCAGCCGCCTCGTCACTCATGGCGACAAGTATCCCGCAGACCGCGCGAGATCCCCCCAGCCCGAGAACTGCTTCACGACATGAAGTATCATCCTCATGAAGTATCCGTTTTGACCGCGTTCTCGATCAGTAAGGGGAGAGAGTCGATGGCCGGCCCGGACCAAGGGTTCCTCGCAGAACTGAAGGACGCGGTGAAGCCCCGCGCCGCGCTCATGGTGATCGCCGTACTGCTGCTCCAGCTCGGCTTCATCACCTCGTACGTCGGTGCCCTGCACCACCCGACCCCGCACCAGCTGTCGATCTCCGTCGTCGCGCCGCCGCAGGTCAGCCCGAAGCTGGTCGCGGGCCTCGAGTCGGTACCGAACGACGCGGTCAAGGCGGGCGCGGTGGAGAGTCCGCAGGCGGCGACCGACCTGCTCAAGGACCAGAAGATCTACGCGGCCCTGGTGTTCAACCCGAAGGGCACCGAGGACACCCTGCTGGTCGCCAGTGCCCGCAGCGCGTCCGTCGCCACCGCTGCCGAGCAGATCGTCACCGGCCTGGAGAAGACC
This sequence comes from Kitasatospora cystarginea, assembly GCF_039533515.1. Taxonomy (NCBI): domain Bacteria; kingdom Bacillati; phylum Actinomycetota; class Actinomycetes; order Kitasatosporales; family Streptomycetaceae; genus Kitasatospora; species Kitasatospora cystarginea. Next base: position 8,122 of record NZ_BAAATR010000032.1, on the reverse strand, counting down.
CAGAACCGCACCGTGAAGATCCAGGACGTGGCCCCGCTGGCGGCGGGCGACGGCCGGGGGCTCTCCTCCTTCTACCTGGTCGTCGGCTGGTGCGTCGGCGGCTACCTGGTCGCCTCGATCCTCGGCATCAGCGCGGGCGCCCGGCCCGCCAACCGCCACCGGGCGCTGATCCGCCTCGGCGCCCTCGCGCTCTACTCGGTCGCGGCCGGGATCGGCGGCACGATCCTCGTCGGCTCGGTCCTGGGCGCCCTGCCGGGCTCCAGCGCGGAGCTGATCGGCCTCGGCAGCCTGGTGGTCTTCGCGACCGGGGCGATCACCATGGCCCTGCAGTCGCTGTTCGACGTCATCGGCATCGGCCTGGCGGTACTGATCTTCGTGGTGCTCGGCAACCCGAGTGCGGGCGGCGTCTACGCTCCGCCACTGCTGCCCCCGTTCTGGCGGGCCATCGGCTCCTGGATCCCCAACGGTGCGGGCACGGACGCGACCCGTTCGATCGCCTACTTCGACAGCACCAACATCGCCGCTCCGCTGCTGGTGCTCGGCGCCTGGGCCGTGCTCGGCATCGCCGTCACGATGCTCGCGGTGCTCCGCGGTCCCCGTGGCGGCCGCGAACTGGCCAACTGACGGACCGTAGGTCCAACAGGTCTGAGGCCCCCTGCCCCTGCACACCGCGCCGGGGCAGGGGGCCTCAGACGCGTTCGTGCTTCTGCTGCGGCCTGCGCCGTTCCCCGGCGGCCGGCGGCGACTCGGGCAGGAACACCCAGCGCTTCATCGCCCAGTACCTGAAGGCCATCGCCAGCAGCGTGCCGAGGATCATTCCACTGACGAAGTCGGCCACCTCCTGGGTGAAGGCGCTGACGTCCGGTTCGCGCAGGTCCAGCACATAGCGGGAGACGGCCAGCGGGGCGTCGTTCACCAGGATCGCCACCCCGCTGACCACGAAGAAGAGCAGGGCCTCGCGCTGCCGGCCGTTGGTCCGGAAGGACCACTGCCGGTTGAGGACGTAGGAGACGACGGTCGCGATCACGGTCGCGACGGTGAGCGCGGCCACCGGCTTGGCATGCAGCACCGTGAGCTTCAGCGCGAAGTTGACGGCCATGGTGAGCAGGAAGCAGGTGCCGCCCACCACCAGGAACTTCACCAGCTTGCGGTGCCGTACCAGGAAGGGGCGCAGCCGGGCCGGAACCAGGGCCAGGGCCCGCTGAGTAGGTGACGGCATTTCGGCAGTGTCGCACGCTGGGGTTTCGTGCCGGTACCCCGCAGACCCGCCCGGGGCATTACCGCCTGGTTGCCCTTGCGCCCGCCGGACGGGCCCGCTATCCGGCGGCCCGCCGCGTTCCGCAGCACCCCGGTCTCCTGGTCCGTCCCGGCGCAGTAATTAGGGGTACGGGGTCGACTCACCCTGCGGGCGCCCGGAGCTGGCAGGCGGTCAGCATGCTTCGCCGTCAGGGGCGCGGGGAACCGCGCGACCGGCCCACCATGAAGGTGTGCGGCCGACCGAACAGGTCCCCGCGTCCCTGACGGACCCCCTCACGCCGCGGCGACCAGGACCTCCGCCGGCTCCAGGGCCAGCTTGAGCACCTCGCGGACGTCGCCCACCGGGTGGACGGTGAGGCGGTCCAGTACCTCGGCCGGGACGTCGTCCAGGTCGGGCTCGTTGCGCCTGGGGATGATCACCGTGGTGATCCCGGCCCGGTCGGCGGCGAGCAGCTTCTGCTTCACCCCGCCGATCGGCAGCACACGGCCGGTCAGCGAGACCTCGCCCGTCATCGCGACGTCCGTCCGGACCTTGCGGCCGGAGAGCAGCGAGGCCAGTGCGGTGGTCATGGTGATCCCCGCACTGGGCCCGTCCTTGGGGATGGCTCCGGCCGGGATGTGCAGGTGGACGCCCCGGTCGCGCAGGTCGGTGACCGGCAGCTCCAGCTCGGCGCCGCGCGAGCGCAGGAAGGAGAGCGCGATGTGCGCGGACTCCTTCATCACGTCGCCCAGCTGACCGGTCAGGGTGAGGCCGGTGCCGCCCGTCTCGGCGTCGGCCAGTGACGCCTCGATGTAGAGGACGTCGCCTCCGGCGCCCGTCACCGCGAGGCCGGTGGCCACGCCGGGGACGGCGGTGCGCCGCTCGGTGGGCTCCTGGGCGGACTCGGGGATGTGGTGCGGCCGCCCGATCAGCGCCCGCAGGTCGTCGGCACCGATGGCGGCGGGCAGCTCGCGCTCGCCCAACTCGCTCTGCGCGGCGACCTTCCGCAGGATGCGGGCGATCGAGCGCTCCAAGTTCCTTACGCCGGCCTCCCGGGTGTACTCGCCGGCCAGCCGGCGCAGGGCGGCCTCGTCCACCGAGACCTCCTCACCGGTCAGCCCGGCCTTCTCCAGCTGCCGGGGCAGCAGGTGGTCGCGGGCGATGACGACCTTCTCGTCCTCGGTGTAGCCGTCCAGGCGGACCAGCTCCATCCGGTCCAGTAGCGGCTCGGGGATGGCCTCCAGCACATTGGCGGTGGCCAGGAAGACCACGTCGGAGAGGTCCAGCTCGACCTCCAGGTAGTGGTCGCGGAAGGTGTGGTTCTGAGCCGGGTCGAGGACTTCGAGCAGCGCGGCCGCCGGGTCGCCCCGGTAGTCCGAGCCGACCTTGTCGATCTCGTCCAGCAGGACCACCGGGTTCATCGCCCCGGCCTCCTTGATGGCGCGCACGATACGGCCGGGGAGTGCGCCGACGTAGGTGCGCCGGTGGCCACGGATCTCCGCCTCGTCCCGGACGCCGCCGAGTGCCACCCGGACGAACTTCCGACCCATCGCACGGGCGACCGACTCACCGAGCGAGGTCTTTCCCACCCCGGGCGGGCCGACCAGGGCCAGCACCGCACCCCCACGGCGGCCGCCGACCAGGCCGAGCCCGTGGTCGGCCCGGCGCTTGCGCACGGCCAGGTACTCGACGATCCGGTCCTTCACGTCGGCCAGGCCCGCGTGGTCGGCGTCCAGCACCGCACGGGCACCGGCGATGTCGTAGGAGTCCTCGCTGCGCTCGTTCCAGGGGAGTTCGAGGACGGTGTCCAGCCAGGTGCGGATCCAGGAGCCCTCGGGTGACTGGTCGCTGGCGCGCTCCAGCTTGTCCACCTCCTTGAGGGCGGCCTCTCGGACCTTCTCGGGAAGGTCGGCGGCCTCCACCCGGGCCCGGTAGTCGCCCTCCTCGTCGACCGCCTCGCCGTTCAGCTCGGCCAGCTCCTTGCGGACCGCCTCCAGCTGCCGACGGAGCAGGAACTCCTTCTGTTGCTTGGCCACGCCCTCCTCGACGTCCTTGCGGATGGTGTCGTTGACCTCCTCCTCGGCGAGGTGGTCGCGCAGCAGCGTCAGCGCGTACTCCAGCCGGGCCAGCTGGTCCGCCTCCAGCAGCACCTTGAGCTTCTGCTCGGCGGTGGCGAAGGGCGCGTACCCGATGTTGTCGGCGAGCTCGCCCACGTCCTCCGTCTGGGCCACCCGGTCGACGATCTGCCAGGCCCCTCGCTTGCGCAGCCACTTCGTGGAGAGCGACTTGTACTCCTTGACCAGCTCGGCGGCCCGGCCGGCCACCGGCAGCCCCGGGTCGGACTCGCGGAACGGGCTGGTCTCCACCCAGAGCGCGGCACCCGGCCCAGTCGTACCGGCACCGATCCGTACCCGGCGGACGGCGCGGACCAGGGCTGCCGGGTCGCCGTCGGCGAGCCGGCCGACCTGCTCGACGGTGGCCAGGGTGCCGACCGCCGCGTACGAGCCGTCCAGCCTGGGCACCAGCAGGACCTGCGGCTTCACACCGCCCGCCGCACCCGCCCTGGCCGCCTCCACGGCGGCGCGCACCTCGGTGGCGGACAGGTCCAGCGGGACCACCATGCCCGGCAGCACCACTTCGTCGTCGAGTGGCAGCACGGGCAGGGTGAGCGAAGCGGACGTCGATGCCATGATCTCTCCCCAGTCAGCGAACTTGAGTTGACCTGACTAAGGATTGGAGGCATCGGGATGTTCCCAGCGCCGCGTTCGCCCTGAGCGAACGACTCGACCGCGGGAAGCCCGAGCAGCGGGACGCACCGAGCCGCACCGCTCAGAACACGGAGGAAACGGCCACCCCGCGACGGCGCACGACCCCGCTCGCGGCTCGCCGCACCGCCACGGCGCCGCCCGACCGGGGCCTACGCTCGCGCCACCGCGGGTTGCTCGCACAACTCCTCGCGCCCCTGGAACGCTTCGCTGCGCGGCCCGCCGCGCCGCAGCCATCGCCAGAGCGAGATACCGACCAGCAGGGCCGCCGGATGGCCGACACCGGTGACCAGGTCCCGGTCGGCGAGGATGCCGTGCCCGATCACGGCGGCCGCCCCGGCCAGCGCCACGAGCCGCCAGGGCGCCCGGAGCAGTCCGGCGAGCGCGCCGAGACTGGCCAGCACGCCGTAGCTGACGCCGATGTCGAGACTGTCCAGGGCGTCGGAGCCGAGCCGGCCCGAGGCCACGGCGACCGCGACGACCAGTTGCGAAAGCAGGGTGGCCAGGATGTGCCCGGCGGCGAAGACGCCCACCGCCCGCCACCCGCCGACCCGCCGTTCCAGCGGCGCCACGGTGACGGCGAAGGCCCACAGGTACGGCATCCAGACCGGTCCGGCGACCCACAGTCCGCTGAGCAGTAGGGGCAGCACCGTCCGGTGCAGCAGGTTGTGCCCGTCAGTGCTGGAGAACGCCTGGAGCCGGTACACCAGGGCCGGATCGGCGACATGGGAGAAGAGGGCGATGCCGAGCAGCACCAGCAGATAGCCGAACGCGAAGGGATTGCGCCGGGGGGTGGGCACCAGCCGCCGCACCAGGGCCGGCAGGTCGCTCACCGCCGGCCGTCCGACCCACCGCTCACCTGCCACGCCAGCTCCCCGCCCACACCCGACAGCACGCCCGCGACCGCGCGCGGGCCAACGACCCACCGGCCCCCCAGGCCGCCTGCGGCACCGCCCAGCGGCTCCGCATCCCGCCTCCACTCCAGGTCGTGCGGGCCGAGTGGCATTGTCGTGCCCACGTTACGTCGAGCTCCTGAGAGCCTGCTGGGAGGGACCTGTGAAGATCACGCCACACCGGGCCGGACACCCTCCCCACCTTGGTCCGTACCAGCCCTTTGTTTACGGACAAGTAGTCACTTCGCAATGAAGTGTGCCATCCGTTCGAGGGCATACGCACCGTTACGGTCGATATTTTTGCCGGGTAAGGTATCGCCCCGTACCCAATCCCGGGCAGGTCTCCGGCCCCGGCCAACAGGCCGGTTGTATCCGGTTCACCTGCCGGGATGCTCGCAGTGTCCGTACGCTGCGATGAGAGCGGAGGGCTCGCAGACCCACACCTGCGGGCCTTTCCTTCCGGTGCCGACGGCGGACGGCATTTCGGGTGGACCGCGGGCCCGAACACGGCCCATGACGGAACAAGACGACTACGAGCGGAGCCCGCTGTCCCCACAGGCAGTCGGCCCGCAGCCCTGGGGGCGGTGGCGTGACCGTGACAGAAATTCAGCAGGAGAGCACCGGCACTGGCAGTCCGGTGACCACACAGCGACGGGTGCTCGTCGTCGAGGACGAGCCGACGATCGCCGAGTCGATCGCGGCCCGGCTCGGCGCCGAGGGCTTCAAGGTCGCCGTGGCCCACGACGGCCCCGGCGCGGTGGACGGCTTCCACACCTGGCAGCCGGACCTGGTGGTCCTCGACGTGATGCTGCCCGGCTTCGACGGCCTTGAGGTGTGCCGCCGGATCCAGGCCCAGCGCCCGGTGCCGGTCCTGATGCTGACCGCACGGGATGACGAGACGGACCTGCTGGTCGGCCTCGGCGTCGGCGCGGACGACTACATGACCAAGCCGTTCTCGATGCGGGAACTGGCGGCCCGGGTCAACGTGCTGCTGCGCCGCGTGGAGCGGGCCCAGCAGGCGGCCAGGACGCCCGCGCTCGGCTCCCTGCGCTTCGGCGAGCTGGAGATCGACCACGTCCAGCGCCGGGTGCGACTGGGCAGCGGCGACGTCCACCTGACGCCGACCGAGTTCGACCTGCTCGCCTGCCTGGCCGCCCAGCCGCGCGCCGTGCTCACCCGCGAGCAGCTGCTGGCCGAGGTCTGGGACTGGACCGACGCCTCCGGCACCCGCACCGTCGACAGCCATGTCAAGGCACTGCGCCGCAAGATCGGCGCCAGCTGGATCCGCACGGTGCACGGGGTCGGGTACGCCCTGGAGGCACCGCTCTCCTAGCCGAACCGGCGCTTGGGCCACCGGGGGGCCCAGGTCCGGCAGGTCGGGGGACGACGCAGGGACGACATGACCTTTCCACAGCAACGCAACGGGGCGACCCAGGCGCGGCACCACGAGGCGGACACCGCCGCACAGCCGCGCCGTGGTCTGGTGGCGCGCGCCGCCAGCCGCATCTGGACGGACATCCGCCCGCTCGACCCGGTCCGCTCCATCAAGGGCAAGCTGGCCCTGCTGGTGAGCGTGTCGGTCTTCCTGGCCACCGGTATGGCGGTGGTCGCGATCCGGTCGGAGACCCAGATCCGGATCATCATGATCTTCTCGATGATCGCCTCGCTGCTCTTCATGCAGTTCCTGGCGCACGGGCTGACCGCGCCGCTGCGCGCCATGACCGCCGCCGCCCGGGCCATGGCGAGCGGCGACTACAGCGCCCGGGTGGAGGTCTCCTCCCGGGACGAGGTCGGTGAGCTGGCCGCCACCTTCAACCGGATGGCCGCCGACCTGGAGGCCGCCGACCGGCACCGCCGCGAGCTGGTCGCCAACGTCTCGCACGAGCTGCGCACACCGATCGCCGCGCTGCGCGCCGTGCTGGAGAACGTGGTGGACGGCGTCGTCCAGCCCAATCCGAAGACCCTGGGCGCCGCCCTGGAGCAGACCGAACGCCTCGGTCGACTGGTCACCCACCTGCTGGACCTCTCCAAGCTGGACGACGGCGTGGTGCCGCTGGACGCCCGCCCCTTCGAGGTGCGGCCCTTCCTGGACGGCGTGCTGCGCGGCGTCACCGTGGACGGGGCCACGGCCGGCGGCGCGTACGCCAGGCGCGACGACGTGACCCTGCGCCTGGACGTCAGCCCGGCCGACCTGACCGGTGTCGCCGACACCGAGCGGCTGCACCAGGTGGTCGCCAACCTGGTGGACAACGCCTGCAAGCACTCCCCCACCGGTGGCGCCGTGACGGTCCGGGCCAGGGCCGGGGAGCAGCCGGGCGCCCTGCTGCTGGAGGTCGAGGACCAGGGCCCGGGCATCCCGGTGCAGGACCGCAGCCATGTCTTCGAGCGGTTCGGCCGCAGCGGCACGGCAACCGCCCAGGGGCCGGGCAGCGACGGCGGAACCGGCCTGGGGCTGGCAATCGCCCGCTGGGCGGTGGACCTGCACGGTGGCCGGATCCAGGTGGCCGAGACGGCCGAGGGCTGCCGGATCGAGGTCGCCCTGCCCGGCACCGGAACGGCCGAGGAGCCGGACGAACCCGCTGTGAGCTGATCGCCGCGATCTGTCACAGAACTGGGACACTAGGCGTCCGGCCCTGCCCTGCCCCGCGTGTCATCGGGCAGCGACCTGCGGTATTGTCCGATTTTGTGGGGGTTTCAGCCCAGCGAGAGGACGTCCGCCTACCCGCTGGCCGAGAGTTCTAACGCAGGTTTTCAGCCAAATTGCAGGTTGGTACTGTGATCTGGACGACGCCTCCCGGCTGGGGACTGCGCGATCACTGTTCGGAGGCGTAGCCTTAATCCCCGCTGTCCACCATCCCAAAAGGAAGCGGAAGAGGGCGGTTGCCCCGTGTCGCCACACCCTGAAACCCCTGTCAGCTCGGCAAGCTCCACTGGCTTCGGCCCCAACGAGTGGCTCGTCGACGAGATCTACCAGCAGTACCTCCAGGATCCCAACTCGGTCGACCGAGCCTGGTGGGACTTTTTCGCCGACTACAAGCCCGGTACCGAGGTGACTCCAGTGACCCAGGCCGCAACCCCGGCCGGCCCCGCGCCGACCACCGTTGCTGCTCCCGCCGCCCCCGCTGCCGCTGCCGTGGCGCCCGCCCCCGCTGCACCGGCCGCGCCGGTGCAGCCGGCGCCCGCGCCGCTCGCCGCAGCCCCCGCCGCGCCGCCCGCGCCCAAGGCCG
>NZ_BAAATR010000031.1:98088-113751 GCF_039533515.1 Kitasatospora cystarginea | reverse complement strand
TGGAGCGGCCCCGACACCCTCACCCCCCTGATCACCACCCTCAACCGGCTCCGCCGCCGCCACCCCGCCCTCCAGCAACTACGGAACATCACCTTCCTCGAGACGGACAACGACCGCATCCTCGCCTACCGCAAGCGCTTCGGCGATGACCTGGTGATCGTGGTGGTCAACCTCGACCCGCACCAGGTCCAGCAGGCCACCGTGACACTGGACGCCGAGACGCTGGCGGCCGGCCGGCCGCTGACGGTGCACGACGAACTCACCGGCGCCACCTACACCTGGGGCCAGGAGAACTACGTCCGGCTGGACCCGTCCGTCAGTCCCGCGCACATCGTGACCGTGGATCAGGACCGCTGAGATGGCCGGAGCGGCTACGCGCGAAGACCGGACCACCCGCGGCCACACCACGGCAGCGGAGGGCGACCGGCTGCTGGGACCGCTGCTGCCCGCGCTCCGCCCATGGCTGGTGACCAGGCGCTGGTTCAGCCAGGAGAGCGGCTGCCTGCAGGACATCCGGCCGGTCAGCACCGCCGTCCTGCCGGGCGGAGGGGCCGTCCTGCTGCACGCGGTCGTCGTCGTCCGGCACACCTCCTCGGCAGCCCGCCGCTACCAGCTGCTGCTGGGCCTGCGACGGGAGCTGCCCGCCCGGCTCGCCGCCGCCGCGATCGGCCAGGCCGTAGGCGGCGAGTGGGACGGTTGGTGGCTGTACGAGGCCACCGAGGACCCGGAGTCAATGAGCAGGCTGCTGGACTCGGCTGCCCACGAGGCGAGTTCACCGCTCCAGCTCGTCCGCTGCCTGGACACCCCAGTGCGAGCTGATCTGGCGGCGCGTCAACTGCGCTTGGAGCAGAGCAACACCAGTGTCGTCTACGGCGACCGGCTGCTACTCAAACTACTGCGCCGGCCGGAGGACGGCCCGCACCCGGAGGTGGCTGTGCTGAGGGCGCTCACCGAGGTCCGGTCCACCCGCACGCCCCGGCTGGTCGGCTGGCTGCGCCTGGCGGACGGCCCCGGTGGGGGCGGAGCGGACGGAAGCGGGGGAGCGGAGAGCGTGCTCGGCGTGCTCACCGAATTCCTGGCCGCCGAAGGCACGGGCTGGGAACTGGCGGTCCGGCAGGCCGGGGACTTCCTGGAGGCACGCCATCCGGCGGCCCCAGCGGTCGACGGCTTCCACGTGGAGGCCCGGGCACTGGGTGCCGCCGTCGCGGAGCTGCACTCCGCCCTCGCCGAGGCCTTCCCGACCGTCCGGCTCGAACCGGGCGAGGTGCTGCGGCAGACCGCGGAACTCGCCCGCAGCCTGCGGTCGGCCGTCCGGGAGGTACCCCGACTGGAGGCCTACGCGGGCCGGATAGCCGGGCTGTACGAGGACTACGAGAAGGTCGCCCTGCGCGGCGACCTCACGGCCCAGCGTCTGCACGGCGATCTGCACCTGGGCCAGGTGCTGCGGACCGCCGAGGGCTGGAAGGTCATCGACTTCGAGGGCGAACCGCTGCGCCCGGTCGCCGAACGCGGCCTTCCGCAGCCGGCGCTGCGTGATGTCGCGGGCATGCTCCGGTCGTTCGACTACGCGGCCCGGCAGGCATTCGCCGCCCGCCCGCCGGGCGGCGAGCTGCCCCAGGAGCCGAGCGCCGCCCCGGAGCGGCGCCGGCGGGCGCGCCGGGCCCAGGCCTGGGCGGTCCGCAACCGCCGTGCCTTCACGGCCGGTTACACCGCCGCCGGAGGAGCGGACCCGCACTGCCACCCGGTGGTGCTGCACGCCTTCGAGGCGGAGAAGGCGGTCTACGAGGCCGTCTACGAGGCCCGGCACCGCCCGGACTGGCTCCCGATTCCGCTCGCGGCTTTGCAGAGGCTTGTCTCCGGCCGATGAGTCGGTCAAGCCGCCTGCCTGGATCCGCCCCGTCCTGCCCGGACCGCCATGACCTGCCTTGATCGGCCGCGTGCTGCCCCCGTGCGCCGCTGCCGGTCGACAGTTCGGGGCCCGGGCACGCCTGCTCAAGTCCCCGCCCGCTCATGTCCCCCCTCAAGCTCCCCTCACGTCCCCGAAAGGACCGCCTTCCGTGACCTCGCCGACCGTCCACGCCGCGACCGGCGGAAGCCTCGCTCCGCCGTTGCCGCAGCTCCCCGCGGCGCCACCCTCCCCCGAGGAGCGCCGACGCCTGCTCGCCGGGCGGTACCACGACCCGCACAGCGTGCTCGGCGCGCACGTCACCGCCGAGGGGATCGCGATCCGGGTGCTGCGCCCGTTCGCCGAACGGGTGGCGCTGGAGGTCGGCGAGGCCTCCTACCGGCTGGTGCCGGACGGGGACGGTCTGTTCACCGGCCTGCTGCCCGCCACCGGGCCGGCCGGCGGCCTGCCGACGGAACGGGAGATCCCCGCCTACACCCTGCTGGTCGGCTACCGGGACGCCGAGCACCGCCAGCACGACGGATACCGGACCGGGCCCACCCTCGGCGAGCTCGATCTGCACCTGATCTCCGAGGGCCGGCACGAGCAGCTCTGGCGGGCGCTCGGCTCGCACGTCCGGGAGGTGGACGGCGTCCGCGGCACCGCCTTCGCGGTGTGGGCACCGAACGCCGTCGGGGTCCGGCTGTCCGGCGACTTCAACCACTGGAACAGCAGCGGCCATCCGATGCGCTCGCTCGGCTCCTCCGGCGTCTGGGAGCTGTTCGTCCCGGACGTGGCCGACGGCGCCCGGTACAAGTACGAGATCCACACCCAAGGCGGCCGGGTGCTGGAGAAGGCCGACCCGCTGGCGCGGGCCACCGAGTGCCCGCCCGGCACCGCTTCGGTCGTGCACACCTCCAGCTACCGGTGGCAGGACGCCGACTGGCTGGCCCGCCGTGCGACCGGCACGCCGCACGCCGCCCCGATGTCCGTCTACGAGGTGCACCTTCCTTCCTGGCGGCCTGGCTTGACGTATCGTCAGCTGGCTGACGAGCTTCCCGCGTACCTCGCCGGACTGAACTTCACGCACGTGGAGTTCATGCCGGTGATGGAGCACCCCTTCGGCGGTTCCTGGGGCTACCAGGTCTCCGGCTTCTACGCCCCCACCGCCCGGCTCGGCAGCCCGGACGACTTCAGGTACCTGATCGACACCCTGCACCGGCACGGCATCGGCGTGATCGTCGACTGGGTGCCCGCGCACTTCCCCAAGGACGACTTCGCGCTCGCCCGCTTCGACGGCGAGCCGCTGTACGAACCCGCCGACCCGCTGCGCGCCGAGCACCCCGACTGGGGCACCCTGGAGTTCGACTACGGCCGCACCGAGGTGCGCAACTTCCTGGTCGCCAACGCCGTGTACTGGTGCGAGGAGTTCCACGTCGACGGCCTGCGGGTGGACGCGGTCGCCTCGATGCTCTACCTCGACTACTCCCGGGCGGAGGGGGCCTGGACCCCGAACCGGCACGGAGGGAGGGAGAACCTGGAGGCGGTGCGGTTCCTGCAGGAACTGAACGCGACCGTCTACCGCCGCTGCCCGGGCGTGGTCACCATCGCCGAGGAGTCCACCGCCTGGGACGGCGTCACCCGGCCCACCGACAGCGGGGGCCTGGGCTTCGGGCTGAAGTGGAACATGGGCTGGATGCACGACTCGCTCAGCTATGTGGGGCGCGACCCGGTGCACCGCAAGTACCACCACAACGAGATGACCTTCTCGATGGTGTACGCCCACTCGGAGAACTACCTCCTGCCGATCTCGCACGACGAGGTGGTGCACGGCAAGGGCTCGCTGGTCGCCAGGATGCCGGGGGACTGGTGGCGCCAGCGTGCCACCGTGCGTGCCTACCTGGGCTACATGTGGGCCCACCCGGGCAAGCAACTCCTGTTCATGGGACAGGAGTTCGCCCAGGGCGCGGAGTGGGACCACGACAGCGGACCGCAGTGGTGGGTGCTGGAGGAGCAGTGGCCGGCCGCCGGGGAGCACCTGGGCGTCCAGCGGCTGGTGGGTGAGCTCAACCGGATCTACCGCGAGACGCCCGCCCTCTGGGAGCAGGACAGCGACCCGGCCGGCTTCCAGTGGATCGACGCCGAGGCCGGCGACGAGAACGTGCTCTCCTTCGTCCGCCACGACCGTGCGGGCCGGCCGCTGGTCTGCCTCAGCAACTTCTCTCCCGTGGTGCGCCGCGGCTACCGCACCGGGCTGCCGCTCCCGGGCGCCTGGCAGCCGGTGCTGGACACCGACGCCGCCCGCTACGGGGGCAGCGGCGCGGCCGATCCCGGCCCGGTCCGGAGCTGCGCCCGGCCCTGGCGGGGCTGGGCGCAGAGCGCCGAACTCACCCTCCCCCCGCTCGCCACGATCTGGCTGGCCCCCGATCCCGACACCACCCCGCGGTGATCCACCGCACCGACCACCACGAAGGAGATCCGATGGCCACCAAGCACGCGTATCCGAGCCCGGCCCCCGCGAGGGCAGCCTCGATCGTCAAGGCGTACGACATCAGGGGCCTGGTGCCCGAGGAACTGGACGAGTCGGTGGCCCACCGGGTCGGCGCGGCCTTCGCCGAGCTGACGGGGGCGCCCGCGGTCGTGGTCGCCCGTGACATGCGCGACAGTTCACCCGCCCTGGCCGAGGCCTTCATCCGCGGGGTCATGTCCCAGGGCGTCGATGCGGTGGACGCCGGACTCGGTTCCACCGACTACCTGTACTTCTGCTCCGGCCGGCTGGGGCTGCCCGGTGCGATGATCACCGCCAGCCACAACCCCGCCGCCTACAACGGCATCAAGCTCTGCCGGGCGGGCGCGGTGCCGGTCGGCGAGGGCAGTGGTCTGGAGCGGATCCGGGAGCGGCTGACGGACGGCGGCCCGGACGAGGCCCAACGCCGCGGCCGCTGCCGGAGCGCGGCGCTGCTGGACGACTACGCCGCCCATCTGCACTCACTGGTCGACCTCTCCGGACTGCGTCCGCTCAAGGTGGTGGTGGACGCCGGGAACGGCATGGCCGGATTGACCGTGCCCCTGGTGCTGAACCAGCCCCAACTGGAGCTGGTGCCGATGTACTTCGAGCTGGACGGCACCTTCCCCAACCACGAGGCCGACCCGATGAAGCCGGCCAATGTCGCGGATCTCAAGGAGCGGGTGGTCCGGGAGGCCGCGGACCTGGGACTGGCCTTCGACGGCGACGCCGACCGCTGCTTCGCGGTGGACGAGCGGGGCGAGGCCGTCCCCGCCTCCTCGTTGATCGCGCTGGTGGCGGACCGGCTGCTGGCGGTCGAGCCGGGGGCGGCCGTGGTGCACAACCTGATCACCTCCCGGTCGGCGATCGAGATGATCCGGGAGGCCGGCGGTGTGCCGGTCCGCTCCCGGGTCGGCCACTCCTTCGTGAAGGCGCTGATGGCCGAGCACTCGGCCGTCTTCGGCGGTGAGCACTCCGGGCACTACTACTTCCGGGACTTCTGGTTCGCCGACACCGGCATGCTCGCGGCCATGCACCTGCTGGCAGAGCTGTCCCGCTCCAGCAGGCCGCTCTCCAGGCTGGTGGCCGACTACAGCCGCTACCCGGCCTCCGGCGAGGTCAACCTGACCGTCACCGACCCGGCCCGGGTGCTCGAAGCAGTGGAGCACTCACTGGGCGACGCGGCCGTCCACCTCGACCATCTGGACGGGCTCACCGCCGACTTCGGCGGCGGTGCCTGGTTCAACCTCCGTCCCTCCAACACCGAGCCGGTGCTGCGCCTCAACGCGGAGGCAGCCGACCGGCGAGGACTGCGGCGCCTGCTGAACCAGGTGCAGCGGGTGATCGCGGCGGCGGACGGCCGATGACCGCCGGGCCCGGCGCCGCCGCGCCACGTCCGGCGGCGCGGCCCGGCCCCCACCACGACCGGCCGAGGCCGCCCGGCCCGGGACGGGACCGGGATGGGACGGGACCGGGCGGCTTCGGACGGGAGGGCTCCCCTTTGGAAGACGCGGTTGACGGTGCGCGGCCTCAGCCGAGGCTGGAGGTGATCGGCGCCTTCACCGTCGGAAGTGCGGGTAGCCCGAGGTCGGCGAGCGCCCTGCCGTAGGCCTCCATGGCCTCGGTCTCCCGGCCGAGCTCCTTCCACAAGTCGGCGACGTGGCGCCACACCGCGGCGGTGTGCCGGGTGACGGTGGCGGTGCCGAGCTGGCGGATCACGGCCCGGAGCGTGGTCATCGCGGCCTCCGGGTCGCCGGCCTCCAGCTGGGCCTGGGCGAGCAGGGTACGGATCCTGGCGGACTCCGCGGGGTCGCCGTTGCGCACCAGTCCGAGTGCGCGGCTGGCATGGCCGATGGCCTCGGCGGGCTCGTCCACCAGCAGGGCGAACCGGGCCAGACTGGCCTCGGTCCAGGCCTGCTCGGCGGCCGTGCCGACCTCGAGGACGGCGGGGTGGGCGTCGTCGAGCAGGGTCTTGATCCGGACCGCGTCGGGCGCCTCGGTCCCCATCAGCAGGTTCGCGTAGACGATCTTGAGGAGTGCCTGGTGCCGGAGGTTGTCGGTCTCCGCCATCAGCAGCAGGGCGCGCTCGGTGAGCGCGAGTGCCTCGGCGGTGCGGCCCTGGGAGGAGGCGACCAGTGCCGCGTTCCAGTACACCGCGCCCCGGGCGACCCGGGAACCCGCTTCGTCCGCCACGTTGATCAACCGGTCCGCCACCAGCCGGGCCTGGGTGAGGTCGCCCCTCGCCTGGTAGCAGCCGATCAGGGTCGAGCCTAGCTGGACGTGGTCGTCGGTGAGGTCGAGGCCGAGCCCGTCCAGGGTGCGCATGGCCTGCTCACCGATCTCCACGCTCAGCGTGTAGTCACCGGCGTCCCGGTAGCAGCGGCAGAGCGCGATCGCCAGCTGCGCCCACTCCGCGGAGCCCGGCACCGTGCCCGGGTCCCGGTAGAGCTGGGTCAACAGCTGGATGGCGGCCTCCAGGCGGCCCAGCTTCTCGAACGCCAGGGCCTGGCCGATCCGGGCCCGCCGGATCATCCCCTCGCTGAGGAAGGGGGCCGAGGCGAGTGCTTCGCTGTAGGACTGGAGCGCCTCGCCGTTGGCGCCGTTGCGCATCGCCATGTCGCCGAAAGCGATCTTGAGTTCGAGATCCTTGACGTGTGCGTCGTCGCGACCGGTCTGCAGGTACTCCACCGAGCAGCCGACCCGCTCGGCGAGGGCCCGCAACACGGCCTCGGATGGCACTCGCTTGCCGGTCTCGATCAGCGAGACATAGCTCACCGAGATGTCGGCGGATGCGAGGTCCTGCTGATTCAGGCCGCGCTTCTGGCGCAGCTCGCGGAGGCGCTGTCCGATTCCGTTCTGCGGCTGTTCCATGACTCTCCGGTCGGGCGGTGGGGCGTCGGCGCTAGCCGGGTGTCCATTTGACTACAGGTTTACAGGATGTGACCACTCATAGCCAAGTGGTCCACCCCCTGATTGTTGCCCGAACTTAACGATGTACATGCATGTCTGCATCGCCGACCTGCTGATCTGCCACGCCGGGCCGAAGTGTGGTGAAACTGTGATTGACAGGCGTTGTCAAAAAGCATTGACTCTCGCTGTAAATAGTCGCACCGACGGAAGGCCCGACCTATGTCCAAGTGCGTTGCAACCGTGGCGGCGGCCGGAGCCGGCGTGCTGCTCGGGTTAGGCCTGCTGCTGGGCCTCGTGCCGAATGCCGCGACCGCCGCAGATCTGCCCGTCGAACCCGCGGCCCCCGCCGCCACCGGTACCCCGGGCCCCACTCCGAGCACCGACATCGGCGGCGGGTCGTGCTGCTGACAGCCCGGGTCCGTCCGGGGCCGGCCCGCCCGCGCCCGAAGCGCCGCTGACCGGCCTGGCCCGAGCCCGGAACCGCCAGGGCCGGCGCACCCGCGCCCGAACAGCCGAGAGAGGAAACGTGATGCGTGTCGACCTGCTCACCAGGGAGTACCCGCCCGAGGTGTACGGAGGTGCCGGGGTCCACGCGGCCGAGCTGACCCGGGCACTCCGCCGGCGGGCCGAGGTGTGGGTGCGGTGCTTCGGGGTCGAACGGACGGAGCCCGGCACCAGGGCCTATCCGCTGCCCGGTGAACTGCACGAGGCCAACGCCGCACTGCGGTTCCTCGGCGCCGGCCTGCGGATCGCCGCCGACTGCGCCGGAGCCGACGTGGTGCACAGCCACACCTGGTACGCCAACGCGGCCGGGCAGGTGGCCGGGCGGCTGCACGGCATACCCCATGTGATGACCATGCACAGCCTGGAGCCGCTGCGGCCCTGGAAGGCCGAGCAATTGGGCGGCGGCTACTCGTTGTCCAGCTGGATGGAACGGGCCTCGGCGGCCGAGGCCGACGCGCTGATCGCGGTCTCGGCCGCCATGCGCGACGACATCCTCGCGGTGTACCCCGGGATACCGCCGGAGCGGGTGCACGTGATCCACAACGGGATCGACGGGGAGGTCTACCGGCCCGACCTCGGTACCGCGGCGTTGACCCGCTTCGGTATCGACCCCGACCGCCCGATCGTGGTCTTCGTCGGCCGGGTGACCAGGCAGAAGGGCCTGCCGCACCTGCTGCGAGCAGCGTTCCGGCTGCCCCCGGAGGCCCAACTGGTGCTCTGCTGCGGGCAGCCGGACACCCCGGAGATCGCGGCGGAGGTGGCCGGCCTGGTGGAGGAGCTGACCCGGGTGCGCCAGGGAGTCTTCCGGATCGACGAGATGCTGGACGGCCCGAGCGTGCGCCAACTGCTCACCCGTGCCACGGTGTTCGTCTGCCCTTCGCTGTACGAGCCGATGGGCATCGTGAACCTGGAGGCGATGGCCTGCGAGACGGCCGTGGTCGCCACGGCGGTGGGAGGCATCCCCGAGGTGGTCGAAGGCGGCCGCACCGGGCTGCTGGTCGACTACGAACCGCGACCCGACGGCACCGGAGAGCCCGCCGATCCCGACCGGCTGGCCCGGGATCTGGCCGACTCGGTCAACCGGCTGATCGAGGATCCGGAACTGGCCCGGAAGCTGGGCCGGGCCGGCCGCGAACGGGCGCTGCGCGAGTTCTCCTGGCACGAGGTGGCGACCCGTACCCTCGCGGTGTACCGGGCCCTCACCGCCGCCCCCTGATCGCCTCCTCCTCCTGGCCGCCGCCCCCACCGCCACCTTCCGCCGACCGGAACACCCGCCGGGCCCGGCTCGCCGCGCCCGGCGGGCACCTTCCGCCGTAACCGAACCGGAACCTTCCGGGGCGCACCGATCCTGCACAACTCGAATACGCAGCCGAACACTTCGTGGCACCATGAGTGCCCGCGACCGCGTGCCATGAGCACGCAGGCGAGGCTGAACGGGGGTCAGGAGCGTGCCCGACAGACCGCTGCGCCCACTGGGCGTCCAGGCCGTCGAGGACCTGGTGCGCGACTGCTGGGTGCGCGCCGCCGGCCCGGCCGGCCGACGCCCGGACCGCAACCTGCCGGTCGTCGTACTGCTGGGCCGGCACGGCAGCGGCAAGACCACGGTGCTGCGCCACCTGTCGCGCCGCGCCTCCACCTCACCCCAGGCCGGACACGACTTCGCCGCCGGGACGCTGCGCCCGCACGAGGTCGCGGCCCGGCTCGCCTTCCGGCTCTCGCTGACCTCCCGGGGGTTGCACTTCCCGCGGCTGATCCACGGCCTGGTGGCCGTCGACCCCGACCTGCTGCTGGACGTCAACAGCCCTGACCGCGCCAGGCGGCAGCTCGACAAGCGGATGCGCGAGGCGAGGCAGCGCAGCGCCGGACTGATCCCCGACGCGCTCTCCGAGGGCGTCGGGCTGCTCAACGACCTGGGCATCATCCCGCTGCCCGGGGCCGGGCTGCTGGCCGCGCTGCTCCTGCGCGGCCTGGGCCCGAGGTTGCTGAACGCGGCCTCGCGCTCCGGCCTCGAGTGGTACGGCACGGGCGGCGCCCAGGCGCCACTTGACGCCCTGGTCGCGCTCAACGAGCGCAGCCGCAGCGAGGATCCGGCCGACCAGGACGGGGTGGACCGTCTGCTGTGCGAGGCGTTCCTCGCCGATCTGCGGGCCGCGTACCACCGGCGGCTGGGGGCGGCCCCGGACCGCAACTGCCTGGTGGTGCTGGACAACATCGACCAGGGCGGCGGAAGCCGGTTCCTCGCGCTGCTGCTGGAGGTGCGGGAGTCCCTGGCCCGCAAGGAGGGCGGCGGCTGCGACCCGCTGCTCACGGTGGCCAGCGCCTCCAGTGCGCGGGCGGTGCCCGGCCCGTTCGACCCGGGGCCGGCCGGCCTGCGCATCCGCGACCCCCACCAGGCCTCGTACGAGGACTGGCGGGCCGGCATCCCGCAGTCCCCGGCGGACTCCTCCTGGTGGTGGTACGCGGTCCGGCTCTCCGATCTGACGGCTGGTCAGGTGTCCCGGCTGGCCGAGGCGATCGCGCCGCGGCTGCCGGAGGCGACCCCGCTGGTGCACCGGCTGACCTACGGGCACCCGTGGAGCGTGCTGCGGATGCAGCAGGCCGCGGCCCGGATGATCGACCGCCCGGACGCCGACGTCCGGCTGCGGGGGATCCTCGACTCCGGCCCGGTGGCGAACGGCGCCGCCGACACCGGCCCCGGGACGCCGCCCCCGACGCTGCGGCAGGAGGCACTGCGCTACCTGCTGCAGGACATGGAGGCCGACCAACTGGCCGGCCTGGTCACCTGCGCCGCCTCCCGGGACATGGAGTCGGCCGTCAACTCCCCGCTGCTGGCGGACTTCTCCCCGCGCATCCGGGAAACGCTGCTGGAGGAGACCGCGCAGCGCCTGTGGCTGGTCCCGCAGCTGGCCGAGGACGCGGGCACCCGCGGCGGCCGGGGCTCGCACTACCTGCCCACCACCGGCCAGGCCGCACATCCGAACCCGCTGCCCGACTCCCTCGTCCTACAGCCCTGGCTGTGGCTGCTGCTGCTCCGGGAACTGGCCGACCGCCCGGCCGGCGGCCCGTACCCGGACTGGGACACCGCGCACCAGCGGCTGCACGCCTGGCACGCCGACCGCAAGGGCCACCTGCCGAACGCCTACTACCACCGGCTCTCGCTCGGACAGGTCGAGGAGGTGGTCGCCCGCCTCGAGTCCAGCCTGCACACCCTGCCGACCGAGGCCTGGCTGTACGAGCTGTACGCGATCACCGCGGCACCGATGCGCGAGCCGGTGGACGTCTCGGTCTCCGCCTCCCACCGGGCGGACCTGCTCGCCCGTGAACTCGCCCCCGACGCCTTCCGGCACCACCGGGCGCTGGCACTGCTGGTGACCTCGCTGTGGCTGGCCGTCGATCCGCGCAACCGGCTGCCGAACGCGCGGCCGGAGCTCAACTTCACCATCAGCGCCTCCTTCCGGGACCTGGCCTGGCACACCGACGACGCGAACAGCGCCGTGCTGCGCTCCGAGGCCGCCCGCTACGAGGCCCACACCGGTTAAGTCCAGGAGGCCGCCCGCGATGACGCCGCTCTCCCCGCACGAGACATCCGACCCGGAACCCTGGGACCCGCCCCGCCGCTGGTGGCGGGGGTGGCTCGGGACCACCGCCCTGGCGGCCGTACTGGCACTGGCCGCCGGCGGCCTCTACCTCGTCCTGCGCCCGGCGGGCACCCGCTGCGCCGACGGCGTGGCCCGGGTCGGCGCGGACAAGGCATGCGTCGGGCTCACCGACGGGAGCTACCCCTTCACCGACGATCTGGCGACGGTCTTCGGGCTGGTCCGCGACGAGAACAGCAAGGTGGCCGCCGCCGCGGCGAAACCGGGCGGCGCGCCCTGGGTGGGTGTGGCCTACCTGCTGCCGATGGTCGCCGGCCGCGGCGGCTCCTCCACCGCCGACTCCATCCGGCACGAGATCGAGGGCGCCTACACCGCCCAGTGGGTGGCCAACCACAGCCACTCCTACGGTGACTCGCCGCAGATCCGGCTGCTGCTCGCGGACAGCGGGGGCAGCGACGAGCAGCGCGACTACACCATCGGGCAGATCGAGGCCCACCGCGACCTTGACCACATCGTCGCGGTCGCCGGGCTGGGCACCAGCACCGATTCCACCCGCGCCGCCATCCTGCGGCTCACCCACGAGGACATCGCCGCCTTCGGTTCGGTGATCTCCGCCGACGACCTCGCCGACATCCAGGGCCTGGTGCGGGTGTCGCCGCCCAACTCCGACGAGGCGGCCGCCGCCGCGAAGTACCTGGCCCAGGACCATCCGGGCGCCAAGGTGCTGCTGGTGCGGGACCGCAAGGCCGACGACCTGTACAGCCGCACCCTCGCGGACCAGTTCCGCAAGAGCTATCCGGCGGAGCAGCTCGTCCCGCAGCCGATGGAGTACGACTCCTCCAAGTCGGACGTCTCCACCTACTTCACCCAGCAGATGGCCAACGTCTGCCTGTCCGACCCCGACGTGGTCTACTTCGCCGGCCGCGGGATCGACCTGCCGCGGTTCCTCGCGCCGCTCTCCCAACGCCAGTGCGTGAACAAGGAGTTGACCGTCATCTCGGGGGACGACGCCTCACAGGTGGAGCAGTCCGCGGGCGTCGGGGAGGTCAAGAACGCGCTGCGGCTGGGCAAGATCAAACTGCTCTACACCGGACTCGCGCACCCGGACGCCTGGCAGCTGCGGCCGCAGTCCTACGCCCGGACCGCGACGGCGGCCTTCGAGACCGGCGGTGAGTTCCCGAGCGCCTTCCCGCACGAGACACTGGCCGACGGCCAGGCCATCATGGGCCATGACGCGGTGCTGACCGCGGTGTCCGCGATCAGGGCCGCGGCCACCGGCGGGGCGGACCGGGTCACGGGACAGGACGTGGTGCAGATGCTGACCCTGCTGTACGGAGCGAAGGCGGTCTCCGGGGCCAGCGGCCTGATCTCGCTGGACTCCCACGGCAATCCGATGAACAAGGCGATCCCGATCGTCGAGCTGAGCCCGGACGGGCAGGTGCGCACCGTCGCGGTCTCCTCCCGTACCGGAAGCCCGCCGGACGGGCACCCCTAAGGCCCCAGCACGTGCCGGAGGCGGGTTCGTAACGGTCTTTCATATTTCCTTTGACCTAGGTCGGTTGTGGGTAGGTAGGCGACCCGGTCCAGCTCTCGCGCAAGGAGATCCTCGGATGACCACCAGTTCGACCAAGCGCCGGCGCGCCCTGCCGGCCGCGCTGCTGGCGATGGCGACGGCCGCCGGCCTGACCGCCTGTGGGTCCTCGGACAAGCTGCCGCCGGCGGCCGGATCCTCCGGCTCCGGTGACGCCTTCCAGCAGGTGGTGGACGGCGCACCGGTGGCACCGGACTCGGCGATCCCCGCCGGGAGCCTGATGGCCAAGATCAAGAGCCGCGGCACGATGAACGTCGGCGGCACCGACGCCGCGGCGCTGTTCTCGCTCAAGGACCCGGTCACCGGCAAGGTGACCGGCTTCGACGCCGGACTCACCGACATGCTGGCCAAGTACATCATCGGCCGTCCCAGCGTGAACCGGGTCCAGGTGGACGTCAGCACCCGCGAGGCGCTGCTGCAGAACGGCACGGTCGACGCGGTCCTGGCCACCTACACCATCACCCCGGCCCGGGCGAAGAAGATCGCCTTCGCCGGCCCCTACTACTCCTCGGGCGATGCCATCCTGGTCCGGGCCTCGGAGCAGTCGATCACCAAGGTGGCCGACCTGAACGGCAAGTCGGTGTGCACCGAGTCCAACTCGACCGCCGCGAACGACATCAAGCAGTTCGCGCCGAACGCCAAGGTGGTCCTCTTCCAGACCAACGCCGAGTGCCAGCAGGCCGTCGAGCAGGGCCGCGCCGACGCCTACGTACTCGACCAGGCGCTGCTGCTCGGCGACGCGGCCCGGGACAAGAAGGTCAAGGTGGTCGGCCAGCCGTTCACCACCGAGCCCTACGGCATCGGACTGCCGCTGGCCGCGCCCGAGATGAAGACCTTCGTCAACGACTGGCTGAAGCTGATCGAGTCCAACGGCGACTGGGCCAAGCTGTGGAAGGCGACGATCGGCACCGAACTGTCCGGCGACGCGCCGACGCCGCCCGCCATCGGCTCGGTCGACGGGAGCTGAGGCCGGTGCCCGACCAGAACGGCGCCGTGCTGCGCCAGCTCGGCCACGGCCTGCTGCTCACCCTGGCGATGACCGGACTCGCCTTCACCGGCGCGCTGGTGCTGGGCGTGCTCCTGGCGGTGTGCCGGATCAGCCCGGTGCCGCCGCTGCGCCTGGTCGGCGCCGGGTACGTCACCGCCTTCCGCAACGTCCCGCTGCTGGTCCTGCTGGTGCTGTTCGTGTTCGGGCTGCCCGAGATCGGTCTGCTGTACCCGCTGTTCACCACCGTCACCCTGACCATGGCGCTGTACTGGGCCGCGTTCGTGTGCGAGGTGGTGCGCTCCGGCATCCGGACGGTACCGGTGGGCCAGATCGAGGCGGCCCGGGCACTCGGCCTGACCTTCTTCGAGACCCTGCGCTCCGTCGTCGTGCCGCAGGCCCTGCGCTCGATGGTGCAGCCGCTGGGCAGTGTGTTCATCGGCCTGGCGCTGGGCACCTCACTGGGCGCCGCCGTCGGGGTCCCCGAACTGACCGGGCAGGCCCAGTTCGTAACCCTCAAGTACGACAACCCGCTGACCAGCTTCGCCGTGACCACGGCGGTGTACGTGGCGATCACCCTGACCTCCGGCCTGATCGCCGGCCGGATCGAACGGAAGGTGGCGATAAGACGGTGAACGAGGACTCGCTCTTCGACGCCCCCGGCCCCCGGGCCCGGCGGCGGATCCGGATCGCGACCACCCTCTCACTGCTGGCGATCGCGGCACTGCTGTACCTGGCGATCCGCCGGTTCGCCGACCACGGACAGCTCGCCGCCAGCCAGTGGCGGATGTTCACCTCGTGGCCGATCATCAACTTCCTGCTCGGCGGGATCGGCCAGACCCTGCTGGTGACGGCGGTCGCCGCCGCCATCGCGTTCCCGCTCGGCGGCCTGATCGCACTGCTCAGGCTCAGCCGCAACCGCCCGCTGCGCGCCCTGGCCCGGGGCTACACCGAGCTCTTCCGCGCCGTACCGCTGCTGTTGCTGCTCTACGTCTTCCTGTTCGCGCTGCCGCGGGCCGGGCTGACCTTCCCGGTGTTCTGGCAGCTGGTGATCCCGATCGTGCTGGGCAACGCCGCCGTGCTGGCGGAGATCTTCCGTGCCGGGGTGCTGGCCCTGGACCGCGGCCAGTCGGAGGCCGCCTACAGCCTCGGCATGACGTACTGGCAGGCGATGACCTGGGTGGTGATCCCGCAGGCGGTGCGCAGGCTGGTACCGACGCTGGTGAGCCAGCTGGTGCGGCTGCTGAAGGACTCCACCCTGGGCTACGTGGTCAGCTATCTGGAACTGTTGCACAAGGCCCAGGTACTCGGTGAGTACTACCACAGCGTGCTGCCCAGCTTCCTGGTCGCGGCGGCCTGCTACGTCGTGATCAACACGGCGCTGTCCGGGATCGCCAGCCGGCTGGAGCGGCGCCGACGGGCCTGAGCACCCGGCTGTTACTCGCCCGCTCGCCTCCGGGCGCTCCGACCCGGCGCCGACACTCGTCGCTCCCGCGCTCCCTCCTTCGTCGGTCGCTTCCTCGCTCCTCCCTTTCGGCACCGGCGCGCCCTCCGGCTCGGGGCGGGACTCGCCCGCTCGCCTCCGGGTGCTCCGACCCGGCGCCGACACTCGTCGCTCCCGCGCTCCCTCCTTCGTCGGTCGCTTCCTCGCTCCTCCCTTTCGGCACCGGCGCGCCCTCCGGCTCG
>NZ_BAAATR010000031.1:0-97989 GCF_039533515.1 Kitasatospora cystarginea | reverse complement strand
GGGGCGGGACTCGCCCGCTCGCCTCCGGGCGCTCCCCGCGGCGGACCCGCACATCGGCACTGTGGCACCGGCGCGCCGCCCCCAGCCTCCGGCCGGGGGTACCCGCCCCCAGCCTCCGGCCGGGGGTACCCGCCCCCAGCCTCCGGCCGGGGGTACCCCCGCGGCTCGGGCCTCTCTCGCATGCCGGAATGCCTCTTCCGGATGCGGGGGGCACCCACCCCCTGCCTAGACTGGCCCCATGGCCCGGCTGAACGACGAGGTCGAGGCCCTGCTGCAGGAGTACTCCGACCTCATCCTGCTGACCGGCGGGGACGCCTACCGGGCGCGCGCCTACGAGAAGGCCGCCCGGGCGGTCGGCGGCTACCACGACGACCTGGCCCGTCTGGACGCCAAGGGCCTGCTGGAGATCCCCGGCGTCGGCAAGTCCACCGCCGACAAGATCACCGAGTACCTGACCAGCGGGCACATCGGGGCCCTGGAGCAGCTGCGCGCCAAGGTGCCGGCCGGGGTGCGCGAGATCATGGCCATCCCCACCGTCGGTCCGAAGAAGGCGGCCCTGATCCACCAGCAGCTGGGCATCACGACCGTCGCCGAGCTGGTGGAGGCGGCCGAGAGCGAGCGCCTGAACGACCTCCACGGCCTCGGTGCCCGCACGGCGGAGAACATCCTGCACGGCATCGAGCAACTGCGGCAGGGCGGCGGACGCACCCTGCTGAACGCCGCACTGGAGCTGGCCGAAACGCTGGTGGCCGAACTCTCCTCGGTGCGCGGCTGCGTGCGCTGCGGCTACGCCGGGTCGCTGCGCCGGATGCGGGAGACCATCGGCGACATCGACATCCTGGCCGCCGCCGAGGACTCCACCGCGCTGATGACGGCCATCACCGAACTACCGCACACCGCCGAGGTGCTGGCCCACGGCACCACCAAGACCTCGATCCGCACCACCCAGGGCATGCAGGTGGACCTGCGGGTCGTCCCACCCGAGGACTGGGGCGCGGCGCTGGTCTACTTCACCGGTTCCAAGGCGCACAACATCCGGCTGCGCGCCCGGGCCGTCAAGGCCGGGCTCAAGCTCTCCGAGTACGGCCTGTTCGAGGTGGAGAGCGGACGGAAGCTGGTCTCGCGGACCGAGGAGGAGGTGTACCGGGCGCTCGGCCTGCCCTGGATCCCGCCCACCCTGCGCGAGGACCGCGGCGAGCTCGACGCCGGGGCGGCCGGCGAGCTGCCCGCGGTGGTGACCGAGCGCGACATCCGCGGCGACCTGCACACCCACACCAACCTGACCGACGGTCTGGCCCCGCTGGAGGAGATGCTGGCGGCGGCGGCCGAACGCGGCTACTCCTACTACGCCGTCACCGACCACGCCCCGAACCTCTACATGCAGCGGATGACCGACGAGAAGATGCTCGCCCAGCGCGAGCAGGTGCGCCAACTGGACGGGAAGTTCGGCAAGTTGCACCTGCTGCACGGCACCGAGCTGAACATCGACGCGGACGGCGGCGTCGACTGGCCGCCCGAGTTCCTGGCCGGCTTCGACCTCTGTGTGGCCTCGATCCACTCGCACTTCAGGGCCGGCCGCGACGAGCAGACCCGCCGGCTGGTCCGGGCCTGCGAGAACCCGTACGTGCACATCATCGGCCACCCGACCACCCGCCTGCTCGGCCGGCGATCGGCCATCGACGTGGACCTGGACGCGGTGTACGAAGCCTGCGCCCGCACCGGCACCGCACTGGAGGTCAACGCCTCGCCCGAGCGCCTCGACCTGGGCGACGAGCAGATCCTGGCGGCCCGCAGGCACGGCGTCCGGTTCGCCGTCAGCACCGACGCGCACTCGACAGTGCACCTGGCCAACCTCCGCTACGGCATCGGGACGGCCCAGCGCGGCTGGCTGACGAAGGACGAGGTCATCAACGCCTGGCCGCTCACCCGGCTGCGGCGCTTCCTGCGCGGCCACCCGGACCGGTAGGGCCTGTCCGGTGGATCTTCCCGGGCGCACGACGCCGGGCATCCCGCCTGAACGCACCGGCGAATCGTCCAAGTACGGCCCAGTACGAGGCCGATCCGCCGGCACGCCCAGCCGGGCGCCCAACGTCGCGCGCTGATCCGGAAAGATCCACCGGACAGGCCCTGGGTGATCACAACCCGCCCCCTCTCCTGGCGCGCCATATTGTGATCTGTGCCACGTTCCGGGACTCTTCTACGGTGTGCAGCCCCGAGGAGGTCCTGTCGTGAGCGAGCGCAGCGAGCGAACAGTCAGGAGGCGCGCGTTGTGCCAAGCGCGCGCCGAGCGTAGGGGGTACCGCCCGGCCGTAGGCGCCGGGGGAGAGGTGCGGGCATGAGCACTGGAACGGAACGACCCACCCCCACCGGCGTACGCGCTCCGGGACGCGCCGCCATCGCGCAGGGCCGACTGCGCACCGACCGCTGGTGGCTGCCGCAGCTGGCCACCGTGGCCGGGCTGTTGGCCTTCATCTGCTACTCGACCTGGCGCGCGTTCGACGGCACGCACTACTACGCAGCCCCTTACGTGTCCCCGTTCTACTCCCCGTGCCTGGCGGCCAACTGCACGGACATCCGCGGCGGGGCCGACTGGGCGCTGTTCGGCGACTGGTGGCGGCTGTCGCCCGCGCTGATCGTGCTCATCTTCCCGCTCGGCTTCCGAGTGACCTGCTACTACTACCGCAAGGCCTACTACCGGTCCGTCTGGCTCGCGCCCCCGGCCTGCGCCGTCGCCGAACCGCACACCCGCTACACCGGGGAGACCCGCCTCCCGCTGATCCTGCAGAACCTGCACCGGTACTTCTTCTACGTCGCCGTCCCGTTCGCCGCGATCCTCACCTACGACGCGGCACTGGGCTTCCGCAGCCCGGCCGGGGAGTGGGGCCACGCGGGGCTGGGCAGCTTCGTCCTGCTCGCGAACATCGCGCTGATCTGGGCCTACACACTCTCCTGCCACTCCTGCCGGCACATCGTCGGCGGCCGGCTGAAGCACTTCTCCAAGCACCCGCTGCGGTACCGGATGTGGCAGGCCGTCAGTAGGCTGAACGCCCGCCACATGCTGCTGGCCTGGTGCTCGCTGGCCTCGGTCGGCCTCGCCGACCTGTACGTGTACCTGGTGGCCTCGGGCGCCTTCGCCGACCCGCGATTCTTCTAGGAGGCTCAGCATGGCCGAGATTGAGCGGCACTCGTACGACGTGGTCGTGGTGGGTGCCGGCGGGGCGGGGCTGCGGGCCGCGATCGAGGCGCGCGAACAGGGCATGCGGGTGGCGGTGGTGTGCAAGTCGCTGTTCGGCAAGGCGCACACCGTGATGGCCGAGGGCGGCATCGCGGCGGCGATGGCCAACGTCAACAGCAACGACACCTGGCAGGTGCACTTCCGCGACACCATGCGCGGCGGGAAGTTCCTCAACAATTGGCGGATGGCCGAACTGCACGCCAAGGAGGCCCCCGATCGGGTCTGGGAACTGGAGACCTGGGGCGCGCTGTTCGACCGGACGAAGGACGGCCGGATCTCGCAGCGCAACTTCGGCGGCCACCAGTACCCGAGGCTGGCCCACGTCGGCGACCGCACCGGCCTGGAACTGATCCGCACCCTGCAGCAGAAGGTGGTCTCGCTCCAGCAGGAGGACCGGCGGCGGAGCGGCGACTTCGAGGACGGCCTGAAGATCTTCCAGGAGTGCACCGTCACCCGCGTGCTCACCGCCCGCACCACCGAGGGCCCGGCCGACGGCCGGTGCACCGCCGGGGTGTTCGGCTACGACCGGGAGAGCGGGCGGTTCTTCGTGATCCAGGCGCCCGCAGTGGTACTGGCCACCGGCGGGATCGGGAAGTCCTTCAAGGTGACCTCCAACTCCTGGGAGTACACCGGCGACGGACACGCCCTCGCACTGCTCGCCGGCGCGAGCCTGCAGGACATGGAGTTCGTCCAGTTCCACCCCACCGGGATGGTCTGGCCCCCGTCGGTCAAGGGCATCCTGGTCACCGAGTCGGTACGCGGCGACGGCGGGGTGCTGCGCAACAGTGACGGCCGGCGGTTCATGTTCGACTACATCCCCGAGGTCTTCAAGGGCCAGTACGCCGAGACCGAGGAGGAGGGCGACCGCTGGTACACCGACCCGGAGGAGAACCGGCGCCCGCCCGAGCTGCTGCCCAGGGACGAGGTGGCACGCGCGATCAACGCCGAGGTCAAGGCCGGTCGTGGCACCCCGCACGGCGGGGTCTACCTGGACGTCTCCACCCGGCTGTCCGCCGAGGAGATCGTCCGCCGACTGCCCTCGATGTACCACCAGTTCAAGGAACTGGCGGACGTGGACATCACCCGCGAGGCCATGGAGGTCGGCCCGACCTGCCACTACGTGATGGGCGGGGTGCGGGTGGACCCGGACACCTCGGCGGCACCCGGAGTGCCGGGGCTCTTCGCGGCGGGCGAGGTGGCCGGCGGCATGCACGGCTCCAACAGGCTCGGCGGCAACTCGCTCTCCGACCTGCTGGTGTTCGGCTGCCACGCCGGTCGGCACGCGGCCCGCTACGCCGCCGAGTCGAGCGGGGACCGGCCCGTGGACGAGGCCGAGCTGGAGCTCGCCCTGCGGGAGGCGGTTGCGCCCTTCGACGACACCCGGGTGCGCGGCGGGCCGGCGGAGAACCCCTACACCCTGCACCAGGAGCTCCAGCAGACCATGAACGACCTGGTCGGCATCATCCGGCGCCAGGCGGAGATGCGGGAGGCACTGGAGCGGCTGCAGGAGCTCAAGGAACGGGCCGGCCGGCTGGTGGTCGAAGGACACCGGCAGTTCAACCCCGGCTGGCACCTGGCGCTCGACCTGCGGAACATGCTGCTGGTCTCCGAATGCGTCGCCAGGGCCGCACTGCTGCGCCAGGAGAGCCGGGGCGGCCACACCCGGGAGGACTACCCGGTCATGGACCGTGAGTGGCGCAGGGTCAACCTGGTCTGCACCGCCACCGGCGACGGCATCGAGGTCGTCCGGCAGCAGAACGGGACGATGCGGGCCGAGTTGCTGGCCCTGTTCACCCGTGAGGAACTCGCCAAATACTTGACCCCCGAGGAACTGAACGGAGTGCAGCAGTGACCTACCAGGCCGAAATCCGGGTGTGGCGCGGGGACATGACGGGTGGCGGCTTCGCGACGTACCAGGTCGAGGCGGACGAGGGCGAGGTGGTCCTCGACCTGGTGCACCGCCTGCAGGCCACCCAGGCCCCGGACCTCGCGGTGCGCTGGAACTGCAAGGCGGGCAAGTGCGGTTCGTGCAGCGCCGAGATCAACGGACGGCCCCGGCTGCTCTGCATGACCCGGATGTCCGCGCTGCCGCCGGGGGAGCCGGTCACCATCACCCCGCTGCGAGCCTTCCCGGTGATCCGGGACCTGGTCACCGACGTCTCCTTCAACTACACCAAGGCCAGGGAGATCCCGAGCTTCGCCGCACCGCAGGGGCTGGCGCCCGGCGAGTACCGGATGAGCCAGGAGGACGTGAACCGCTCCCAGGAGTTCCGCAAGTGCATCGAGTGCTACCTGTGCCAGGACACCTGCCATGTGGTGCGCGACCACGAGGAGAACAAGTCCGCCTTCGCCGGCCCGCGTTACCTGATGCGGATCGCCGAGCTGGACATGCACCCCCTGGACACGGCCGACCGGCAGAAGGCCGCCCAGGAGGTGCACGGACTGGGCTACTGCAACATCACCAAGTGCTGCACCGACGTCTGCCCGGAAGGGATCAGGATCACCGACAACGCGCTGATCCCGCTCAAGGAGCGGGTCGCCGACCGCAAGTACGACCCGCTGGTCTGGCTCGGCAGCAAGATCACCCGCCGTAGGTGAGGCCTGCTCCTCCCGACGCCGGTACCGTTCCCAGGGGAACGGTACCGGCGTCAGTGTGCCTTCGGGGCCCGCTCGTCCGCTTCGGGGGCCCGCTCGCCGGGCCAGTCCAGCCGCAGGCGTTCGGCGCGCGGAAGGCTCGCGACCACCAGGTCGTAGGAGTCCTCGATCATCTCGCGGACCAGGCGGTCGGGGACGGAGCCGTCGAGCCGGACGGTGTTCCAGTGGCGCTTGTTGAGGTGCCAGCCGCCGGTGATCGCCGGGTACCGGGCGCGCAGCCGCAGCGCGAGATCGGGGTCGCACTTCAGGCTCACGGAGAGCGGGACGGCGTCGAGCGCGCTGAGGGCGAACATCCTGCCTCCGACCTTGAAGACCGAGGTGTCGGCGTTGAACGGGAAGGTCTCGGCCGTCCCGTTCAGGTCCAGGCAGGCGGCTTTCAGGTCATCGGGCGTCATGAGTCAAGTGTGCCCCCTGCCGCGGCGGCACCGCCGCCGGGGGCGTTGGGTCCGCCGCGAGGGGCGCGAGGGCGCCGGCGACCGGTAACTCGGACGGGCGAAGATCCACGTTCTGCAGGTCCCGGGGATTCGCTACTGTGCCGAGATGGAAGCCAACGAGTCTGTGACCGAACTGATCGGCAACACACCGCTGTTGCGGCTGCGCACTTCCGGCGAAGGCCAGAGCGCCGCCGTCTACGGCAAGTTGGAGTACCTGAACGCCGGCGGCAGCGTGAAGGACCGGATCGGTCTCCGCATGATCGAGCAGGCCGAACACGACGGGCTGCTGAGACCCGGCGGCACGGTGGTCGAGGCCAGCTCCGGCAACACCGGTCTCGGGCTGGCGATGGTCGCAGCCGCCAGGGGCTACCGGATGGTGGCCGTGCTCTCGGACCGCGCGAGCAGTGAGAAGGTCGCGGCGGTGAGGGCGTTCGGGGCCGAGGTGGTACTCAAAGCCGCCGGAGTGCCGCGCGAGCACCCCGAACACGTGATGAACGCGGCGGCACGGATCGCGGAGGAGACACCGGGCGGCTGGCTCGCCGGACAGTACGACAATCCGGCCAACCCCGAGGCGCACTACCTGAGCACCGGGCCGGAGATCTGGCGGCAGACCGGAGGCCGGATCACCCACCTGGTGTCCTGCATCGGCACCGGCGGCACCATCAGCGGCACCGGCCGCTACCTCAAGGAGGTCAGTGGCGGCACCGTCCAGGTGATCGGCGCCGACCCGGCCTCCTCGGTCTACTCCGGCGGCGACGGCCGCCCCTACTTCGTCGAAGCGGCCGGGCACTGGAAGCACCCGGAGACCGTCGAGGACGTCTGGCCGCAGTCCTACCACCGCGAGGTGGTGGACCGGGTCCTACCGATCACCGACCGGCAGTCGATCCTGACGATCCGCCGACTCGCCCGCGAGCAGGGGCTCCTGGTCGGCGGCTCCGCCGGCACCGCGGTGGCCGCGGCCCTCACGGTGGCCGCCGAGGCCGGGCCCGAGGCCGTGGTGGTGGCGATCCTGCCGGACTCCGGACGGCAGTACCTCACCAAGTACTTCGACGACGACTGGCTGCTGCGGCTGGGCTTCCTGGACGGTGACCCGGCCGCGGCCCGGGTCGGTGACGCGGTGCCGGCGGCCGCCCGGGAGCAGCAGCTGCCCTACCTGAACGGGCGGACCAGCGTCGCCGACGCCCTGGCGGCACTGCGCGCGGCCGGTGCGCGGACGGCACTGCCCGCCGGGCCGTGCCCGGCGGGCCCCGAACGACGGCCCACCGCACTCGAGCTGGCGGGATCGGTGACCCTGGAGGAGTTGACAGCCGCCGTCCAGAGCGGCCGGGCGGCTCTCGACGACCCGGTGGGCGAGCACCTCGGTGCGCCACTGCCCCGGTTCGGAACCGGGGAGCCCGCCGAGGCCGCGCTGGCCGAACTCACCGAGTGCGGCCTGGAGGCGGCGGTCGTGGTGTACGACGGCCACGCGGTTGGCCTGGTGGGCGCCGCCGAGCTGCGCCAATGCCTGGCCGCGGGGACGGTGGCGACGGCGGGGTGACCGGCGCACGGGGAGCCGCGCGGAGGCCGGCGTACGACTCCCCGTGCCGCTGACGGCAGGGTCATCGGCAGGCGCCCTGACGGGGTGGCCGGGCCGGTGCGCACGGCACCGCCGTCGTCCCGACGGCCCGGCCGAACCCGCCGGGGGCGAGGACGTCAACTCACGGGGTACCGCCGGAGCACTGCCGGACCGCCTGGACGTCGGAGGACCTCAGGAAGGCGAGCCGGTGGTCGTAGCGGATCGGGTAGTAGGTGTCCTTCCCGACCACCAGGGTCCGGTCGTCGGGTGCGTCGCCGTTGATGTTCTGGTCGTAGAAGTAGTCGCCGGGCTCCGGGGTGTCGTCGGCGGCGAGGTAGGCCTGCCCGGCCGGGACCGTCGCCTGCAGTGCGACCACCGGCAGCGGCTTGATGGCCGGGTAGGGGGCGTAGGCGGCGGCCTCGGGGTAGGCCCGGCCGTACACCGGGATCGAGGCGAGGCCGGGGCGCGGGGTCAGTACCGTCCGCCCGGCCGTAGCGTCGGGCTCCGCCTGGTCGGTGGCCGCCGGTTCGGTCCGGGCGGAGCGTCCGTTCGGATTGGAGAACCAGCACTTCTGCCCGTCGTACCAGATCGCCGTCCAGTCGCCCTGCTGGTCGGCGACGACGTAACCGGTCCCGGTCACCGCCTTGTCGCTCCAGTCGTCGGCCCTGGTGGTGCCGCCGTTGATCAGCGGGGCGTCGGCGGCCGGTCGGGTGCGCAGGTAGACGAAGTTCTCCGGCCGGTTCGGCACCCCGCTGACCGGGGGCTGGTTGGAGGAGTCGAAGGCCGGGGCGATGATGACGGTGTCACCGGCCTTCGGCGGGGCGTCGGTGCCGGGCCCGATCGGTGCCCGCAGCAGCTCCAGGTAGTGGCCCCAGTCCCAGAACGTCCCCGGGTCCCAGTGCATCCCGGCGACGTCGGCCTGGGTCGGTCCCGGCACGTCGTCGTGGCCGATGATGTGCTGTCGGTCCAGCGGGACGCCGAAGCGCGCGGCCAGATAGCGCACCAGCTCGGCCGATGACTGGTACAGCTGCTCCGAGTACCAGGTCGGCCGGTCCTCCGGAAGCGCGAAGCCCTCGTGCTCGATCCCGACGCTGTGCATGTTGACGGTCTTGTTGCCGGAGTGCCAGGCGATGTCCCGGGTGCGCACCAACTGGGTGACCTGCCCGTCCGAGGCGCGCACCAGGTAGTGCGCGGCGGCCTGTTCGCGCGGGTCCTGGAAGGCGGCGAGCGCCCCGGCGTAGTTGCTCTCGGTGTCGTGGATGACGATCCAGCGGATCTGCTGGCCGTCATCGGGGCGGTTGGCCGGGTTGTAATTCCCGTACGAGGTCGGGTCGTTCGGGTCGGTCAGCGCGTACGCGGCGGGGACGAAGTCGCACCCGAGGCTCTCCGGGCACTCGGGCGTCTGCCGCTCGGCCCTCGCCACGGGCGGGCCCGGCGGCCGGGTGACCACCAGCCCCGGGGCGGCCGGCAGCGTCACCCGCGCACCCTCGGAGGTGGCCCGGGAGGCGCCGGAGCGTACGGTCCGGTACACCCGGTCCGCGAACACCCGGCCGGCCGCCGTACCCTCCGGCCCCGTGGCACTGCCCGCGCCGAACCTGGCCACCGCGCCGTACCAGGCACCCGGGTCGGCGGAGTGAGGTCCGCCGACGTCCCGCTGGTACCGGGCCAGGAGCGCCGCCCCGCCGCGGAGGTTCTGCGTGGGATCGCTCCGCAGCTGCCCGGCCGGGCGGTGGATCAACTCGGCGGCGGCGTCCAGGGTGTGCAGCGCGGGGGAGTCGACGAGTCGCCGAGCGGCAGGGGTGGCGGAGCGCTGCGGCAGCGGGCGGTCGTCACCGCGCCCCCGTGTCTCGGCTTGCGCGCGCTCGGCGGCGGCGTTCACGGCAGCCACGTCCACCTGGGTCAGCCCGAGCGGGCCGTAGTTGCCGGTGGTGCTCGGCTGCCCCCGGTGCGACTCCCAGCGGGTCTGCTGGTAGGCCAGTGCCAGCAGCAGGCGCTGCGGCACTTTGAACTCCGCTGCCGCGGCGGCGAACTGCCGCTGCAGGAGCTGGTCCGCCGGGGCGGCGGCGCCCGCCGGTGGGGCGAAGCCGGTGGCGCAGGCCGTTGCGCAGGTGGTGGCCAGGGCGACCAGGGCGGCCGACCGGCGCGAACGGCGGGCACCGGGCGGGAGCGACGGGCGACGGGTGGCCGGCGAGGTCTCGAGGGGCCGGGAGGTGGCGGTCGGGGAGCGGTGCATGCCACGGTTCTACCGCAGCTGACGGTGTGTCACCCGAGTGACACTCCCGGAGCCGGCCGCAGGTGAGTGCCCGTACGCAGGTGGGGCGAGTGCCGCCAAGGGTGTTGGCGGTCAAGTTCTGGCAAAGGGTTCGGACCTGGCTCGGTGGAGGGACTATGCTCTGCGTCGTTTGAAGAGGCACCTCGTTCGGTGAGGCGTCTTCACGGACACGGCCACCGATCCCAGCTGTTGAGAGACGCCCGGGCGGGGCCGGATCCTCCCGCCCCATGGGTTGATCCCAAGTGACTTCCGGCCCGCGGGCCGGATCGCGCCGTGAAGTGCCAGAGCTCTGACGAGTCGGGGTGAACCGGCCGCCGAGGCCGGTCCGCTCCTTGCCCTGTCGACACGGCGCGGGTCCGCGCCCGGCCGGGAGGAGGCGAGGGACATGGAATGCGGTAGTCACGGCCATAGTTGCCGTTGCCCCCGCCTGTTCTCGTCCTTCCTCGGTGTGCGCTAGCCGCCCAGATGTCCTGACGGCGCGTCAGTCTGCTCGACACGTTGACCGCGGGCTCGGCAGCCTGCGGTCGCCGCCTGCCGGATTCCTGGGCCGAGGCATCTCCGGGATGCCCACCGTGCTCTTCCTGAAGGTGAGTTGACGTGTCCGTCTTCGCCGTGCTCCACCGTGCCGCACTGGCCTCCGCTGCCGCCCGCCATGACGCCGCCGCCGGCCGTGGCCTGCGCGCCGTGCTGTCCGAGGTCGTGGATCGGCTGGCCGCGAGCCCGCTCGACCACCCCGTCCTGGGGGCCGTCGCCGCCCAGCGACCGGCCGGGCCGCCCGCCCGGTCCGGGGCCCGGCGGCGACCGGTCGCCGCCGGGCCCGCACTCGGACAGCTGATCCCGCCCACCAGGGCCAGGCAAGAGGGGAGTTCCAGATGATGACGAGGACCAGACTCCACCCGCGTACGGCGGAGGGGTCGATACTGCTCGGTGCCCTCGGCCTGCTGCTGGCCGGGGCGGTCGCGCTCGCCGCCGTCCCGGCCGGGGTTCGGGTGGCGGTCCGCGCTGCCCGCCGACGGGGTGCGCCAGGCGGGCAGCGCCCGGCCCGGTAGCGGACGGTCCGGCACCGGTCTCGCGGAGCGGGATCCGTATCCGGCGGCCTTCCGTGTCGGCCCGTGCTCATGGACCATGGGAGGAATCTGTTCCGATACGAAGCAGGAAGCGGTGGACCATGAGTGATCACGTGCATGTGCGCCTCGGCGGCGGAGTCGGGGTGAACGAGCACGGCGAGCTGGTGGAGCAGTTCCACTGCCGCTGCGGCGAGACGTGGACCAGGACGTACCGGGTCGAGGACGGGGAACCCGAGATGTGAGCCGCCCAGCGCGGCCTCCCCTCCGGTGCCCGGCGCGGCGGGCCGCACGGTGTTCCTTGCCTGAAGCGTCCGATCCGCCAGCGATGTTGGTGGATCGATGCTCTCCGTGACCGCCGCTGCCGCCGAATGCGGGGGCCTCGCAGCGAGCACACCCGCGCAGCAGGATGGAAGGAGGAATCCCGACGAGTGAGGAGGGCCGAGATGGCAGGCGAACTGCTCCACAGGCGTCCGCACTGGTGGCCTCCGTTCCCGGAGCTGTTCGAGGACTTCCCCACCGAGCTGCGTCTGATGCCCGACGAACACGTCATCCGGGTCGAGGAGACCAAGGAGGGCGGGTCCTACGTGGTCAAGGCCGAGCTTCCGGGGATCGATCCGGAGAGGAACATCGAGATCACGGTCGAGAACGGAGTGCTGACGATCCACGCCGAACGCCGTGAGGAGCAGAAGGAGAAGCACCGCACGGAGTTCCGCTACGGCTCCTTCACCCGCAGTGTCCGGTTGCCCGAGGGAGTCCAGGAGCAGGGCATCACCGCGAGCTACGACAAGGGCGTGCTGACCGTGAAGGCGCCGATCGGCCCGATCGAGAAGCCGTCCCGGCGGATCGCGATCAGCCGCGAGACCGACGAGTGAGGACGGGCGTCGGCCGGGTGCGTCCAACCGCGCCCGGCCGCTGCCTGACCGTGTCGACACCGGACGAATTCCGACGGCGTCCTTAGTCGAGCTCGACCTCGAAGTCCCAGGTCGCCAGCGGCTTTCCGGCGGACGACCAGCTCAACGTCGAGTGGCCCGCGTCGAAGACCGCGGAAAGGGTGAAGACCGCGTCCTGAGCCGGGTTCGCGGTTGCCGACGGTCGGTCCGCGGTGAACGGCACGGCGTGGCCGAGCTCGTCGGTCAGGGCGAAGGTGGCCGGATCGAGGTCGACACTGCCGGCGGTGGCGTGCAGCCGGACCGTGATGGTGCCCTTCGATCGCTCGGGCGGAGCGCTCCCCGGTGAGGGGGCCGGCAGATCCAGATCGGGGCCGGTGGCGGTGATCCGGCCCTGGCCGGTGCCCAGGTCGAGTGCCACGGCGTCGCCCATCGCGACCAGCTGCGCGTGCCCCTGGGACGCGGTGGGCACGATCGGCGAGGCCGGCGCGCTGGGGATCGGCACCTGTCCGAGACGGCTCGCGTCGTCCTGGTTCTCCGAGCAGCCGGCCGCACCGGTGAGCGCGGCCAGCGCCAGCAGAACGCTCACGGTACGGCGGCGGCCGTGGCCGCGCCCCATGAGGGCGCGGCCACGGCCGGTGGAGCGGTTGCTCACTTGCCGGCTCCCGGCTTCAGGCTGTCCTGCGCTGCGCTCGCCCCGGTGAAGTCCGGTGCGATCTCGGCGGGTTGGTCCTGCGGCTGGCCCGAGGTGGCCGAGTAGACGCCGTTGCTGCCCAGGGCGGCGGGCTGCATGGCCCGGCCGCTGGGGTTGTTGTAGACGTCCGGGCCGAAGGGGCGCAGACCGGGGGTGCCGGCGTAGCCCAGGTGCCCGTGGCCGTCGGCGCCGCCCCGGGTGATGTGGAACAGGTCCTCCATGCTGCGCAGCCAGGAGTAGTGGTTGTAGGGCTGGTCACTGATGGTTCCGGGCTTGATGTAGCGGGATATCAGGACCGAGCCGGTGATGCCGCCGCCGGGAGTGGTGTCCTGGCCGAACGCCTGGTCGCCGGGCTGGCTGGTGTTGGGGCCCGGCAGTTCGTTGCAGCATGCCACCACGGACTGCGCGGTGTCGGTGGGGGTGTTGAGCTTGGGATCGCTGTTGCCGGTGTAGTCACCGGTGGAGTTGCCGTACAGCTTGTACGGGGGGAACGCCTCGTCGAAGGTGATGTCGATCAGGCCGCCGTCCTGGAAGGCGGGGGAGGCCATGATCTGGGGGATCCACTTCTGCAGGAACAGGTCGGACGCGTACAGGCCGCCCTGGTGGTTGTTCGGATCGCCGGATCCGTTGTCGCCCTTGCAGGTGGAGTCGTGCGCGTCGGAGCAGTTGTTCGGTGTGATCCAGGAGAACGCGGGTGTCGTCTTCTCGCTCTTGAGGTCCTGGGCCAGACCGCTGACCGCCGGGTGGCCCGCGCTGGCCGGCAGGCCGTTCAGCGGAGCGACCCTGGCGCAGTCCTTCGGGTTGTCCATCACCGAGTGGAACCAGGCGGTCGGGTTGTGCTTCGCCACGTACTGGTCCTGCGCGGTGGCGCCGCCCGGGTCCGGAACGCCGTTGCCGGACGGGTCGCCCGGGATCCCGCAGCCGTACGGGTTCTCGCGGCCCGGTGTGTTGCCCATGTCCTGCATGTACGCCTTCCAGCCGACCTGCTTCTGGTCGAGCTGGTTGAACAGCGTCTGGACCGAGCGGGGGTACACGCAGCCGGAGGTCGCGTGGACCTGGCCGTCGGCCGCGGGCGTGCCCGGGGAGACGTTCTTGTACTGGGGGCAGTCGGCCTGGGTGTCCGGTGCCGGGGCCTGCCCGCTGGCCAGGCTGATGTAGTTGTCCAGGCTGTAGTGCCCGGTGCCGTAGTACTGGCGCAGCAGCTCGCCGTACTGGGGCAGCGTCTTCCAGAGATAGCTGTTCTGGTTGAGTCCGGTGAACGAGGCTTCGTACGACTTGTTCTCCAGGACGAACAGCCAGACGTGCTTGATCTTCGGCGGGTGGAAGCTGTGAGCGCTCGCGGCGGCCTGGTCCGCCCCGCTGCTCGCCATCAGCCCTGCGGCTGCCAGTACCCCCGCACTCGAGAGCGCCGCCACCCGGTACAGGCGGCGGGCGCTCGTCCGGCTCTGCCGGATTCCCCTGAGTTTCATGAAGGACATGCTCTCGGTCCCGTCTACGCGCGTTCGACCCTGATAAGGCAAAACTTGTCTGAACAATGGCGGGAGCTTTCGCCAGGTCAGAGCAGTGACCAGGGCACGGTCGGGCGGCCTGCCGGAGCCGGCGTACCGAGCCGTGATCGAACGATCCGGCGGGCTTGCCCGCCATCGCGGCCGGGACCAGGCTGGAAGGGGCGAGGGGAGCGCCGCGAGGGGCGACGGACGGAGAGTCGCCGATGATGGACAGTCGGGAAGCCGCCGGGCGGCAGTGGCCCGGTAGCGGCCACCGGACCGTGCCGCACACGGCGGATCTGTGCGTCGAGGCCTGGTCACCGAGCATCGAGGGCTGCATCGGCGAGGCGGTGCGGGCCGTGGTGGACGGCTTCGCCGACACCTCGAAGGCCGAGGTCCTGGGCCAGCGGGAGTGCACGGTCACAGCGCAGAGCGACGAGGACCTGCTGGTGTCCGTCCTGGAGGAGGTCATCTACCGGATGGACGCCGACGGCGAGATCCCGCTCGGCGCGGAGGTCCGGCGGTCACAGGACGGCCGGAGCCTGTCGGTCCGCTTCAGCATGGCGGACGCCGGTACGGTCGTGCCGGTCGGCGCCGTGCCCAAGGCGGTCTCGCTGCACGGCCTGCACCTGCGGGGCGGCCCCGGCGGCTGGAGCTGCCGGGTGACCGTCGACGTCTGAACGGGGGGCGGAAGGCGGGCCGAGTCGATGGAGCTCACGCTGGCGCTGGCCGGTGACACGATGCTCGGCCGCGGTGTGGCCGAGGAGCTGCGCCGCTCGCCCTCGCCGGGCACGCTGCTCTCCCAGGCGGTCCGGGTCGCCCTCGCCCAGGCCGACCTGGTCGTGCTCAACCTGGAGTGCTGCGTCTCCGGCCGCGGGCACCGCTGGCCCGACCCGGGCAAGCCGTTCTTCTTCCGCGCCCCGCCCGCTGCCGCGGGCATCCTCGCCGAACTCGGTGTGGACTGCGTGACGCTGGCCAACAACCACGCCCTGGACTACGGCTTCGACGCCCTGGCGGACACCCGGACGCTGCTGGACCGGGCGGGGGTCCGCGCGGTGGGCGCCGGCGCGGACCTGGCGGCGGCCCGGGAGTTCGCGGTCCTGGAGGCCAGCGGGGCGCGGATCGCCGTGGTCGGCGTCACGGACGACCCGGAGGACTTCGCGGCCGGCGAGAACCGGCCCGGGGTCGCCTTCGCCGACCTCTACCGGAGCGTCCCCGGCTGGCTCGCCGAGCTGGTCGCCCGGGCTGCGGACGAGGCCGACGCCGTGCTGGTCACCCCGCACTGGGGACCCAACATGACCACCCGGCCGCCGGCCCATGTGCCGCCAGCCGCAAAGGAGTTGCTCGATGCGGGCGCGACGCTGGTGGCCGGGCACTCGTCGCACGTCTTCCACGGTGTGACCCACCGGATCCTCTACGACATGGGTGACTTCGTCGACGACTACGCCGTCGACCCGGTGCTGCGCAACGACCTCGGGCTGCTCTTCCTGGTGACGCTGGCCGGGCCGGACCCCGCGCACCTGGCACCCACCGGACTGGAGGCGCTGCCGCTGTTCCTGGACTACTGCCACACCAGGGTGGCCCGCGACGGCGAACGGGAGTGGATCCGCGAGCGGTTCACCAGCGCGTGCGCCGGCTTCGGCACCGAGGTGGGCGAGCGCGGCGGACGGCTGACGGTTGACTGGAGGTGAGGGACATGGAGGTCGTGC
Source organism: Kitasatospora cystarginea (assembly GCF_039533515.1). Taxonomy (NCBI): domain Bacteria; kingdom Bacillati; phylum Actinomycetota; class Actinomycetes; order Kitasatosporales; family Streptomycetaceae; genus Kitasatospora; species Kitasatospora cystarginea. The sequence goes on along the minus strand of NZ_BAAATR010000031.1, from coordinate 81,994 downwards.
TGGTGGAGGAGGGCCCGTACCGCTTCCGGATCGAGCAGCGGGACCAGATGCGCGTGCCCGGTGTGGTGTTCGCCTCGCAGGCGCTGGTGCCGCAGGTCGCGGGGGACCGGGCGCTGGAGCAGGTGGCGAACGTCGCGACGCTGCCCGGCATCGTCCGGGCCTCGTTCGCCATGCCCGACGTGCACTGGGGTTACGGCTTCCCGATCGGCGGGGTGGCCGCGACCGACATCGCGGAGGGCGGGGTCATCTCACCGGGCGGGGTCGGCTTCGACATCTCCTGCGGCGTACGGCTGCTGGCCGCCGGGGTCGAACGGGCGGAGCTCGGCCACGACCGGCTGCAGCGGCTGATGGACATCCTCGACGTCACCATCCCGCGCGGAATGGGGCGGGGTGGCCTGTGGAAGCTCTCGGGCTCGGAAGAGATGGACGAACTGCTGGTCGGCGGCGCCCGGTACGCGGTCGAGCACGGCCACGGGGTGCCGCGCGACCTGGAGCGCTGCGAGGACTACGGAGTCCTGGACGGGGCCCTCCCGGGCCAGGTGAGCCGGCGGGCCGTCCAGCGCGGGATCGACCAGGTCGGCTCTCTGGGCTCGGGCAACCACTTCCTGGAGGTCCAGGCGGTCGACCGGATCGACGACCCGGACACCGCGGCCGTGTTCGGCCTGCGGGCGGACCAGGTGTGTGTGATGATCCACTGCGGTTCGCGGGGCCTGGGCCACCAGGTGTGCACCGACCACGTCCACGCCATGGACGAGGCGCTGCACCGCTACCGGATCTCCGTCCCGGACCGGCAGCTCGCCTGCACCCCCGTCGACTCCCCGCCCGGCCGCGACTACCTGGGCGCGATGGCGGCCGCAGCCAACTACGGCCGCGCCAACCGGCAGTTGCTCTCCGAGGCCGCCCGGCGCGCCTTCGTCACGGCGGCGGGGGTCGGACTCGACCTGGTCTACGACATCTCCCACAACATGGCCAAGCTGGAGACGCACGAGATCGACGGCGTGAGCCGGCACCTGTGCGTCCACCGCAAGGGCGCCACCCGGGCCCTGCCGCCCGGCGACACCGGCCTGCCGCCGGACCTCGCCCGGGCAGGCCAGCCGGTGCTCATCCCCGGCACCATGGGAACCGCCTCCTACGTGATGGTCGGCCTGCCGGGCAACGACGCCTTCCACTCCGCCTGTCACGGGGCCGGCCGGGTCTGGAGCCGGCACCACGCCCTGCGCATGGTCCGCGGCGAGCAGCTCCGGGGCGAACTGGAGGCCCGGGGCATCGCGGTGCGCCCGTCGTCCTGGCGCGGTCTGGCGGAGGAGGCACCCCGGGCGTACAAGGACGTCGACGAGGTCGCCGCCGCCACCGAGGGCGCCGGACTGGCCCGGATCGTCGCCCGGCTGGTCCCGCTGGGCGTCGTCAAGGGCTGACCGGGCCGCGGAGCGTGAGCGCGGTGGCAGCGGCGGACGGGGGCGGCGAGGAACTGGTACGCGCCGCGCGTGCCGTCGGCGTGCGCGACGAGAGGCTGCTGGCGGCGCTCGCCGCGATCCCGCGCACCGGGTTCGTCCCTCCCGCCCAGCTGAACGCGGCCGCGCGGGACCGGCCCGTGCCGATCCCGCACGGCCAGGTGACCACCCAGCCCTCGCTGTCGGCCCGGATGATCGAGGGACTCGCGCTCGCCGGTACCGAGCACGTGCTCGAGGTCGGTACCGGGTACGGCTTCCAGACCGCGCTGCTCGCCTACCTGGCGGCCGACGTGGTGAGCGTCGACCTGTGGCCCGACCTGGTGGCGCAGGCGCGCCGGAACCTCGACCGGCAGGGCGTGCGCAACGTCGAACTGCTCGTCGGCGACGGCAGTCTGGGAGTGCCGGAGCGCGCGCCCTTCGACGCGATCCTGGTGTCGGCCGCCTTCCCCGAGGTCCCCGCACCGCTCGTCGAACAGCTCAGGCCGGGCGGCCGTCTCGTCCAGCCGATCGGACCGGGCGGGCGGGACGACGTCATGTCCTTCCGGCGGACGGGGAAAGGGCTTGACCACGGGCGACTGCTGGCTCCGGCGTGCTTCGTCCGCCTGCACGGTGAGTACGGCTACCCGCGCTGATCCCGACGCCTCCCGGCTCCGCTGTTGCGGCCTGCGGCAGCCCTGCGATCCTGAGAGTACGTGATAGTCCGACAGGTCTCGGACGGTCAGCGCTCCGGGACGATCACCTGACGCCCGGTCCGGCTCCGCCCGCCCCGGTGGACGGCGGGCGGAGCCGCGGGTCTCAGGCGTTGAGGGTGGTGATGTTCCACCAGCGCTCGTCGTCGGGCGCCAGGGTGATCGGCACGGGCGCCGCCTTGCCGCGGTGCAGCAGGGCCGGGTAGTTGCGCTCGGGCAGCGGCCTGCTGGTCCACGGCCGGCCGTCGTGCCCGTCGTCGGGCACCGAGGGGATGCTCACCTCGAAGGCGTTCGCCAGGTCGTCCGGGGTGACGCCGTCGGGGACCTCCCGGAGGGTGAGGATCTGCTCGAAGTGCGGGCGCTTGACCAGGCGGTGGGCGATGTGGACCTCGTCGCCCGCGCCGTAGAGCAGATAGCTCAGGTGCGGTGGGAAGGGCTCCTCGCCGAACCGGCGGAAGTTCAGCACCCGCCTGATCCGCGCGGTGAAGCCGCCCGAGATGGGCTCCCAGATCCGGTCCTCGCCGTTGCCGGTCTGGGTGACCCGGTCGAGCCGGGCCGGGTACTCGGTGACCGTGCCCTCGCCGATCGGGGGCAGCACCATGTCCGCGGTGTTGCGCACCGCGTGCCAGCTGGCGGGGCGCTCCGCCTGGTCCTTGAGGTAGGTGTCGACGATGTCGGCGGGCAGGTCGTACTCGACCACGACCTGGTAGCGGTGCTCGGCCATGCCGAACATGGCCAGGTGGTAGCCGAAGACCGTGTCCCGGCCGGACAGGATGAAGGAGTGGACCGAGGGGTCCTCGTGCTCGTGGTCGTGCCGGGTGCTCATACGGGCTCCTTGCGGATGTCGCTCTGCGGGTGGGAGGCGTGCCGGCGCTGCCAGAAGAGCCGGTCGCTCCAGCGGCTCTCCTGCCGGTACACCGTGCGGTGGTTGCGCCGGTAGGCGGTGAGGATCTCGGTCACGTTGGCGCGGTACGCCGCCAGGGCGTGGCCGTCGCCGTCGAGGTGGGCGGCCAGGGCGGAGGCGCCGGCCGTTCCGGTGTAGAGGGCGGTGAGGACGCCCTGGGAGGAGATCGGGTCGAAGGCGGTGGCGGCGTCGCCGACGGCGATCCAGCCGTCGCCGGTGGGCACGTCGAGGTGGGAGGAGTGGGCGGGGGCGCGCCTGGGCAGGGCGTCGGCGGGCAGCGGGTGCACCCCGGCCCGGGCGGCGATGTGCCGGGTCTGCCGCAGCAGTCGGCCGAACTCCGAGCGGTTGCGGATCGCCGGCGGGGCGAGGTCGGCGTCGGTGAAGTAGGCGACCAGGCGGCGGCGGCCCGGCAGCAGTGCGGTGTACCACCAGCCGTCCTCGGCGGACTCGACCAGCGAGGCGCTCTCGGCGATCCGGCCGGCTGGGTCGGGTGCCAGTTCCAGGCAGGTGGCGATCAGGTGGTCGGTACGGCGGACGGCGGCCCGGCCGATGGACACGATCGCCCGTCTGCGGCCGCTGGCGTCCACCAGCCAGTCGCAGCCGACCGTCCGCTCGGCGCCCGGACCGCGCAGCGTGACCAGCCAACTCCCGTCCGGTTGACGGTACTTCACCCTGGCCCTGGTGCGTTCGGCGGTCTCCGCGCCGGCCGCGCGGGCGGCCTCGCGCAGCGACCTGTCGAACCGCGCACGGTCCAGGTGCCAGCCGGGTCCGTGCGGGTCGTTGATGAAGTCGGTCCGGCCCAGGGCGGTCGAGCCCCAGCAGGAGAGGTTGGCGTAGCAGGTCAGATGGCCGGTGGCGACGGGCCCCTCGCCGGCGCCCAGGTCGTGCAGCAGGAGCCGGGCCGCCGCGGGCAGGGACTCCCCGACCTTGGGCGGCCCGTTCCCGGCATCCGCGAGCAGGACCCTGCGGCCCGCGCGGGCCAGGGTCAGGGCGGCGGCCGAGCCGGCCGGGCCGCCGCCAGCGACCACCACGTCGTAGTGGCCGTCCCCGCCGCCGCGTCGACGGGCCGGCGGGCTCGGCCGATGAAGGTGCTGGTGCGTCGGTCGCTGGTGCATCGGATCCCGGCGCATCAGACGTTGTCACGGAAGGGCGCGACCTTGTCGATGAACCCGGCCGTGACCTCCTCCGCGGTGTAGCCGCTGACCGCGATCGCCTGGTTGATGGCCACTGACGCGACGGCCGGATCCGCTGCCTGGGGCACGTGCAGGGTCACCAGGTTCTGGGTGAGCGGAACACCCTCGAGGTCGATGGACGGCTTGGACTCCACCTGGATCCGGCCGGGGAAGCCCGTGGCGCCCTCGCGCACCTCGACGATCCCGAGCCGGTACCAGTCGTCGATCATCTGGTTCAGCTGATCGGTGTTCTGCCCGCGGAGCCCGCGCAGCCACACCGCCCGGCGCTCGAAGGCCTCTGTGCGCTCGGCCAGGGGCCGGCTCTCGTCCACAACCACCCTGTAGTCCTCCTCGGTGAGGACGTGATTGGGGACCCGGGCCGGCCAGAAGCTCGGCAGGTACGGGTCGTGGCGCGGGCTCAGCGACAGCTCGTAGCCGGAGCGGCAGCTGGCGGTGTCGCTCTGCCACGGCACGGCCATCCAGCGGGACAGGTCACCCGCCGCCTGGGCGTACAGCGGTCCGTTCACCGACAGCGCGGCCTCGGGGGTGAGGACCGTGCCGTAATGGGGCTCGGGCTGGTCGGGTGAGCGGTGGCGGATCCGGAACGGTGCCATGTACATCGAGGGGTGCCGGATCGGCCAGGTGACCTCGCAGCCGGGGTGGAAGGCGTCGGCGAGGCAGAAGTCCAACGCGGCGCGGTCGAGCGCGGCCGGCCTCTCGGCGAGCGGGAGGTCGGCGATGTCCCGGGGCGGCGGCGTGGCCCCGAGGGTGCCCCAGTCGTCCTCGAAGTCGCCGTCCGCCCAGTACTGGAACATCCGGTACTGGGTCGGCGAGAACGCCATGTGGTGCAGCGGGGTGCGCGGCGGGATGGCCATGCCGTCGCCGTACAGCCACGGCCACGGGACGGGGGAGAGGCCGTCGCGCGCGAAGTCGCGCAGTGCGTTGAACACCTGCCGGCGCAGCGCGCGGCGGGTGGGGTCGGTGCTGCTGAGCCGCTTCAGCATCGCCGGGGTGGTGAAGTCGTTCAGGCCGTTGTGGCCGTAGTAGCCGGCGAAGCCGTGGTTGACCCACTGGTGGTCGGTGAAGCGCAGCAGCACCGGTGCGATGTGGCGGGTGAAGGAGACCCGCTCGGGGAACGGCAGCGATCCGTTGCTGACGAACACGTCGTACAGCAGGTCGTACAGGGTGCGGATGCCCTTCTGTGCGGGCGCGTAGTTCGGCGGGGCGACCACCACCCAGGCGGGGTCGACCGGCAGCTCGCGGCCGCCGACGGTGACGGTCGCCGTGACCGGGCCGTCACCGATGTCGTCGTGCCAGCCGTCGTTGTTGGCGTAGGTGTTCACCGGCTTGCCGTTGTAGGAGGCCGACTGCCCGAAACCGCCGAACACCAGCAGACGCCCGTCCTCGTCGGTCCGCAGCTCGCCGAGGTAGACCTCCTTCCCCATGAACTTGCCGTCGCGGAAGTGGAAGTCGGGGCCACAGACGTTCCTGCCGCTGATGGTGATCGGGCCCGGGTCGATCACCAGGTCCTTGCGGAGGTCCCCGGTGATCTCCTTGTTGCGCAGTTCGGAGGGCTTGGCGAGCGTTGCATCGGGGATGTCCAGGGCGAGCTGGAACTGGTACCAGGCCGCCTTCTTGTTCGCCAGGTACGCGGTCCAGCTGATATCGGAGATGTCGGAGGTGAGTTCGGCCACGACCTGACCGGCCGCGTTGTATCCGTAGATTCTGAAACGCGCGACCTCGCGCTTGATCGCACCGGCGGAGTCCTTGTAGAAGCCGGGTTCCTGCGGCACGGGATCGGGGACCTCGGGTGCGATGAAGTACCCCTCCGGTGAGTTCCCGACCCGGGCGATTCCGATGGACGGGTGGATTGCGGCGCGGACGATCTCGTCGCTCATCTGGCTCGGTGCCTCCGATTCCGGTAATGCTGACTCTGAGTGAAAGTTCGTCAGCGGAACGCTATGGCAGGCGGCGCTGCTCCGATTGGAGGGACACGGGCCATCACTCGCACGGGTGATCGGCGGACAGGGAGTGACTTCCGGGATTCCCGTCCGGGCGCTTCGACGGTGTGAGCCCGGTTACGGCACAGCCCGGATTGTTGCGGGCGGATTGACCGCTCGCTAACAATTGGCCCGATCGTCAGCGCCGGCGGTCCGGAAATCGACGGCGCCAGCCCGGACGGGGGATCCGGGACGCAGGGGGCCAGACGTCCGGAGGTCCCGTATGACAACCCGTGCCCGACATGGCCGCCGCGCGCCCGCTAGCCGCCCGGGGTACCTGGTTCCCGGCGCGGTGGCTGCCGTGCTGACCGGCGGGGCGGTGGCGGCCGGGGCCGAACTCCACTGGCCGGTGCCCGGCCCGCTCGGCGGGGCGGGGACGCGGATCGCGGCCTTCCTGGACTACTTCGCCGGGGTCTTCACCCTGCTCTCGCTCACCGCCGCAGTGGTGTGCGGACTCCTCGCCACCGACCGGCTCGTACTCACCCCCCGGCTGCGGGTCGCCGTCCAGTCGGTGCACCGGGCGACCTCGGTCGCGGCCCTCGGCTTCCTGGGCACCCACATCGCCGTCAAGGTCCTGGAGCGGCACGCCGCCCCGGCCGCCGCCGTGCTCCCGTTCGGTGGCAGCACCTTCGCGGTGAGCCTCGGCACCGTCGCCGCGGACCTGCTGGTGCTGGTCGCGGCCACCGGCGTCCTGCGCGGCCGCTTCGCCGGCAGCCGCCGCCCCTGGCTCTGGCGGGTGCTGCACGTCGCCGCGTACGCCTGCTGGCCCGTCGCCCTGGTGCACGGGCTGACCGCGGGGCGGGCGGCCCACGCCTGGGTGCTGTGGGGCTACGGCCTGTGCGCGGCCGGGATGGCGCTGGCCCTCCTGGTCCGCGGCCTGGCCTTCCTCGGACGCCGCAGCACCCTCGGCCGGCTGCGCCGCGGCGCGAAGGCGTACCGTCCGGCGACCCCGTCCCCGGCCGTACTCGCCGAGCTGTCCGTGCCGCACGTGGCACACGCCAGGCAGGTCCGGACGCTCGGCGGTTCCCGCCCGGTGCCCTGGCTCGACCTCTCGCAGGCGGCGCGGACGGTACCCCGGCCCAGATCCGCCCAGCAGGGGCCGCACCGGTCGGGAGGCAGCCGATGAACCCCGTCCTGGAGATCCCGGCCGTGCGGCAGCTGGGGAGCGCCCGGCTGACCGCGGGCCTCGACCGCCTCCAGCGCCTCGACCTCTCCGCGCACGGCAGCGTCCACGGGCCGCTTCCCCAGCCCACCCGCGACGGCCTGCTGGCCCTGGCCGACCGGATCGACCTGCGCGGACGCGGTGGCGCCGGGTTCCCGTTCGCGCGCAAGGCGAGCGCCGCGCTGGCCGCCGCGGACCGTACCGGCACCCCGCTCGTGGTGGTGGTGAACGGCGCCGAGGGCGAGCCGCCCAGTGCCAAGGACCGGATGCTGCTCGCCCGCGCCCCGCACCTGGTGCTGGACGGCGCCTGTCTGGCGGCGGCCGCGTTCGGGGCGGAGGAACTGGTGATCGGCGTCGCCGCTGGTGGGCCGGGGGAGGTTTCGATCCCCGCCGCCCTCGCCGAGCGGAGCGACCTGCCCTGCCCGGCCCGGACGGTGTGCCTGCCCGAGCGGTTCGTCTCCGGCCAGGCCGGAGCACTGATCCGGGGCGTCAACGGCCTACCCGCCGTGCCGCCGCCGCTGAAGGCCCGCGCGGCCGACGGCGGCACGGGCGGTGTGCGCGGCCGCCCGACCCTGCTCTCCAACGCCGAGACCTGGGCGCAGCTCGCCGTCGCCGCCCGGCTCGGCCCCGACGCCTACGCCGCAGCGGGTACCGCCACCGAGCCGGGGACGGTCCTGCTGACCGTCAATCGGCCCGGCGCCGAGCAGCTGGTGGTGGAGGTGCCCGCCGGGTCCCGGCTGGGAACGGTGCTGACCGGCTGCGGCAGCGCGCCGGGCGAGGGGGTCCTGGTCGGCGGCTACCACGGCGCCTGGCTGCGCCCGGAGGACGCGATGGACGCCCCGCTCTCCCGGGCCGGGCTCGCCGAACTCGGCGGGGCGCTCGGCGCCGGCGCGATCGTCGCGCTCCCGGCCGACACCTGCCCGCTCGGCGAGGTCGCCCGGGTGACGGCCTGGCTGGCGGCGGAGTCGGCCGGACAGTGCGGGCCGTGCAGGCGCGGGCTGCCCGCCGCGGCCGACGCGCTCGCCGTCCTGGCGGCCGGGGCCGACGCCGCCGCGGCGGAGACGGCGCGGTACGCCGTCTCCGCCACCCAGGGTCGGGGCGCCTGCGCGCACCCCGACGGCACCGCCCGCTTCGTCCTGTCCGCACTGGAGGTGTTCGAGCAGGACGTCGCCGCGCACACCGCGGGCGCCGGCTGCGGCCGCCCGGTCCACGGGGTGCTGCCGCTCCCGCACCAGGAGGGACTGCGGCTGGAGGTGGACTGGTCCCGGTGTGCGGGGCACGGCCTGTGCGCGGTCCTGGCGCCGGAGCTGATCCGGCTCGGACCGCACGGCTACCCCGAGCTGAACAGCACGCCGGTGGCGGGCTGGCAGGAGCACGGGGCCCGTCGGGCGGTGAGCCAGTGTCCGGCGCTCGCCCTGCGGCTGCGCTGACGGGAACGCCGCCGCGGCCGCCTCGACCGGGCGGGAATCAGCCCGCGTCAGCCCGCAGCTCGGGGAACTGGTCGTCGCGCCACTCCCGGTCGAGCACCGTACCGCTGTCCGCCGCCTGCTGCTCGCGACCGCGCAGCTCGACCCGGCGGATCTTCCCGGAGATGGTCTTGGGCAGCTCGAAGAACTCGACCCGGCGCACCCGCAGGTACGGCGGCAGGTGCTCCCGGGCGTGGCGCAGGACCGCGAGAGCGGTCTCGCGGTCGGGCTCCCAGCCCGGCGCGAGGGCGACGTACGCCTTCGGTACGGCGAGGCGGATCGGGTCGGGTGCGGGGACGACGGCGGCCTCGGCCACGGCCGGGTGCTCGATCAGCACGCTCTCCAGCTCGAACGGCGAGACCTTGTAGTCCGAGGCCTTGAACACGTCGTCGCTGCGGCCGACGTAGGTGATCCAGCCGTCGGCGTCCCGGACCGCCACATCGCCGGTGCGGTAGTAACCCCCGCGCGTCACGGCCGCGTTGAGGTCGGGATCGTCCAGGTACCCGGCCATCAGATTGAGCGGTTGCCGTGCCAGGTCCAGGCAGATCTCGCCCTCGTCGCCGACCTCTTGGCGGACCGGGTCGACCAGCAGCACCGGAACTCCCGGCAGCGGACGGCCCATGGCGCCCGGCTTGACCGGGGAGCCCGGGGTGTTGCCGACCAGCAGGGTGGTCTCGGTCTGCCCGAAGCCGTCCCGGACGGTCAGCCCCCAGGCGCGCTCGATCTGCGCGATGACCTCGGGGTTGAGCGGCTCCCCGGCCGCGACCAGCTCCCGCAGCGAACCGGGGCCGGCCGACAGGTCGGTCTGGATCAGCATCCGCCAGACCGTCGGGGGAGCGCAGAAGGTGGTGACCCCGGCCGTGTGCAGCTGCTCGACCAGGCGGGCCGGGTCGAAGCGCGAGTAGTTGTAGACGAAGATCGTTGCCTCGGCGATCCACGGCGCGAAGAAGCAGCTCCAGGCATGCTTCGCCCAGCCGGGAGAACTGATGTTGAGATGGACATCGCCCGGGCGCAGCCCGATCCAGTACATGGTCGTCAAGTGCCCGACCGGATAAGAGACTTGGGTGTGCTCGACCAGCTTCGGCCGACTGGTGGTGCCCGAGGTGAAGTACACCAGCAGCGGGTCGCCGACCGAGGTCGCCGCCGTGAACGGCTCCGGGGAAGCGATCTCGTACGCCTCGGTGTAGGAGGCCCAGCCGGGGACCGGACCGCCGACCGCCAGGCGCGAGTAACCGCCGGGAACCGCGGCGAACTTGGCGGTGTCGGCGGCGTTCGCGACCACATGGCGGGCCCCGCCCCGCTCGATCCGGTCCACCAGGTCGGCGGGGCCCACGGCGGTGGTGGTCGGCATTATCACCGCACCCAGCTTCATCACGGCGAGCATCGACTCCCACAGCTCGACCTGGTTGCCGAGCATCAGCAGCACCCGGTCGCCCTCCCGGACGCCCTGGGCGGCCAGCCAGTGCGCCACCTGGTCGGAGCGGTGGGCCAGTTCACCGAAGCTGTACCGCGCCTGGTGGCCGTCCTCCTCGACGATCCACAGCGCCGTGCGGTCATTGCCGCGGGCGATGGCGTCGAACCAGTCGACGGCCCAGTTGAACCGGCCGGTGAGCTGCGGCCAACGGAACTCCGCCATCGTCGAGGGGTGTCGGCCCGACAGCCGGAGCAGCTGGTCGCGCGCTGCGCGGTAGGACTCGGTGGCGGAACTCGCGGTCACGGCTATCGGCTCCCGGTGCGGTTGGCCGGCCACTCCACCGAGCGGCGGGCACGGCGGACCCGTACATGATCTCGCGCATGACCGTAGCCGGTGCGGGATCCGTACCACCAGCCTCTCGCGTGATTGCCCTTGCCGCCGACGGCAGCTGAGGCATTGCCGAGTGCGGCGGCGGTCGCCGCACCGATCGGTGAACCGGGGCCGGCTTCGCGGCTTCGACCCAGGCCGCGAGCGTGCCGCGCAGCAGGGCTCGCACGGCGGGTCCGGAAGGTCCCTCCGGTTCTTCCGCGCCGGTCCGGACGGCGTCCGGCTCCAGGTCGACGACGCGACTGGTCGTTCGACACCGCCACACCGGTGCACGGCGCCGCCCAGGACCTGCTGCTGGTGGCGCACGGCCGCAGGCTCCCCTCCGGGCACCTGCACGGCGGTGCGAGTGACCGCTTCACCGCCCACTGAGGCCGGACGGTCCGTACGGGCCGCGGATCAGCGGAGCAGGAACCCCGTGAGGTAGCCCAGCGAGTTGACCGCCCAGTGCAGTCCGGCCGGGGCGAGCAGGCTGTCGCTGCGCCTGCGCAGCTCGCAGAGGAGCACCCCGGCCAGCGCCGTGAACAGCACCGCGCCGACGTCCGCCAGCAGGGCGGTGGCCCAGGAGCCGCCGAGCAGCGCGCCGAGTGCGGGTTTCTCCCCGGTCAGGTGGAGCGAGGGCAGGATGTGCCACAGGCCGAAGAGCAGCGAGGAGAACGCCATCGCTCCCGGCGGCCCCCAGAGCCGGCGCGCCAGCCCGTAGAGCACGCCCCGGAAGGCCAGTTCCTCCAGCAGGACGGTGCCCACCGGGACCGCGACCAGTACTCGGTAGGCGATGTCCCCGCCGCTCAAGCCGCTGTTGCGGGTGTCCTGGAACAGCGGCCGGGTCGACGGCAGCAGGGCCCCGGCCAGGTAGACCGCCGCGACCGCCCCGACGCAGGCCAGCGCCCAGACGGCGCCGCGCCTCAAGGTCCCCCGGCCGAGGCCCAGCTCGGTCCGGTCGCCGCCGCTCCAGTGCTCGACGGCCAGCAGGGCGCCCGCCGCCGCCACCGGTGTCAGCAGCCCCCACCCGGGCGCCCACCGGTGGATGGTGAGGTTGACCAGCACCAGCAGCACGACGGCGGCCCCCAGCGCGACCCGGGTGTCCGCCGGCCGCCTGAACCGGGCGTTCACGGGTGGTCTGCCGTCCACGGTGACGATGGTGCCCCGGCGGGCGGGGCCGGACCAGCGGGAGCGGCGCCGACGCGCCGTGCCTCCCTGGCGCGGGTGCCGGGCGTCCCTATTCTCTGCGGTGGAATACGGACTACGGCATCTGGGGTGAATATGGACATTTCTGTCATTGGTTCTACCAGCTCACCCGCCGTCTGATGCCCACCGCCGCCGAGCAAGGATGCCTCCCCGAACCCTCGCGCCGGCCCGTGGTGCGCCGATGGCCGACTTGGAGCGCGCTGGTCGGCGCCGTGATCGGCTATGTGCTGGCCTTCACCCCGTCCCTGCTGCCGCGCCCGTGGTGGCTGCAGGCCGCCGCCTGCGCGATCACCGCGGTGATCACGTACGGGATCGGTGCCCTGGTCGGTCTGATCGTCCACCGCTGCGGGATCCGGCCCGAGGAGCGGTTGCGCCGGATCGGCTGGCTGGCGCTGGCCGGGGCGGGCGGCGCGGCGGTGGTGTTCGTCACCGCGTGGAGCGTCCGCTGGCAGGGCGACCTGCGCCGGGCGGTGCACATGGACCCGCTGATCGCCTGGTGGGAGTGGGTGCTGGTACTGCCGCTGACCGCCGTGCTGTTCGCCGTGTTCGTGCTCGTCGCCCGGGCGCTGCGGCTGGGCACCCGGCAGTTGGCCCGGCTGATCGCCAGGGTGGTCCCGGCGCGGTGGGCCACGGCGGCGGCGGCGGTCCTGGCGGCGGTGCTGGTCGTCGGGTTCGTCCAGGGCTTCCTGCTGCGCGGGCTGCTGACCATGGTGGAGAGCGGCGCCTCGGCCACCGACCTCGGCACCTCGCCCGGCATCGTCCGGCCCGAACTAGCCACCCTCTCGGGCAGTCCGGCCTCGCTGGAGAGCTGGGACAGCCTCGGGTCCAAGGGCCGCGACTTCATCGGGAAGGCGCCCACCGCCGCCGAGATCACCCGGTTCACCGGGCAGTCGGCCAAGGACCCGGTGCGGGTCTACGTCGGCCTGCGCTCGGCCGGCACCCTGCAGGAGCGGGCCGCACTGGCGGTGCGCGAACTGGAACGCACCGGAGCGTTCTCCCGCCGGGTGCTCGTGGTGGTCAGCACCACCGGGACCGGCTGGGTCAACGAACGGATCGCCACGCCGCCGGAGTACATGTACGGCGGTGACAGCGCGCTGGTCGCGATGCAGTACTCGTACCTGCCCAGCTGGGTCTCGTTCCTCGCGGAGGGCGAGGCCACCGAGGCCGGCCTCGCCCTGATCGACGCCGTCCGCACCCGCTGGGCGCAGCTGCCGGCCGACGCGCGGCCCAGGCTGCTGGTGGCGGGGGAGAGCCTCGGCTCGTACGCCACCGAGCGGGCCTTCCCCGGCGGGGTGGCCCAGCTGGTTCGGGAGGTGGACGGCGCGCTGCTGGTCGGGCCCACCCCGGACAATCCGATCCGCAGGACCGTCACCGACGGTCGCGACCCGGGCAGCGCCGTCTGGCGGCCGGTCTACCAGGACGGCCGGACCGTCAGGTTCGCCCAGCGGCCCGTGGACCTCCAGCGCCCGGCGGCAACCTGGGAGCCGCCGCGCGTGGTCTACCTGCAGAACGGCGGTGACCCGGTGACCTGGTGGGAGCCGAGTCTGATCTGGCGCCGCCCGGCCTGGCTGGACCGGCCGCGAGCCCCCGACGTCTCCGACGTCATGCGCTGGTATCCGCTGGTCACCTTCTGGCAGGTGACCTGCGACCTCGCGGCCGGCGAGAGCGTTCCCGACGGGTTCGGCCACCGGTTCGGCACCCTGCCCACCGACGCCTGGGCGCAGATCGCACCGCCGGCCGGGTGGAGCGCGGCCGAGACACGGCGATTGGACGCCTACCAGCGGCGGGTGCCTTCCCTCGGTCGGGCCCGGCGTCAGTAGCGCTGGGCCTTGGCCACCTTGGCGCTCGCGACCGCGGCCTGCTTGTCGCCGTGTGCGAGGACGGTGCGGTTCTCGCCCGGGGCCACCTTCTCGGTGCCCACCACGACCGACTCGACGGTCTTGCCCGCGCTGTCCAGGAAGTCCACCTGGGCGGCGTAACCGGCGCTGGCCGACGTCGAGTTGTGGATGGTCAGCAGCGCCGCCGGGAAGCCGTCGGTGGCGGTGGTCGGCACCCCGGTGAGGGTCACGTCACCCAGTGCGTTGCCGGTTCCGGAGGCGGCGGCCAGCGCGGCGGTCGCCTGCTGCCTGGACTTCGAGACCTGGGCGGACACCGAGGACTCGAAGGCGGCCGCCCGGGACTGCAGCGAGGCCGTCGCGGACGCGGCGGAGGCCGAGGCGACGGCGGCCGCCTGCGAGATCAGGGCCGCCGCGTTGGAGGCCGCCGAGGTCTGCTGCGGGCCGCCCAGTTCGGAGGCCTCCGCCGCGGCCGACGCCGCCCGCCGGGACGCGTCCGCGGCCGCCGACACCACCGCCGGGCTGATGCCGCCCTTGGTGTGCTCCGAACTGCACGCCGCCGCACCCGCGGTCAGGGCGCCGGCCAGGGCGAGCAGCACGCCGGCGCGCAGTCCGGGGCCGAGCGTGGTGCGGAGCCTCCGCGCTGCGCGGGGCCCGCTCGCTGCGCGGGGCCCGGTCGCCGTCCGCCGGACCGGATGGCGGTGTACGCGCGGCTCGGGCATGTCCATGACGGTCTCCTGTGATCGCTCGGCCCATCCCACGGCGGTGAACCTGTTCGCGGCTCCAGGCTGCGTTCCCGTCGCGCGGACGGCACGGCGGGCTGAGCCCAACGAGTGCACCGACCGGCACCATGCCGGGGCCAGGCACCTGCGGCGGGCCCGGGTGCGGCCGGGCGATCCGGCCCGAGGAGAGACGATGACCGGCCTCGGCGCGGCCAGCCCGTATGTGGTCGGGGTGGTGGGCGGGCGCAGCTCAGGACATGCCCAACCTGCGCGCCAGCGAGGGATCCAGTGGGTAGCGGCGTTCGGGCGGGAGCAAGCGGGTGGCCTGGGCGGTGCGGCCGGAGCGGACCAGATCGGCGATCTTCCTGACCCGCGGGGTGAGGTCGGTGATGGAGACCGTCCACTCGTCCACCAGCTCGTCGATCACGCCTCGCCCGATCCCGACCTGGATGCTGTAGTGGTTGAGCGCGGCTCCGGACAGCGAGCGCTCCGGGTCCCACTGGACGTGCACGGCCGCTTTGGCGACGGCGGCCGGACCGGCGGTGGTGAGGGTGGCCGCGGCGAGCGCCCGCTCCCAGCCGTCCCTGGTGATGCGGACCTCCAACACCCGTTCCTGGCCGGGCTTCCGGGCCCAGTTGCTGCGGTGCATCAGCCAGCGGAAGGAGGGTTTGATCCAGGTCATCCGCCCGCGCGAGAACGGTGGCACGAAGCGGCCGGCCGCCACGGCGGGCTCCGCGATGGTGGGCGCGTACGCCTGGTAGAGCGCGATGGAGTGGGCGTCGTGGTCGGCGCGGATCTCGCGGAGGGCTGTCACTCGCAGAGTCTGCGGCCGGACCGCCCCGGCGGCCAAACGGATTTCCGGCCGTCCGGCAGCCTGGCCATCCGGCAGCCCGGCAACCTGGTTTTCCCACGGCCCGGCCTTCCCGTGGTCCGGCCTTCCAGTAGCCGGGTCCGACGGCCGCACCGCCGGGCCTGACGGCCGCACCGCCGGGCCTGACGGCCGCACCGCCTGGCCCGGGGCCGGTCGGATCGCGTCACGGCTGGTCGAGCGTGATCGAGTTGATCGGACGGGGGAGTCCAGCCCCTGAGTGTGGTTCAGACCACTTGCCACTTCGGAGGCAACTCGGCTGACAGGGTGGCAGATCCGAGCCGTTTCCGATAGCGGAGTGTCAAAGATTCGTCATATGCCAGACGGCTTTGCCGGAAATCGCATGTTCGGCTGCCGCACGCGATAGCGTTTCGTGGCGTTGAGGCTACCGCAGGTGAGCGCGGGCGCTCCCCGAGCAGCCTCACGCGGTGATTGCGCGTGCCTTCGGATGAAGAGGTGAAGCGAGTTGACGGGAATCGACGAGTGCCTCGTCGAAGCGATGACGATACCCGGCGCGCTGGGTGTCAGCCTGGTGGACTGGACCAGTGGGCTGACCCTCGGCGCAGCCGGGGAGGGCCCGTCCGGAGACCATGACGCGGGTGCGGCCGACGCGACCGAACTCGCCCGCGCCGTCGTCCAGAACCCGTCCTTCGCCGACCCGGACTCGGCCGGCACCCTCGCCGAGGACGTCATCGTCACCTCGCCCGGCCGCTACCACCTGCTGCGCTTCGTGGACGCCGGCTTCGAGACCGGAGCCTTCCTCTATCTCCGGTTGGACCGCGACACCGCGAATCTGGCCATGGCCCGGCTGCGGTTGCGAGGTATCGCCGAACGGCTGGTGCTGGTTTGATGGATCTGCAGACCCGCTCGCCCCTGGTGTCCCGTCGGCGGCCGCAACTCCTGGCGTCCGGCCGCACGTTAGGCGACGTGGTCGCGGAGCTCGCGGCCGGTCGCCGCACCGGGATCGTGCAGAGCACCACGGGTGCGGTCCACCTGGTCGACGGCGCCGTACTGCAGGTGGAGAGCGCCGGGGCACTCGATCTGCCGACCCTGCTGGTCCGTTCCGGACGGATCCCCGCGCAGGAACTGCTGGACCTTGCCAGGAGCTGCGAACAGCCGCTGCCGAAGGCCCTGTTGGATTCCGGACGGGTGGGCCGGGGCGTGCTGGAGCTCTGCCACCTCACCGCGCTCTCGGACGCCGCCTTCCTCGCGCTGCCCCAGGACAGCGGCCCGGTCCGGTTCCAGGAGGACGTCCGGCCGCAGGACGGGGTGATCCGTACCGTCGACGTACCAACACTGCGGGCGGCGGTCGCACGGCGGCGGGCGCTGCTCGACCGGATCTGGCCCTGCCCCCGGCTGGACGTCGCTCCGCTGCGACTGAGTGCGGCGGGGACGGCCGGGGTCGGGACGCGGTGGAGCCGGGGCCAGCGGGCCGTCATGCACGCCGCGGACGGGCGGCGGACGCCGCTGGAGATCGCCCGGCTGCTGGGCCGTCCGGCCTTCGCCACCCTGCTCGACGTGCGCAGGCTCGCCGCTGCCGGGCTGGTGGAGAGCCCGCCCGAGCCGGATTTCGGCGGCCTCCTCGCAGCGCCGCCGAGACCGTCGCCGCCCGCCGTGCCGACCGTGCGGCCGACCGCGCTCCCCGCCGGTCCGGTCCGGTTGCACGGGGGTTCCGCGGACCCTGATATCGCCCTGCTGATCCGACTCCGCGCGGCTCTGGAGGCCCGTCTGTGACCACTCTGTCCACCCGGCCGGCTCGACCCGCCCCGTGCACGGTGGCCGCCGAATGAAGCGAGCACTCCGCCAACTCACCGGAAAGAGGCAGTCCGTGATATCCGAGCACGAGGTGCTGATCGAACTGCGCGGGCTGCGCGCCAGGATCCCGCACCTGGCCGGCGCGCTGGTCGCGACCACGGACGGCCTGGTGGTCGCCCACGACACCACAGGTCTTGAGCCGGAGGGCATCGCCGCGCTCACCGCCGCCGCGCTCGGCGTCGGCGCCAGGCTGACCGAGGCCACCGGGCGCGGCGGCTTCCGTGAGCTGCTGACCCGGGGCGAATACGGCTACATCGCCACCTACGCGGTCGGCGCCTTCGTGGTGCTGACGCTGCTCGCCGGGCCCGAGGCCAACGTCGGCCGGCTGCACCTGGAGGCGCGCAAGGCCGGCGGCCGGATCGCGGCCCTCGCGGACTCCGCGCTGGGACGCCTTCCTTCCTGACTCCCCCACTTCCGCGGTCGGCGGGCCCCCGCCCGCCGACCTGCGCCACCTGCCCGGTCGGGCAGAGACCGTTCCATCACCCCCGAAGGGAAGACCAACCGATGGCCAACACCGAGAGCGCCCTCAAGGACGTCATGAGTTCCATCGAAGGCGCGATTGGCGTCGCGCTCGTGGACTACGGCAGTGGCATGGCGCTCGGCACGCTCGGCGGCGAGGGCACCATCGATCTCAACGTCGCGGCGGCCGGCAATACCGACGTGGTCCGGGCCAAGGCCAGGACCATGGAAATGCTCAAGCTGAACGACACGATCGAGGACATCCTGATCACGCTCACCGGCCAGTACCACGTGATCCGGCCGCTCACCAGCCGGTCCGGCAAGGGTCTCTTCCTCTACCTCGCGCTGGACCGCCAGCGCGCCAACCTGGCGATGGCGCGGCACCAGCTCAAGCGCATCGAGGCCGAGCTGGAGGTCTGACCCGCCCCACCCCGGGACACCGTGTGGCCCGCGACCGGTGGGCGGCCTCACCGGTACGGGCCGCACGGGCCGGCTCCCACCGTCCGACGGGCGTCCGGGGCCGCCGTCGGGTCACCCACGCGGTCTCCCGGGGTCCCGGGGCGCGTCTCCCCGATTGCTGACCAATCTGAGTGGGTGTCAGGTTGCTGCCGCGCGAGCCGGGCAGGCTGAACCCGGTGGCCTGCGCAAGCGCGGGGTCGAGGTGGCGTCAGCGGTCAAGTTGATCGCGGTCCTGGATCAATGCTCGTAC
Organism: Kitasatospora cystarginea; assembly: GCF_039533515.1. NCBI lineage: Bacteria > Bacillati > Actinomycetota > Actinomycetes > Kitasatosporales > Streptomycetaceae > Kitasatospora > Kitasatospora cystarginea. The sequence goes on along the minus strand of NZ_BAAATR010000031.1, from coordinate 63,756 downwards.
TGATGTACGGGCAGCTCCCCTTTGGGTGAACCTGGTCGCGCGGCCTGCCGAGTCGGTCGGCGAATTTCGTCACCAGGGCGATCATGAACTGCGCAAGCTCACGTGAGGAGGCCATCAGGTGCGCACGTTCACGGGCTGTTGAACGGTCAGGGGCGCGCCGACCGGCCGCGAGTCGGTCAGGTTTCCGCCGGGACTGTCAGGGCAGACGCCGCAGTGATGAAGGGCGGCAAGCCGAGGACAAGGGTCGAGCCATTCCGGGTAGACGCACCCCGTACCCCCTTCGTCCGTGAGGGGGTGTCCTGCCCTGAGCTTGGGCTCTGCGGGGGTCGAAGGAGTCATGGAGCAGCATCCGGAACAGTGCAGCCGGTCAGTGCCGGCCGGCGCGTAGGCCAGGATCGGCACGTCGTGCTGGCGAGTGGACGGGTGGGTGAGGCGGGTGGCAACCCCGGGATCGGGTGACGCGTTGATCAGTACTGATGTGCCGGCCCGGCTGGACCGATTGCCGTGGTCCCGCTGGCACTGGCGGATCGTCATCGGCCTGGGCACCGTCTGGATCCTCGACGGTCTCGAGGTCACGATCGTTGGCAACATGGCCGGCCGGATGGCGCAGCAGGGCAGCGGGATCTCGATCAGCACCGAGCAGGTGACCACCGCGGCGGCGGCCCTCTACGTGGCCGGCGCCTGCACGGGGGCGCTGTTCTTCGGTTGGCTGACCGACCGGCTGGGCCGCAAGAAGCTCTTCATGGTGACCCTGGCCGTCTACCTGGCGGCCACGGCGGTGACGGCGTTCTCCTGGACGGCCTGGTTCTTCTTCCTCTGCCGGTTCTTCACCGGCTTCGGCATCGGCGGCGAGTACGCGGCGATCAACTCGGCGATCGACGAGCTGATCCCGGCCCGGGTGCGCGGCCGCGTCGACCTGATCATCAACGGCAGCTTCTGGATCGGTGCGGCGGTCGGCGCGTTCGCCTCGATTGCCTTGCTGAACACCGCCCTGTTCGCCACCGACCTCGGGTGGCGGCTGGCCTTCGGGACCGGTGTGGTGCTCGGGCTGGTGATCCTGCTGGTGCGGCGGCACGTGCCGGAGAGCCCGCGCTGGCTCTTCACGCACGGGCAGGCTGAGGAGGCCGAAGAGGTGGTCAGCGAGGCGGAGCGCACGGTCGCGGAGCAGAGTGGGGAGGAACTCCCGGAGCCTGAGGGCGAGCCGATCACGATCCGTCCCCGTGCCTCGATCGGCTTCCTGACGATCGCCCGGACGGTCACCCGAAGCTACCCGCGCCGAACCACGCTGGGGCTCGCCCTCTTCATCGGCCAGGCATTTCTCTACAATTCGGTGACGTTCGGCTACGCGGTCATCCTCACCACCTTCTTCAAGGTGCCGACCGGCAACACGGGTTACTACTTCGCGGTGATCGCGGTGGGTAACTTCCTCGGGCCGTTGCTGCTGGGCGGGCTCTTCGACACCGTCGGCCGGAGGTCGATGATCGCCGGGACCTACATCGGTTCCGGGTCGCTGCTCTTCGTCACCGCGTTCCTCTTCCAGCGCGGTGACCTGACGGCGACCACGATGACCGCCTGCTGGACCGCGGTGCTCTTCCTGGCTTCGGCCGGTGCGAGCTCGGCCTACCTGACGGTCAGTGAGATCTTTCCGCTGGAGACCAGGGCGCTGTGCATCGCCTTCTTCTACGCGGTGGGCACCGCGATCGGCGGCATCACCGGCCCGCTGATCTTCAACGGACTGGTGAGCAGTGGGAAGACCCGCGACACCACGCTCGCCTTCTGCATCGGCGCGGCATTGATGGTCCTGGCCGGTCTGGTCGAGGCGGCGATCGGCGTTCGCGCCGAGCGGCGCAGTCTGGAGTCCCTGGCGGCACCGCTGAGCCTCGTGAACCAATCGGCCCTCGGCGCCCAACCCGAGCAGTCGCCAGGAACTGGCCGTCGGGGGGCTTGAGGCCCAGTCCTAGGGCGACCGAACAAGCAGGGCAGAGGCGGTTGGGTCGCACAGCTGCGCCGAGCGACTGGCCGGCAGACGGCCAGGGCTCTCGAACCTCCGCGCCCCCGGAGGGCTTGTCCCGCGTGAAAACCCTGGTTCGGTTCGTTGACCAGGTCGTTTGCCTGGTCGGGGTTAGGCTGCTCGCTGGTACTCGATGATGAGGCCGCCGAGTAGTTGGGTGCGGCGGATGCGGCCGCTGAGCGGGATCACGGTGGCCGTCTGGGCGGCCTCCACAGCGTGGGGAGGTTGTTGGCGGAGGGATTGGTGGGGTCTGTGTCGGTTGTAGTGGTCGACGTACGCGTCCAGGACAGTACGCAGGTGCTGTTCGTTCATGATGAGGATGCGGTCGGTGCACTCGCGGTGGACGGTGCCGACCCAGCGCTCGGCGAAGGCGTTCGCCTTGGGCGATCTCGGCGGTGAGAGCAGGACCTGTACACCTGCGCCGGCGAGCACGGCGTCGAAGGCGTCGGAGAACTTTCCGTCCCGGTCGCGCAGGAAGAACCGGAAGCGGTATGCAGGGTCTTCCAAGGGCATCAGCAGGTTCCGGGCCTGCTGGGTCACCCAGTCGCGGTTCGGGTGTGCGGTGATGCCCAGGATGTGCACCCGTCGTGTTTCGACTTCCATGACGAACAGCACGTACAGGCGTCGGCAGAAGGCGGTGTCCACGTGGAAGAAGTCGCAGGCCAGCGGGCCTGATGCCTGGGTGCGGAGGAAGACGGACCAGCTGTCTTGCGCCCGCTTGGGTGCGGGCGGGATGTTGCCCTGACGCAGTACCGCGCGGACGGTGGCCGCTGCCACGGTGATGCCCAGCCGGGCGAGTTCGCCCTGCACGCACCGGTGACCCCACAGCGGATTCTCGGGCCAGGCGCAGGATCAACTCCCGGGTCTGCTGGGGTATCGGCGGTCGGCCGGGACGCTTGCGGGGGTAGGTCCACCTGTCAGCGATCAGCTCGCGATGCCGGCGCAGCAGCGTGGCCGGGGTGACGAAGAAGCTGTTCCAGCGTTCCCTGGGCAGGAGTCTCGACAAGGCCGCCAGCAGTACCCGGTCGCCTGGCTCCAGCCGCGGTTGACCGAGCTGGCGTCGGAGCACCGCGAGTTGGTGTCGCAGGACCAGGAGCTCGACGTCCTTCGCCGCGCTGCCGAGCAGCCGTAGGCCCACGAGCTCCAACGACCTGCGCGTCAACAGATAGATCCAGGACCATCGCATGACCACCGGTCATGCCCCGACCCGCTTCGTGCCCGCAGGGAAACGCTGCAGGTCAACGCCCCGAGCTCGGATTTTCACGCCGGACAGGCTCAGCCGCATCGCCAAGCGCCACAAGGAAGGCTACGCGGACGCCGTACGGGACAAGCAGCAGCTGGAGGCCCGATCGAGGCTCTGGAGGCGGAGCTGGCCCAGTTGCGCACAGCCGAGGAAGCCCACCAGTCCTGACGGCCCACCCTGCTCAACAGCTGCTCCCCTCCGACACGGCGGAGGAGCAGCTCACGAGCCGGGCCACCTCCCGCCGCTGCCACTCCTCCGTAGGGTCCGGACCGCCCGCTCCGCTGCTGGCGTCGTCCCAAGCTGATGCTTACTGACTTCGGCGCTCCAGGGTGACGATTTGGCAGGCATTGCTGCCTAGTCACTTATCGTTGATCGCCTGCGCAGCCACGTGAATATCCGCCTGGGCACGGCGCCCGGCTCGCGGTACGGTCGGGGTCACGGTTGTCGACAAGGGGGGATTGCGCATGCTGTCCGAGGCGCTGACCGCGCTGGCCATGTCCGGGGGGACGGCGGTGATGACCGCGGCGGGGACCGAGGCCTGGGAGGGGGTCCGAGGCCGGGTGGCCGCCTGGTTCGGGCGGGGGAACACCCAGCGTGAGAGTGCCGAGCTGGAGCGGCTGGGTCGCACTGCCGCCGAGCTCGCGGCAGCTGAGGGCGAGCAGCTGGAGCGGCTACGGATCCGCCAGGAGGCCTCCTGGCAGGCCCGGTTCGAGGCGTTCCTGGAGGACCTGCCGGAGGACGAGCGCGAGCGCGCCGGCGAGGCGCTGCGCGAGCTGCTGGCTGAGAGCGCGGCCCAGGCCCAGGTGTCGACCGGGGACGGCGGGATCGCGGTCGGCGGAAACGTGCACATCAGCGCTCAGGAAGGCTCGGTCGCCGCCGGTGTGATCCATGGGGGTGTGCAGATCGGCCACCCTCAGGTGCCGGATCCGTCCAAGGGCTGAACGGACCGGGCACGCCAGGCCCGTCACAACCCTCGCCACCGCCGCTGCTCACAGGGGTTCAGGCGAGCAACCACAGCTTCGCCGTCGGCCACGCCGACCAGGTGGCCTACTACGCCGGCCGACATGCCCCGGCCGCCTGGCCGCACCAGGTCGGGGCGGTCCCAAACGCCGCGCGCTGCTTCCAGCGCCGGGCCGTTGTCGATACTCACGACGCTCCTGCGCGCTGCCGGATACTGGTCGGCGCCGCCGGGGTCGGCAAGTCCCAGCTGGCCGCGAACGAGGCCCGCACTGCCTGGCAGGCCGGGCAACTCGACCTGCTGGTCTGGGTCACCGCCGACAGCCGCGCGGCGATCCTGACCGCCTACGCCCAGGCCATCGCCGAGATCACCGGTGGCGACCCGGCAGATCCGGAGCAGGGCGCGCGGGAGTTCCTGGCCTGGCTCCGGCCGGGCGGGGCCGGGGCGACGGTTCGCCGGCTGATCGTCCTGGACGGTCTGGTCGACCCCGACGACCTGCGCGGACTCTGGCCGCCGGATCAACCCGTGGGGCGGACCCTGGTCACCACCTGGCGCCGGGACCTGGCCCGCGAGGGGCTTGGCCGACAGGTGGTCACCGTGCCGTCGTTCAGCTCCGCCGAGGCCTTCGGCTACCTCACGGCGGTGCTCGCCGCGTCCGGCCGGGTCGAGCCGCCTGAGCAACTGGAGGCGCTCGCCCGCGAGCTGGGGCACCTGCCGCTCGCGCTCGCGCAGGCGGCCGCCTACCTGGGCAGCACCGGTCTGAGTTGCGCCGACTACCTCCGCCTGCTCTGCGACGACGGTCGGCGGCTGGCCGACCTCGTGCCGGACCCGGGCGGACTGCCGGACGAGCAGAGCCTGCCACTGCCATACGCCTGGGACCTCGCGCTGGAGCGCGCCGACGCCCTGGCGCCGGTCGGGACGGCGCGGATGCTGCTGGAACTGGCGGCGCCGCTGGCTTCCGACGGCATCCCGGCTGCCGTGCTGATCGCCGCGGTCAGGTACCTCGACCGGCAGCGGACCGACCGTCCGGCAGAGGACGCGGAGCCGGACGAGCGCGCCGACGAGACGCTCGCGCTGCTGCACCGGTGGAGCCTGCTCGACTACGACCCGGCGGACCAGGACCGGTCGGTGCGGGTCCACCCGATGGTGCAGCGAGCCGTCCGCGAGGGCGTGCCCGCGAGCCGGGCCGCAGAGCTGGCCGACGTGGCCGCCCACCTGCTCTTCGTCGCGTCCCGGACGTCGGCGGACGAGGCGAACTCGATGACGTTCTTCCTGGTTCCCCCCAGGGATCGGGCGCCGCACCTGCGTTCGCGCGCCCTCGATTTCCCTCCGGACGTGCTGCGCTCCAACGTCGAGGCGCTGACCCGCAATGCCCCGGCCATGATGCTGGGCGCCGGCGAGCCCGAGCTTCGGTACGGGTGGAGTACCGGTCAGGAGCTGCACGATCTCGTGCTCCGGGTGGGCGACACGCTGGCGGACGACGGCCGACCACAGGCCGCACTTGACTACTTCGTAGCGCTGCTGCCGACGACGGCCGACCGGCTGGGAGCCCGGCACGAGTCCGTGACGAAGCTGCGCGGCCGGATCGCGCGGCTGCGGGCGGAATCCGGCGACCTCACCGCCGCGATCACCGAGTACCGTCGGATGATCGGCGATCAACTCGCCCTGCTGGCCCCGGAGTACGAGCTGTATCCCTCCCAGCGGATCCGCCTGATCGAGGAGGTCACCGAGCTGCGCTACCGCCTGGCCTACTGGCTCGAACAGGCCGGTGACCTGCCGGGCGTCGCACGCGTCTATCGCGATCTGCTCGCCGATGACCGCTACATCGCGGCCGTCTACGGACGGACGGGCCCGCCCGACTTCACTCTGCGCCGCGATGCCGCCGAGTGGCAGGGAAAGGCGGGAGACGCGGCCGGGGCAGTGGTCGTGTACCGCCAGCTCGTCAACGAGCAGTTCCGCACGTGCGGGCGGGAGAACTCAGGCACCTTCGACACCCGTTTCAGCTTCGGCCACTGGCTCGGCGAGTCGGGCGACGCACGAGGGGCGGTGACCGTCCTGACCGACCTGCTCAACGACCAACTTCGCCTGGAGCAGCGCGAGATCGCCCAGGGCGCTCGGGACATGTGGTCCAACCCGTACGCGGTAGCAGCCAACACCGACCGGTCCGCAATCTTCCGCACCCGCGCCGCCCTCGCCCGCTGGCGCGGCCAGTCCGGCGACCCTCGCGGCGCAGTGGCCCTCCTCTCCGACTTGCTGAACGAGCAACTGCGTGTCCTCCGCCCAGACCATCCCGACCTCGCGACCACTCAACAGGCACTCACGTACTGGCAGGAACAATCCCGGGGCAGGGGGTGGCTACGAGGGAGGTAGCCTTCGCAGGCTGCTTACCGGTGGTTTGTTGACACGTGGTCAGGTCAGCAGTGTCGGTGAGGAGAGAGTTCTTCGGGGGTGTTGCCATGACCGTGCGCGTACCGTGTCCACCGGCTCCCCGGCCCCTCGAAGGTTACTGACTCGGCGCTTCAAGGTGATGGCGGTGGGAGGTCGAGGGAGAGTCCGGTGCCGGCGAGGAAGCCGTCGAGGACGTCAGAGCGGTACTGCAGTCGCTTGAGACGGTTGCGGACGAGGGCTTCGAGTCGGTCCAGGGCGACGCTGGCGAGGTTCGCGAGACTGTGCTTGACGTTGGCCCACAGGTACTCGACCGCGTTCAGCTCGGGTGCGTAGGCGGGCAGGATGAACACCGTCAGCCAGTCCCGCGCACCGATCAAGTCGCGCATGGCGCTTCGGACTCGGCGAAGCCGCCGATTCGGACAATCGGAGCACTCATGCCTACAAGGCTGACGGGCGAGAGCCTCTCCTGTCACGTCGTGCTGGCCGGCAGTGCCAGGATCTCGCCGAGTTCGCGCACAGCCCGCACCGACCGGACGTTCTCCGGCAGTACGTCGATGATGTCCTGGGCCCGCGCGCCGAGGATTTCAGTCCGGTGCGCAGCAGGAACCTTCAGGTAGGTCTGGCCAGCCAGCTGACACGCCTCGGTGACGCTGCGCTCGTGGATCAGGCACATCGCCTGCTCAAGGTGCAGCAGCGCCGGATCGATGCCGGTCCGATCCGGGTACAGCATCAGGGCCTCGGCTTGCGCGTCGCGCGCGTGGGTGGTGTCGCCGAGGTAGGTGTACGCGCCGGACAGGTACAGGAGAAGCCGGCGCAGGGGGAAGGCCCAAGCGTCATCGGACTCCGATGCAACCTTCCGGCATCGATCGAACAGCTGCTGTGCTTCTTTGATCGCCGCGCCTGCGGCCTCAGCGTTGCCCTGTCTGGCTTGGGCCCGTGCTGCGGCCGCTGCCGCGAATGCGCCCGTTGCCGTGGGGCGGTAGCGGTTGAGGAGCCGCGCCTCGTTGGTGAAGCTGACCGCACGTTCCAGTGGCCCGTAGTAGTACGGCAGCATGGCGGCCTGGACCCGAACGCGCGCCCGCAACTCCCAACTGCCGCTGTCGTCGGCCGCAGTGCGTGCCGTGCCGTACCACAACTGCGCCTGTCCCAGGCGCCCGAGCTTCATCAGCGCGTCGGCGATCAACGTGGCCAGGACCGCGATCATCTCCGACAAGTGGACCTGCACGTGGGCAGGCTGCCGCTCACTGGCCAGAAGACGTACCTCATCAAGCTCGCGCAGGAGCTGGCCAAGCATCTCTACGGGCGGAGCGACGACGTAGGCGCGGCGGAGATCCATCAGCCGCTCGTCCAGGATCTCAAGTCGTCCCGCGCTGACCGTCGTGCTGGCGAGTGTGCTCTCGACTGCCCGACGGTGGGAGTCCACGAGTACATCCACCGCATCACCAGCGGGGATCGGAGCAGTTGCTCGTGCTGCAGGACGGGCCGCGTTGGGCGTCGTCACAGCCAGCGGCAGATTGCCGGCGGCGGTGGCAGGCGGCTGAGCTGGGGTGCGGTAGTCGCCGGTCATGCCCAAGCCCTGGGCGGCACGGCTCGTGCGGTACGAGGTTGGCCTCGCCGACCTACTCCATTCCCGTGAGGGTCAGCGCGGCGGAGCGCGTGGCGACGATCACCGCATCAACGGCAGCGTCGGAGAGATGCGGACCGATGGGCAGGCTGAGCACCTCGCGGGCCAACCGTGCTGCGTGCGGGAGTTCGTCGGCGGGCTGCGGCCTTCTGGCGGCGTACGCTCCGGATCTGTGCACGGGCACCGGGTAGTGGAGGAGCGTTTCGACCCCCGCCTCGGCCAGCCGGTGTTGCAGGTGGTCGCGATGCGGGCTGCGCAGCACGTACTGGTGCCAGACCGGCTCGGCCCACTCTGCGACCGCAGGCAGGTCGATGCCGGGCAGGTCGGCCAGTGCCTCGGTGTAGCGGGCGGCGATCTCCTGGCGGCGGGTGTTCCAGGCGTCCAACAAGGGGAGTTTGACTGAGAGCACCGCTGCCTGCAGTTCGTCGAGGCGTGAGTTGACACCCCGCAGCTCGTGCCGGTACTTCTCGCGGGAGCCGTAGTTGCGCAGCAGCCGGAGCCGGTCGGCCAGTTCGGCGTCCGAGGTGACGACGGCTCCGCCGTCGCCGAGTGCGCCGAGGTTCTTGCCCGGGTAGAAGCTGAACGCGGCGGCGTAGCCGCTGCCGACGCGTCGGCCTCGGTAGCGCGCGCCGTGGGCCTGTGCGGCGTCTTCCACGACGGGCAGCCCGTGCCGGTCGGCGAACGCTTGGACCGCGTTCAGGTCCGCCGGGTGTCCGTAGAGATGCACGGGCATCACGGCCTTGGTCCGCGGGGTCAGCGCGGCCTCCAGCCGGTCGGGGGAGAGCAGGAACGTGTCGGCCCCCCGCCGTCCCGGCTCGCCGGGCTCGACGGGAGCCGGGGTGGCGCCGCACGCGGAGACGGCGAGCCAGGTGGCGATGTACGTGTGGGAGGGCACCATCACCTCGTCGCCCTCGCCCTCGCCCTCGCCCACGCCGAGCGCCCGGAGCGTCAGCTGCAGTGCGTCGAGCCCACTGCCCACGGCCACGCAGTGGGCAGCGCCGCAGTAGTCGGCGAACCTCTCTTCGAACGCGGCGAGTTCGGGGCCGAGCAGATAGCGCCCGCTGGCGGCGACGCGCAGCAGGGCCTCCTCGATCTGCGGCTGGATGCCCATGGCCTCGTGCACGTCCCGGAGGTCGTAGAACGGGACCTGGATGGTAGGGCGCGTCTGTTTCGTCATGGCCGCCTCCGGCTCATCCGCAAGAACTCGGCGTGGTCCCGGAAGTAGTCCGCCTCGTCGAAGGGCTCGGACGCCAGCACCAGGCAGACGGTCCCCGCCGAGAAGTCGCTGAGTTCTCCCCAGACCATCGGCCCGATGTACAGGCCCAGTTCCGGCTGGTCGAGGCGATACTCCGTCGTCTGGAACCCGTCGTCCAGCGAGATTGTGAAACTGCCGTGGACCGCGATGACGAACTGCTCCAGACGGCGGTGAGCGTGCCCGCCCCGTGAGGCGCCGGCCTCCAGCCCGTGCAGGTAGTAGACGCGCCGAACAACGAAGCCGAGTGCCTGCTCCGGCTCCAGGACGGACAGGATGCCCCGCTCGTCCTGGTGATGTTCGAGCGGGACCAGCCGGCAGACCCCGCGCCGCTCGGCCGTTCCTGCGGAAGTGGTGGTACTCGCCGTCATCGAACTTGCTTCCTCTTCTTGTCGATGCGCGCTCGCCCACCGACCGTCTCGTTGCGGCTGCGGAGCCTTCCGTGCGCTTGGCCGCCGGTGCCGTGGGCGGCGCGGTATGCGTCTAACGACCGTGAAGCCCCGAGGTTCCGGAAGGGGCACGCCGGATGCGTCGCAGCCGTTGACCCGAGCCGAGGTCGTTCAAGGAGCGCGCGGCGAGCGGACGTAACTGCCATGGGAATGAGCCGGGGTGGACCTGTCCGTTCGCGACAGCCGGTTTTCGGCTCCATCCGCCGTCGCGGCTGCGCGCGGTCGACATTCGGCGCCGGGCCTTCGGCCCGGGACGGGGGGAGGAACCGTCCCGTTGAGGGCGTTCTGGGAACGATCACGGTGCACGCGTATGAAGGCGGCAGCCACGGCGTGTTCATGGCGGAACCCCGAGTGCGGACAGCCGTTGAGGTATCCATGACCAATAACGTGGATCCGAGCGCCTTCGTCGGCGAAGGCGTCAAGCTGGGCACGGGCAACACCGTGGGGCCGTACGCGGTGCTGCTCGGTCCCTGCGAGATCGGCAACGACAACTGGATCGCTCCGCATGCCGTGGTCGGCACCCCCGGGGGACACCGGGACCATCCGCATCCGGCCACCTGGGCAGGTGAGACCGGCGGCCTCGGAGTCGTCATCGGCGATCGGAACCGCATCCGCGAACACACCAAAGTCGCTCAGGGACTGCTGAGCGGGCCGACCCGGATCGGCAGTGACTGCCTCGTGATGAGCGGTGCCGTGATCGGCGACGGTGCGGTCCTCGAAGACGGCATCCAGATTTCTGCCAACGTGGTCGTAGGAGGGGAGAGCCGGATCTGGTCGCGCTCCTATCTCGGGATGGGAGCGATGATCCGACCCCACACCTTGATCGGCCCGCTGTCACTGGTCTGCATGGGCGCGGTAGTCCTCGGCGACGTGGGAGCGGCGGCCAAACACCTCGGCAATCCGGCCACAACAGTGGGAGCGAATGTCTCAGGGCTGCGCCACTGGGGGTGCGGCGAACGCGCCATCGCCACCCTGCACGGTTACGTGGCGGGCACGTCGGGCATTCCTGACGGGCTCCCCGACGACGTGTCCCAGCTGCTCGCGCGGTGGGATGCGCGGTGACGCCGAGCACCGTCATGGAGGAAGGTATTCACCCTCCTTGCGCTTACCGACGAGGAGGGGAAGCTGGTGTGGACTGCCCCGCCTCCCAGCAGTGCGGGTGCCGATCATCCGTGCAGCTCATGCGGCATGTTGGTACTCGTGGAGTGTGCCGCCGAGTCGGTCTCGTCGGCGAAGCTCCAGTCGTCTGATCCGTGCTGGTTCGTCGGTCGGTTGGGGGAGTGGGCGGAGTGGTGCGGCTTGTCTGAGGGCTCGGTGTGGCCGGTGCTCGTTGTAGTGGGTCTCGAACTCATCGAGCGCGTGGAGGAGGTGGCTCTGGTTCCAGATGATGGTGCGGTCGAGCGGTCTGTGCCGACAGGTTTGTATCCAGCGCTCCATGAGGGAGTTCATCCGCGGTATCCGGATGCCGGTGGTGACGACCGCCAAGCCAGCGTCGGCCATCAGGACGTCGAAGGCGGCGGTGAACTTCGCGTCGTGGTCGCGGATCAAAAACCTGGCCCTGCTGCCGGCGTCCTGGAGGTCCATGAGGAGGTTGCGTCCGAGCTGCACAATGTGCGGACCTCGAAGAGGTCGCAGGCGAGCAGGGCCTCGGCGTGGCCGCGCTGGAAGTCGGCCCAGGTCGTGCTCTGCCGCTCGGGCGCGGGCGGTATGCCGTGCTCGCGACGGATCTCTCGGACGGTGGAGGCGGCGACCTGGATACCGAGGGCGGCGAGTTCACCGTGGATCCTGCGGTAGCCCCACGCGTTGTTCTCGCGGGCCAGGCGTAGGACCAGGGCGCGGATTGAGCGGGCGGTGGGTGGGCGCCCGCGAAGCTTCGGTGCGCAGGTCGCGACATGGCGCCGCCTGAGCAGGTCGCGGTGCCACCGCAGGACCGTGTTCGGGCGGACCAGCAACACAAGCGGGCCAGCAGCACAAGGCGCCGCAGTCTGTCGGCGGGGAGGTGATGAAGCAGGCCGGCGAGGACGGCACGATCGGTGTCGGTGAAGGCGGGCTTGCCGACCTGGCGCTGCAGGACCAGCAGCTGGTGACGGAGTGCGAGGATCTCGATGTCCTTCTCCCGGCTGCCCATCGGCAGCAGCCGCAGCAGCGTGAAGGTGCTGGTCACGGCGAGGTAGGCTAGGCGCAGCAGCACAACAGATCATCATGCAGTCCGTGCTGACCCGCGGGGAAGACACCCACGAGGCTGACAGACGCGACCCATAGCCAAGCAGACAAGGCTATGACCAGGCCGGATGATCTATCGGTACCCACAGGGCTGACGGCGGGGGCGAAGCCCCGCCGCTCGGAGCCCGCTGGCGCCGCGTCAAGCAACCTCCGCCCCGTCCCCGTCCCCGTCCCCCGTCCCCCGTCCCCGTCAAGGAACAGGATTCGGGCCCTCGCCTGGCCGCGAGCCGACCTCGCGCGAAGCGGACGGCTCGGACGTCGGGGCCGTCGTCCTGATAGGTGCCCGGCGGGTGAGCCAGGTCTGGCGTCGCATGGTGAGCAGGCCGACGAGGTCGAGGTTCCTCAGAACGAGGTCGATGGCGACCTGGGCGGGCACGTGCCACCGGGGAAGGGCCCGCCGACGAACGAACTCACGTGCCGAGCGGGCACGGCGCTGGAAATACCACCCCGCCGCGACCGCTGGCATGAGCACGTGCCCGTCGACGGCCAGCACGACGAGGTAGGTCTCGCACAGCCAGAACCCGCTGCGGCCGATGACATCGGCGAGCGTGCCGAAGGCCAGGTAGGGATGCCGCCAGACCCAGCCCGTGACCAGGGTGGTGAGTCTCACCCGCCAGAAGTTGCGGGCGTTCCTGAGCCGCTGGCCGAGGAATTCCCGGCCGGTTCCCGGATACCGCGACCACACCGTGGCGTTGCCCTGGAACACAGTGCGGTAGCCGGCGCGCAGCGTCAGCTCGGTGAGCCGGGTGTCGTCCCCGACGACGCACCGGCGGCCGAGGAACAACCTGGACCGAGACGTACGCCTGCGATCCCGTCGGCAATCTCACCACTGCCGACTGGCCAGCCACCGGCGCCAGCAAGGCCGCGCTCGGTACCCGCACCTTCACCGGCAGCCAGCCGGCCACCGCAGGCCGCATCCGCTACGAATACGACCCGGCCGGCCGCACCACCTTGCGCCAGGTCACCCGGCTCTCCCGCAAACCCGACACCTGGCACTACACCTGGGACGCCGAGGATCGCCTCACCCACGTTGCGACTCCCGACGGCACCCGCTGGCACTACCTCTACGACCCGTTCGGTCGTCGCATCGCCAAACACGGCCTCGCGCCCGACGGCGTCACCGTGGAGGAACGCACCGATTTCACCTGGGATGGCCTCACCCTCGCCGAACACACCACCCACGCTCCCTACCTGCCCGGCCCGCACACCCTCAGCTGGGGCTACAACGGCCTCCACCCCCTGGCCCAGAGCGAGACCGTCACCACTACCGACAGCGCACAAGAGCATGTCGACCGCCGGTTCTTCGCCATCATCACCGACCTCGTCGGCACTCCCACCGAACTCCTGGACCCCGCCACCGACAGCGTCGCCTGGCGCACCGTTCCCACCCTTTGGGGTAACTCCACCTGGCCACACGACAGCACCACCTACACCCCGCTGCGGTTCCCCGGCCAGTACTTCGACCCCGAAACCCGCCTCCACTACAATCTCAACCGCTATTACGACCCCGAAACCGCCCGCTACACAACCCCTGACCGTGCGAGTGGGTGACTAATGATCCAGTATCTCATCGGTAATGCGGAACAGATCTCGTTCAGTGACGCGGTCAGCCCGCGGGACGAGGACGAGCCGTCCTTCAGCGAGTACTTCGAAGCTGAGGACGCCATGCTCCGGTTTGTGGAGTCGCTTCGCTTGGCAGTCGGGTCGCAGGAGATCCTCGTACATGAACCCTTGCTCGGCATTCCCAAGCCAAGCTGGCTCCCGGATTTCCGCAACGGCGTGGCACTCTCCCCCGACCAGGCCCTACGGCTACTGCGCTCGTCACTGCGCGGTGTCCCAATCGGGTGCACCCTCTCGTGTCTCGGCGACGGCTCGGTCCTCATCGGCACCGACTTCGACGGGCTGCTCCGGGTCGACATCGACGACCGACATGAGCCCCTGGTCCTGAGCCTGCTACCGCAGGAGCTGAGAGTCGCCGTTCGTCAGCCGACTCCGCCTCAGCCGGACGTCAAGAACGAAGCGGCCGACGACCACTTCTGGCAGTCCGTCTCGAATCTGCTTCCCGCACATCCAGGCGGTTTGCTCGTGATCGAACGCTGGGCCTATGGGACTTGGGGCGACAGCTGGTATCTGGCAACCGGCGAGACGATCGATCGGATCCGCCGTTCCATCCGAGAGCACTCGCAGGTCATCGTCCAGGAACTGCCCGAGTTCGAAAATATCATCCTGTCGGAGAGATTCGACGAGACCAGTGTTCTGGCAATCGACGAAATTGACCTCAGGTACTTGCCGTCGACATCACACGGGCTCGATTTGGGGATTCAACCACTGACCAGTGCTGTGGTCGCAGCCGATCCGGAGATGTGGAACCGACCGGTCAGGATTGTGTCGTTCCCCTATTCGAGTCGCACTATACTGCTGATCGCGGTCGTCCCCGATAGTGTTACCGGGACTGTCACGGCGGACTGGCCGACATAAGAGACGAGGTCATAGCTGCATATGGACTGCTGACGCACTGACAGGTTGCGGCTTGTCGTCGCCCTGGGTGAGGAAGAACTCGACACGCGCCCCCGCTGGCCAGGAACGGTTGCGGAGATCCGGTCGGACTCGTGGTTCCAGTAGGTGTCGAGGACATGCCGGTGGTTGAACCAGGGGCAGTTGTACTCGGTCACGAGACCCTCCGGGAACGCGAAAGGTCCTGCCGGGTTGGCGGGGCCTTTCGCGTGCGGGCAAAAAGCCCCCCGCCGCGGTCTGCTGTGGGGCTGCGAGGACGGTGGTGCGGTCAGCTTCGCTCGGCCCGGTGGCTCAGCCGCATCGCCAAGCGCCACAAGGAAGGCTACGGGGACGCCGTATGGGACAAGCAGTAGCTGGAGGCCCGATCGAGGCTCTGGAGGCGGAGCTGGCCCAGTTGCGCACAGCCGAGGAAGTCCACCAGTCCTGACGGCCCACCCTGCTCAACAGCTGCTCCCCTCCGACACGGTGGAGGAGCGGCTCACGAGCCGGGCGACCTCCCGCCGCTGCCACTCCTCCGTAGGGTCCGGATCGCCTGCGGCGCTGCTGGCGTCATCCCAAGCTGATGCTTATTAGTCACTCCGCAACCGGTATTGCTCGTGCGATCAGGCCCTTGGCGGTCAGCGAGATGACCAGGTTGTCCAGGCCCTCGGTGCGACGCGAATGTCTCGGCAGCACCTACCGGAACAACCCCCCGGGTGTCTCCTCGGGGTCGTACCGTCAGCTCCGATTGAGGGAGCGGCTGACCCCGGCGAGGACGGTGGTGGTTAGCACCCAGCCGGCGGCGATCAGCCCGTAGCCGAACCACTGGTGCAGCCCGGTCCAGTACCAGGCGGCGCGCTGGCCGAAGCCGCCGATCGGGACGAGCAGATCGAGCGTGTAGATCAGCGGGCTGAACGGCGCGCTCTGTCCGGGCTGCACCTCGTGCGGCGTACCGTGGGCGAACACCACCGTGCCCAGCAGGGCCAGCACGGCCAGCCAGAGGGCGGCCTGCCAGGGCCGGTAGCCGTAGCCGACGGTGACGTCCAGCAGTCGCCCCCAGAGCCGGCCGGCCGGGCCGAGGGTCCGGCGGCGTCGGCGTTGCTTCTCCAGCAGCACCCGGCGCGCGTCGTCGTCATGGCCGATCTTCCGGTACCAGGCGGCGAGTTGCTCGTACGGCTGGGGCGCGTAGCCGGGCAGCCGGGCCAGCCAGTGCAGGCGCCGGGCCACCGGTTCCGGGCCGCCGGGCGGGAGTTGGATGGAGGAGTAGGCGAAGCCGTCCAGCCGGGTATCGGCGGGCCAGCTGTGCTCGCCGTCCTGCAGCACGGCCGCCTGCGCGTCCTGCAGGTCCACGGTGCCCACCGGGGTGGCGGCGAACGTCAGTTGCAGGTCGCCGGCACTCAGGCGGCTGCCGTCCAGAGCCACCGCGCCACCGTCGAGCACCGCGGTGTCCAGCGAGAACCTGCTGCGCACCGTCGCGCCCGGCAACCGGATCGCGCCGGTGGCAGCGAACCCCTCGGAGAGCACGATGGTCGAGGCCGTGAGATCGTCGCCGGTCAGCGCGTCGCCGTCGGGGTTGTCGATCCGGGCCCGCTCCATGAACAGCCCGCCGTCGAACCGGGCGCCGACCAGTCGCAGGCCGCCGCGCGAGCGGAAGCCCTTGCGGGCGAAGCAGCCACCCTCCATCCTCAGCCCGCCGGCCCACAGCGCCCACGGGCCCGGCGCGCTGCCCGCACCCGGCGCGTGCAGGCCGCGCGGTGTGACGGCGTCCGGGCCGAGCAGCTCGGTGGCGGTCAGCTGTGCCCCGCTGAGCCGGAGTTCGCCCGAGATCTGGGCTCGGGTGAGGGTCAGCCGCCCCTCGAAGACCGAATCCTCGAAGAACAGATTGCCGTCAACCTTCAGCAGCCAGCCGTCGAGCCCGGGTATCCAGCAGCCGATCAGACCGGTGGAGCGCAGGCTTGCTGCGCGCAGCACCACGTGCTGCTCGAAGTGGCAGGCCTCCAGCCGGAGTTCACTCTCCGACCGGGTACCACCCAGGTCCAGCTGCCCACTGATCCGCGCTCCGGTGAGCCGTAGGGCCGTGGCCGCGCCGCCCTGCTCGGCAGCTTGAAGCAGCACGGCCGCGACCGCTTCGGCCCGTACGGTGCGCTCGGCGCCCCAGGCCGCCCCGCGGGCCGGATCGTCCTCCGCAACGCTTCCGGCGCGCAGGTCGACGACGGCACCGGTGCGGAACGCGTCCCACACCTGCCGCTCGGGCTCGGTCAAGTCCTCGTACGTCAGCACGCTACCCCCTGGTCTCGGCGATCGCACCGCACCCTAGCGGACCTGCCACGCGAAGATCGACGAGACGTGAGCGCGCTCATCGCGTCGGCGGGGAGGGAGGGGTTGCCAGCGGCCGCCGCCGCGATCTGCATAAATGGCGTGGTGGTTGATCAGATGAAAGAGCGCGAGGTCAGCGACGTCGCGACGCTGAAGGCCCTGGCCGATCCGGTCCGGCTGGCGATCCTCAACGCGTTGATGAAGGGCGAGCCGGAGCCGTCGTCGGTCAAGGAGATCGCGGCCGAGCTGGGCGAGGCGCCGACCAAGCTCTACCGGCACGTCAGGCAGCTGGAGCAGGTCGGGCTGATCCTGGTGGCCGAGACCAGGCTCGTCTCGGGCATCGTCGAGAGCCGCTACCGGGCCGCCCAGAGGTCGCTGCGGCTGTCCCGTTCGATCTTCACCGACGACTCCTCCGAGCGGCCTGAGGCACTCGGAGCGCTGCTGGCTGCGATCGATGTGGCCCGCGCCGACTTCCAGGGGCACTTCCTCGCCAACCGGATCGAGTTCGGTATCCGCGACGGCGAGGTCGGGGCCGCACCCGGGGTGTTCAGTCACTCCACCCTGCGGCTGCGGCCGGAGCGGCTCGTGTGGCTGCGCGATCAGCTGCGCGGGATCCTCGACGAACTGGCCAGGGAGGGTGACTCCGATGAGGAGGACGCCGTGGAGGCCACGCTCTTCGCCCTGCTGTACGCGGTGAAGCCCGAGGAGCGGACCTGACACGGTCTCGCCGCCCGGGAATAGCGTTGGCGGGGTCTGCGTCACGCTGATCGGAGGATGTACTACCGGGGTGTGAGCAACAGGTGTGATCTTCAGTGCCTCCCACAGCGGTCCGCTCAAGTCCTTCTTCGACGCCATCGACCACGAAGCGCTCACCGGCAAGCCCGTGCTGATCGCCGCTACCGGCGGCACCGTCCGGCACTCCCTCGCCCCGGAGCGCGCGCTGCGCCCGCTCTTCGCCCACCTGCGCGCCATCGTGCTGCCCACCGCGCTGTACGCGGCCTCGGCGGACTGGGGCGGCGAGGACGAGCTGGCGCCCAGGATCGCCCGCGCGGCACGGGAGCTCGCCGCGGCGATGCTCGTGCGCCCTCTCGTAGGCCGGTCACCGGGAGAGCCCGGCCCGGGAGAGCCCGGCCCGGGAGAGCCCGGCCGGGAACCGGGAGCACCCGGCCGGCCCGGGCGGGAGCCGCTCGTCCCGTTCGAACAGCAGCTGGCCGCGCTGAGGGTCGAGCAGCGGAACCATCGGCAGCCAACGCCCGTATGCCAGGCCCCGGTTGGCGCACCGGGGTGCTGGCATAGACTCCCCGCATGGTGAACAGCATGTGGGACGAGCGCGACATACCCGACCTCACCGGCAAGACCGCCGTGGTCACCGGCGGCAACAGTGGGATCGGGTACCACGAGGTGCGTCAACTGGCCGCCAGGGGCTGCCGGGTACTGCTCGGCGCCCGCAACCCCGCCAAGGGCGAGGCGGCGCTCGCCGGCCTGCAGGCCGCGGTCCCGGACGGCCGGATCGAACTGCTCCAGATCGACCTGGCCGACTTCGACTCGGTACGGAGCGCGGCCGAGAAGGTCGCCGGCACCTTCGACGGCCTCGACCTGCTGATCAACAACGCCGGGGTGATGGCCGTCCCGACCCGGCAGACCACCGCCCAGGGCCTGGAACTCCAGATCGGCACCAACCACTTCGGGCACTTCGCGCTGACCGGGCAGCTGCTGCCGCTGCTCACCGCGCGCCCCGGGAGCCGGGTGGTCACGGTCTGCAGCCTGGCCCACCGGATGGGCCGGCTCGACTTCGGCGACCTCCAGTGCGAGCACCGCTACCAGGCCTGGGCGGCGTACGGCGCGTCCAAGCTGGCCAACGCGGTCTTCGTGCTGGAGCTCCAGCGCCGGCTCGCCGCTGCCCGTCTGGCGGTCGGCAGCTTCGGCGCCCACCCCGGCTTCGCCGCCACCGAACTGGCCGACAAGGGCCCGAGCCTCGGCGGTGGCAGCCTCCTGTCGGCCCCCACCTCCTGGGGCTCCCGCCTGATAGGCCAGCCCGCCGAGCGCGGCGCACTTCCCGTGCTCCGCGCGGCCACCGACCCCTACGCGATCGGCGGCAGCTACTACGGGCCGCTCGGGCCCGGTGAGCTGCGCGGCGCCCCCGGGGTGGTCTCCTTCCGGCGCAAGGCGTACGACACCGGGCTCGGCCGGCGGCTCTGGGCGGAGTCCGAGCGGATCACGGGGGTCGTCTTCGACCTGTGAGCGACGCGGCCGCCGCCCGGGGCGGGCGGCGGCCGACCGCGTTCGCGGATCGCCGGGCACGGCCCCGAGCGGCGGGGCCGGTCTACAGCAGCGCGGCGGCCTGCTTGAGCAGGGTGTCCACGGCACTCGGGTCGTCGTGGTCGATGACCGGGAATCCGACGCCGAAGCGGCCGTTGACCCAGTGCGCGGTGACCCCCGGGTTGGCCAGGTTGGTCCCGTCGTACAGGAAGACGTGCGGGCTGCAGATGACCCGGTCCTCGCGGGCGGTGCGCCACTGGTCGATGACGGCCTGCCGGTGCCGGCCCGAGTCCAGCGCGGCGGCGAGGCGGTCCGCGTCCACCGCCCCGGTCCCGGCGGCCACGTCGAGGATGACGTGGCGCAACGTGATGCACCGGTCCTCGGCCCAGAAGGCGCGGCGCAGCGCGCGGTCCAGCGTCTCGGAGGCCGGCCAGCCCTGCTCCTTGGCGGCCTGGACGGCCTCCAGCGCGGGCAGGGTGCTGACGGGGTAGGTCCAGTCGGGGCCCTGCCACAGCCGCCAGCCGGCCTCGGGAGCCAGCGCGCCCACGACCGAGACCTCCGAGTCGACGCCGGGCCGCTCGTTCACCGCCAGGTCGAAGAGTTCCAGCGGGAAGCAGCGGTGGTCGAAGAAGAGCGCACCGTCCAGGCCGAGCCGGGTCCGCGCCTGGTGCAGCCGGTGCACGGCCAGGTGGGCGAAGGAGCAGTTGAGGTCCGAGTAGACGACGACGGTGTCCGGGGAGCGCGGCAGCCGGGGGTCGAAGGGCCGGGCGTGCGGGTCGACGGCGACGGTGGTCCTGTGGTCGGACATGTCGGTTCACTCCTGTTCGGAATGCCTTGGGGCGGCCGGGGGCACGGGCCGGGTACGCAGCGCGCGGCACGGTGGGCCGGACAGCTGGGTGCCGTGGTCGGTCAGGTCGAACGCTGAGTGGTGCAGCGGGCAGACCAGCCGGGTGGCCGCGGCGTCCACGTGGGCGAACCGGAGCAGACCGCCCCGGTGCGGGCAGCGGGCCTCGACCAGCATCCCGCCCCCCGACCCCGACGCTGGGACGTCCGCCTCCACGGCGACCGTGTCCTCGTCCACCTGGCGCAGGCGCACCCGCCGTTCGGCGGGGCTCACGAGCGGCCCTTCGCCCGGGCACCGCGCACCGCCGCCTCCGTCGCGCGTGCGATGGTCGCACTGGTCAGTTCGACACCCGCCCAGACCTTGCCCAGGTCCGCGCCGCGCTCGTGGTCCCAGGCTCGCAGCGCGGCGAGCATCTCACGGCTGTGGAAGCTGTCGATGTGCAGGTGCTCGGTGTAGTAGTGGGAGTTGGCGATGCCCAGCCGGGCGCAGGCCGAGGCGTAGCAGCGGAAGCCGTAGAGCACGCTCGACTCGAAGTAGGCGTAGGCGCCCAGGAAGTAGTCGGGTGTCGGTGCCCGTGAGGCCAGCCAGTGGAAGAGGTTGACGTAGGCGAGCGTCTCCTCGCACGCGCTGGCCGCGTGCTGGAAGGGGTCCGTCGACAGCCCCAGCTCCGTCATCAGCCGCGCGTAGAGCCGGGCGTGCTCCTGGGCTTCGTTGCCGCAGCCGAACTCGTCGATGAGTACCCGCATCACCGCCATCCGGGCCCGGTGCGGCAGCCGTGGCAGTATGCCGAGGTGGGACTGCGACTCCACCAGCCCGTCCACGGCGAACTGGCCCGCGACGAAGGCGAATTCCGGCAGGGTGGCGTGCTCGGCGAGGTAGTGCTCGCTTTCTGCGGGATCGGCCTCCTCGGCGCGCAGGCGCCGCTCCAGGGCCGCCAGCAGCTCGCCCAGGGAGCCGAACCCCGGTGCGGCCGCCTCCAGGGCGTCCGCCTCGGCGCGCGGCCAGCGCGCCTCCAGCGCGAGCAGTTCGGCGTAGTCGGCGGCATCGGGGACGGTGCGGTTGTGCCAGTACAGCCGCTGCTGCACGGTGGCGTTCGGCGGCAGCGCCGAAGCGGCCCCGGCTGCCGTGGTCATGGCACCGGCACCGCGGCGGCGCCGGAGCCGCCCGCCGTCGCATCGGTGCCGATGACCCCGCGTGCCACCAGTTCGCGTTTGACCCGCAGGTACCAGTCGTCACAGAGGATGCCGTACTTCTCGCAGGCCGCGTCCACCTGCGCCTGCAGTTCCGGGCCCGGACGCTGCCACAGCGCCTTGCACAGTGCCGGCTCCAGGTTGGCCAGCGGACCGATGAAGCCGTGCACCCCGGGCACCTGGGAGAGCAGGTTCTCCCAGCCCTCGAAGACCGGCACGCCCAGGTTCGAGGCCACCAGCTGCCGGGTGAACTCCGCTTCGCCGCTGGACTCCTTGATCCCGATCACGCCCGGCAGCCGGCAGATCCGAGCCAGCGTGTCCGCCTCGATCCGGTTGCCGGACACCGCCTCCTCGTTGTAGAGGAGCACCGGCACTCCGGTCGCGAGCACGTGCCGGTAGTGGCCGACGATGCCGTCCTGGTCGATCCCGGCGCCGAAGGGCGTGGTGACCGCCACGGCGTCCACGCCCAGTTCGGAGGCCAGCCGGATCCGTGCCACCACGGCCTTGGTGTCGGGTAGCTGCACTCCGGCGATGACCGGCAGACCGCCGGCGTGGCGGACCGTGGCGTCCACCATGTCGCGCCACTGACGCTCGGTCAGCAGCCAGCCCTCACCGGAACTGAGCGTCGGCATCAGTGCGGTGACCTCGGTGCGGATCGAGTCGATCAGCCTGGCTACGTCATCGGCCGGCACTCGGCCGCTCAGGTCCAGCGGCGTGACCAGCGGTGCGATCACACCCGAGTACCGGCGGTGGCCTCGGAGGTCCGGGCCGTCCTGGCGGTCCCGGGAAGTCAGCGGATCGGTCATGTCGTGTCCAAGTCGTCAGGGCTGGAGATGCGGTCGAGATCGGCCAGGTCGCACCTGAGGGCCAGCGAGTCCCGGTAGAGCGCCTCCAGCCGCGGTGGGAAGGCGAGTTCGGGACCGTCCGGTGGCGCGGTGACGGGAAGCCCGAGCCGTCGGCGGCCCAGCAGGCGCGGCGACGCGGTGTGCAGGGAGCCACCCCGGTGTACGGCCGGCGCCAGCAGTAGAGCGTCGGACAGCGGGAGGCCTTCGAGCCCGGGGGAGTCGAGCGCGGCCGCCAGATCGCCTCGCCGGAAGCCGAATCGGGTGATGGACAGCTCGCTGTGCAGATTGTCCATGAAGGGGTAGTAGGCGTCCTGCTCCTCGCGCGTCCGGCGCCAGACCAGATCGTCGCAGAGCCCCACCTGTTCGAGTGTCATCGCCAGCGCGTGCCGCGCCGCCAGGTGCCGTACGAAGAAGTTCTTGCAGGCGGAGCGGACGCGTTCGTCGAGGCTGTGCATGCCCAGGAAGAGCGAGGCGTCGATCAGCACCTCCGCCCCCGGGCCCTGCCCCGCAGCCGGACCCGCCCCGGGCTCAGCGCTCATGGGCGGCGAGCGTGTCGTGGATCACCCGCACCGCCGCGGCGAACTGCTCCGGCGGCCTGGCCAGCGCGATCCGTACGTACCGTTCGCCTCGTCCGGGGTTGTCCCAGTAGAAGTACGTCCCCGGAAGCACGTAGACCTCCGCCGCCAGAAGTTCGCTGTGCACGTCGTCGGCAGTGAGCTGGGCGGGGCGGATGCGCAGCCAGGCGACGCTGGTGTCCACGCGCCCGTCCAGCAGTTCGAGCGGCGAGTCGGCCAGGGTCCGCCGCAGCGTGGCGCGGTTGGTGTCGATCACCTCGCGCACCGAGGCGAAGGAGTCCGCGATGGAATCCTCGACGTAGTGGGTGAGGAAGTTCAGCACGAAGGGCGAGACATTGAGCAGCACCGAGGTGTGCAGGTTGTAGACCTCCTCGTAAAGGTCCGAACTGGCCGTCAGCAGAGCGCGCTTGGCGTCCTGTACCGGCCAGGTCTTGCCGGTGTCCTCGATGGCGAGGTAGCTCACCCCCGACTCCTCCAGCGCCCGGTAGACGTCGGGGCGCTGGACCAGGCCGTTGTTCAGGGCGAAAGAGGCGAAGCAGAAGTCCAGCACCAGCAGCTTGCGGTGTTCCCGGCAGAACCGCAGGACCTCCGCGAAGCCGCGCCCGCCGTCCGTGAACAGCGTGAAGCCGGTCGGGTTGTTGGGGTCGACCAGGTACAGCGCGTCCGTCCGCACCAGACGGGCGAGTTCCGTGTAGACGGTCTCCGGGTCCGCCAGCGCCTCCTCGGGCAGCGCCGCTGGCGGGGTGCCCAGGTGCCTGAGCAGGTCCACCAGATTGTCGAAGCAGGGTTCCACCAGCGAGACGGTCAGATCGTGCCGGCGCAGGTACATCGCGGCAACCATGGTGGAAACGCTCGCGGAGTACGACAGCAGGGTCCGGTCCAGACCGAGCGCGGTGGTCTGGCCGTGCAGGCGGAAGAAGGCCTCGGTGAACTGCCGCTCGAAATAGGCCTGCTGCCGTTCCTCGGACTCGTACCACAATGCGGGCAGTCGGGAGACGATCTTCTCCTGGCTGTTGGACTGGCGTTGGTGGGTGTGTGCGTCGGCCAGGTTGTACCTGGTACGGAGAGCCCTGATCTCGTGCTGCGTCAGATCGACTAATTCCATAGCTGACATGTCGCGATCCTTTCGAGCGGGTGGCATTCGAACGCTGTCCCGACCGGGATCCTAGGAGCGCGACGGCAGCATGCACCACGTCAGAAATGACCAGGACCTAAGGCGGAGAAGCGCGGCGCGACCCCCCGAAGTGTGGTGGCGGGACACGGCTTTACGCCATTACCCTGCACGCCATGACATTACGTGAATCCGCGGGCCCGGCCGCCCCGGCCAAGGGCGCGGCTCGTCCGCGGGCCCTCGGTGCCCTCTGTGCCGGGTTGGGCACCGCGCTGGTCGGCACCTCCTTCGTGGCCACCAGCCTGCTCACGCACTATCCGTTCCTGAGCGGCCAGACCGTGCGCTTCGCCCTGGGCGGGCTCTGCCTGCTGCTGCTCGCCGCCCTCGCCCGGACCCCCCTGCCGCGGCCGACCAGGCGCGAGTGGGGCCTGCTGGCGCTGCTGGCCGGTACCGGCCTGGTCGGCTTCAACCTGGCCTGCCTGAGGGCGCTGCGCTCCGCCGAGCCGGCCGTCCTGGGCGTCGTGGTGGGCGCGACCCCGCTGCTGGTGGCCATCGCCGGCCCCCTGCTGGGCGGACGTCGGGTGTCCTGGCGGCTGACCGGCTCGTCGGCACTGGTGGTCGCCGGTGCGGCCCTGGTCCTGGGCTACGGCCGGGGCGACCTGACGGGCTTCGCCTTCTCGCTGCTCGCCCTGCTGGGGGAGGTGTCCTTCACCCTGCTGGCGGTGCCGCTGCTGCCGCGGCTGGGAGCGATCCCGGTCGCGACCTACGTCTGCGGGCTTGCCACGCTGGAGATGGGCGCCCTGGCCGCGGCCGTCGAACTGCCCGGCGGCCAGATGCGCTGGCCGCACCCGGGGGAACTGGCCGCCCTGGGCTACCTGGCGGCGGCGGTGACAGCCGGCGCGTTCATCCTCTACTACGTCGGCCTGAGCCGGCTGGGCCCCGAGGCGACCAGTCTCTTCGCCGGGCTGATCCCGGTCGCGGCGGCGTTCGCGGCTCCGGTCGTGGGCAGCGGCACCCTCGGCGCGGCGCAGCTGGCCGGCAGCGCGCTGGTCGGGGTGGGACTCAGCGCAGGACTCTCGGCGCCCGCGCCCACCGGCGCCGCGGTAGGCGAGGCGGCTTCGAAAGTACCGGTACCAACGGCGGACGACGGTTCCTGAGTTTCGTTCTTTCTCCTGGTGGTAGTCGGCGGACCCGATTCCTAGCATCGGGACGACTGCTCGTCGAATCCGCTTCTGCGTCCCGGCTCCGCCGTGCCGCGACCGAGCCCTCGTCCTGTGAGGATGCGAATTCCATGACCACCACGCATGTCGTTCTCAATGCCGCCGACCTACCGGACCGCTGGTACAACATCGTTCCCGACCTCCCGGTGAGCCTGCCGCCGGCGCTCCACCCGCAGACGCTGGAGCCACTGCGCCCCGAGGACCTGGCCGGCCTGCTGCCGCAGGGCGTCATCGAGCAGGAGTTCTCCGAGGAGCGGTGGATCGAGATACCGGACCGGGTGCGTGAGCTCTACCAGATCTGGCGGCCCTCCCCGCTGCACCGCGCGACGCGGCTGGAGCGGGCGCTGGACACCCCGGCCCGGATCTACTTCAAGTACGAGGGGGTCTCCCCGGCCGGCTCGCACAAGCCCAACACCGCCATCGCGCAGGCCTACTACGCCGCCCAGGACGGCGTACGCCGGCTGACCAGCGAGACCGGCGCCGGGCAGTGGGGTTCCGCGCTGTCCTTCGCGGGCTCGCTCTTCGGTCTGGAGGTCACGGTCTACATGGTCCGCTCCTCCTTCCAGCAGAAGCCCTACCGGCGGATCCTCATGGAGACCTGGGGCGCCCAGGTGCACCCCTCGCCCAGCCCGCTCACCGAGGCCGGCCGGGCCGTCCTGGCGCAGGACGCGGACTCCCCGGGCTCCATCGGCATCGCCATCAGCGAGGCAGTGCAGGACGCGCTCAGCCGTGAGGACACCCGCTTCGCGCTCGGCTCCATCTCCAACAACGTGCTGCTGCACCAGAGTGTGATCGGCCTGGAGGCCAAGAAGCAGCTGGAGATCTGCGACGACTACCCGGACGTGGTGGTCGGCTGCGTCGGCGGCGGCTCCGGCTACGCCGGGCTGTCCTACCCCTTCCTGTACGACGTGCTGAGCGGGCAGCGCACGGGCACCCGCTTCGTCGCCGTCGAGCCGGACGCATGCCCCAGCCTGACCAGGGGAAGCTACGCCTACGACTACCCGGACACCGCCTCGCTCAGCCCGGTACTGCCGATGTACACCCTGGGCCACAGCTTCATCCCGGCGCCCATCCACGCCGGCGGCCTGCGCCACCACGGCAGTTCACCGACCATGTGCGCGCTGGTGGAGCACGGCTACGTGCGGGCGCGCGCGGTGTCCCAGAGCGACGTCTTCAGCGCGGCGGTGCAGTTCGCCCGCAACGAGGGCTTCGTGATGGCGCCGGAGTCCGCCCACGGGGTGCGCGGTGCGATCGACGAGGCGCTGGCCGCGAAGGAGGCCGGCGAGTCGCGTGCCATCCTGGTGCACGTCTCGGGACACGGCAACTTCGACATGGCGGCCTATGACTCCTACCTGGCCGGGACCCTGACGGACTATCTACCGGACCAGTCGGAGATCGAGCGCGCCCTCAGCGAGCTTCCCGGGGCCAAGATCCCCAGCTGAGCGGCAGCCGCCCGAGCCGGCACTCTCCAGGGGCGCCGGGGGCTGCGCGAGCCGGCCGCGCCACCGCGGCGGGCCGGCCGGGCCGCCGCGGTGGCGCGGCTCCGGCCCAGGCTCCGTCAGCGACGGCTAGCGAGTGCCGACCAGCCCCGCCTCGACTGCGTGCAGTGCCGCCTCCACCCGGTTGCGCAGCCCCAGTTTCGCCAGCAGGTTCTGCACGTGCGACTTGACGGTGCTCTCGCTGAGCGAAAGCTGGGAGGAGATCTCCGCGTTGGTGCGTCCGCGCCCCAGCAGGCGCAGCACGTCGCGCTCACGCGGCGTCAGCGTCTGCTGGGAGGGGAGGTCGCCCGGGGCCGAGGGACGGGAGGACGGAGTGGCCGGAGTCGGGAAGAGCGAGTATCCCGCCACCAGCACCCGGACCGCGGCGATCAGGTCTTCGACCCCGGCGCTGCTCAACAGTGTTCCGTCGGCGTCCTTCGTGACCAGCTCCACGCTGGAGTCGGAGAGGCTGTCGCCGACCAGCGCCAGTACCTTGCCGTCCCAGTCCCGTACCTCGCGGAGCGCCGCGGCGACGTCGGCGGGGCAGCCGCCGGTGTGCACGACCACGACATCCGGCGAGGTGTCCGCCAGCAGGGCGACCGCCTCGCATTGATCGCCGGCCTCGCCCACGACCTGGATACCGTCCTGGTGCAGCACCGCCCGTAAACCCGTGCGGATGATCGGCGACTCGTCCAGGATCAGAACGCGGATGCTGGCAGGTACCGGCCGCAGCTGCGGTCGGGTGGAGCTGTCCATGGGTCTCCCCGAGGTGAAGTGGGTGATTCACGTACACAGAGGAACTCGACCACACTCAAAGCGCCGGGTGGGGAAACGATGTGGCGGCAGCCGGACATCAGAGAATCCCCCCGGTCGGCTCATCATCAGCAGTCTTTCAGAATCAAGCACACGCGGCTAGGAGTTGCCGTCAAAGGCGGGCACTCGCCACATCGGGGACGAAGCGGAACGGCCGCCACCGGGCGTCAGCTCCGGTGGTCCAGTCCACCGGGGAACGGTACGGCTGCGAACTCTTGTCTGCCTCCGGAGTGCTCGATAGCGTGCTGCGGGGCGGCCCTTCGGGGGTTTACGGACAGCAGGGGAGCGGTTGGTGGCGGACTGGGTCGGGCGGACGGCTGTGGAGATCGCCGAGGCGGTCCGGCGGCGGGAGGTGACGCCTCGTCAGGTGGTGGCCGAGCACCTGGGCAGAATCGAGCGGGTGGAGCCGCGGGTCGGCGCGTTCCGCAAGGTGCTCGCCGAACCGGCCCTCGCGGCGGCCGACGCGCTGGCCGACCGCGACGACCTGGCGGCGCTGCCGCTGGCCGGGGTTCCGGTCGCGGTCAAGGACAACCTGCCGGTGGCGGGTGAGGCGACCCGGAACGGCTCGGCCGCGACCTCGGATGCGCCTGCCACCGCCGACCACGAGACGGTGCGCCGGCTGCGGGCCGCCGGAGCGGTGGTCGTGGGCCTCACCAACGTGCCCGAGCTGTGTGTCTTCGGCACCACCGACAGCGTCTTCGGCACCACCCGGAGCCCCTGGGACCTCAGCCGGAGCGCCGGTGGCTCCTCGGGCGGCAGCGCCGCCGCCGTGGCCGCCGCGATGGTGCCGATCGCGCTCGGCAACGATGGGATGGGCTCGATCCGGATACCGTCCGCCAACTGCGGTGTGCTGGGCCTCAAGCCGGGCCATGGGTCGGTTCCCGCCGATCTGGGGCACGACGGCTGGTCCGGGATGTCGGAGAACGGGCCGATCGCCACCTGCGCCGCCGACGCCCGGCTGATGCTTGCGGTCCTCGCCGGCTTCGACGACCCGATCGGTGAGGTCGGGACCGAGGGGCGCCCGCTGCGGATCGCGCTCTCCGTGAACTGCCCCACCCCCGGGATCCCGGCCGCCCCGCAGCTGGCCGCCGCGGTCCGTGACACCGGCCGCCACCTCGCCGGGGCGGGGCACCGGGTGGCCCGCGCCGAGGCGCCCTATCCGTGGTGGCTGGGGGCCGCCTCCGTCGGCCGCTGGCTGGCCGGGACGGCCGCCGACGCGCGGGGGCTGCACCCGCAACTGCTCGCTCCGCGTACCCGCCGCCATGCCGTGCTCGGCCGGGCCGTCACTCGGGCCGGACTGGTCCGGCGGTCCCAGCGCACGGCCTGGCAGCGGCGGTTGGAGGAGTTCTTCGCGCGGTACGACGTGCTGGTCACCCCCACCCTGGCGCAGCCGGCGCCGCTGGCGCACCGCTGGCACACCCGGGGCTGGACGGGCAACGTCCTGTCCAACGCCAGGTACGCGCCGTTCAGTCACCCGTGGAACCTGGCCGGCTGGCCCGCGCTCGCGCTGCCGGCCGGACAGCACCCCGGCTTCGCCGAGTCCCTGCCGATGTCCGTCCAACTGGTGGCACCGCCCGGCGGTGAGCGGCTGCTGCTCGGGCTGGCGGAGGAGTTGGAGGAGCGCCGCCCCTGGCCGCGGACGGCGCTGGACCTCCCGCGCTGAGCCGGGAGCCCGGGGTCGGGCGTGTTCGGGGCAGTTGCGGGCGGCCGCGAGCCGGGCCGGTCGGTCCCACCCGTGCTCGGCGGGCAGTCGCGGTCCAGATCCGGACTCTCCCGCTCCAAAACCGTCCATGGCTCCCGGCGGGCGCCGCGGTTTCCGGTCCGGCCCGTACGGGCGTACGGTGGCCAGACGGCGCCGCACACCGTTCCCGTGGCGGAGGGGTGCGCGGCCGGCAGGCCCGGTGTCGTGCGCGCAGACGCTGGAGGCGGACCGATGGGCGATCCGAAGGCATTCCTCAACAACCCCCGCAGACTCCGGGAGCGGCGGGCGGTACCCGATCGGATCCGGGACTGGGCGGAGGTCTACCGGGAACGGGCACTGCTGCCGATCATCAGCGGGCAGGCGGCCCGCTGCATGGACTGCGGCATACCCTTCTGCCACGACGCCTGTCCGCTCGGCAACCTGATCCCCGAGTGGAACACCTTGGTCTCGGCCGAGGACTGGCGGAGCGCGAGCGCTCGGCTGCACGCGACCAACAACTTCCCGGAGTTCACCGGACGGCTCTGCCCGGCGCCCTGCGAGAGCGCCTGCGTGCTGGCCATCGACTCCGAGGCCGTCACGATCAAGAACATCGAGCTGGCGATCGCCGACCGGGCATGGGAGTCCGGCTTCGAGCAGCCGCAGCCGCCGGAACGGCTGTCCGGCCGGACCGTCGCAGTCGTCGGGTCCGGCCCCGCCGGACTGGCCGCCGCGCAGCAGCTGACCAGGGCCGGCCACACCACCACCGTCTACGAGCGGGCCGACCGGATCGGCGGACTGCTCCGCTACGGCATCCCGGACTTCAGGCTGGAGAAGCACCGCCTCGACCGCCGGATCGACCAGATGCGGACCGAGGGCACCCGATTCCGTACGGGGATCGCGGTCGGCTCCGAACTGCGCGCCGACGAACTGCGGTCGCGCTACGACGCGCTGGTTCTCGCGGTGGGCGCCACCGTCTGCCGCGAACTGCCGGTGCCGGGACGGGAACTGGCGGGAATCCACCAGGCCATGGAGTACCTGCCGCAGGCCAACCGGGCGGTGGCCGGTGACGGCAGCCCGGCGATCTCGGCCGAGGGTCGGCGGGTGGTGATCGTCGGCGGCGGGGACACCGCGGCCGACTGCCTGGGCACGGCATTGCGCCAACAGGCCGCCGAGGTTTCCCAGTTGGACATCAATCCCTGCCCGCCCGAGCGGCGTGCCGAGGGCCAGCCGTGGCCGGTGCACCCGAAGGTGTACCGGGTCACCACCTCGCACGAGGAGGCGCGGGAGCTGGCCGGAGCGCGGGATCCGCGCCGGTTCGCCGCCACCACGGTGCGTTTCGAGGGGGACGGGCAGGGGCGGGTGCGCGCGGTCCGTCTGGCCGAGGCCGAGCTCGGGACCAGGCGTCCCCGGCCGGGCACCGAGCAGGCCATCGAGGCCGAACTGGTGCTGCTGGCACTCGGTTTCGCCGGTCCTGAACCCGGCAGCGGCCTGGTCGAGCAGCTCGGCCTCGGCCTCGACGGCGCCGGGAACTTCGCGCGGGACGGCGGGTACGCGACCGGTGTGGACGGAGTGTTCGTCGCGGGCGACGCCGGTCGCGGACAGTCGTTGATCGTCTGGGCGATCGCCGAGGGGCGTTCGGCGGCCGCCGCCGTCGACCGCTATCTGACCGGCTCCACCGAGCTGCTCGCGCCGGTCAGCCCGGCGGACCGCCCGCTCACCGCGTAGGCCGCCCGATCACCGCGTCGACGCGCCCGGCTACCGCTGCCCGCCGCGTTCCGGCCGTCACGGTGCGGCGCCGGCGCCCACCGCGCCACCCGGGCTGCCGGGGAACCGCGAGGTGTCGCGCGGTTCCCCGGACGGGTCAGGTCAGCCCTTGCAGAGGCCCTTGGTGTAGTCCACGGTGGCGGTGTCCTGGGAGTACTTCCACTCAGGGGCGAGCAGCCCGGTGTTCAGCTGGGCCGCAGCCGTCCTGTCCTCGACGATGTAGCCGAAGTCCTGCAGCCAGGCCGGGTACAGGTTCTTGGAGCCGATGTAGAAGGCGGAGCCGTCCACCGAGACCAGCTTGTGGTGCAGGGCGAAGGGCTTGCCGTCCGCCCAGGTGGCGGTCGGCGCGGCGCGGAACGAGGCCAGCTGGAGGTTCTGGCACATGGTGGTCCGCGCAGCCCCGGCGTCGCCGCCGTTCAGCTTGCCGAGGCGGGCCAGCAGGGTGTCGCTGATCTCCGACAGGGACTTGATCTGCGAGTAGCCGCCGCTGCCGACCGCACCGCGGTTGGCCGGGTCGCTGACCACGATGCGCACCTTGACCCCGGCAGCCAGCTTGGTGGCGAGGGTGTCGTAGAGGCGGCCGTCGTAGCGGGGGAGCGGCGGGCAGGTGCCGTTCACGTCCTGCTGGGAGATCTCGATGTGGCCCTCGGCGCTGCCGATCAGCGCGCGCAGGGCGTTCTCCTCCGGGTTGACCGTCTCGTAGTCGCGGTCGCCGTTGGTGTTGTCGTGCAGGTTGACCGGGCCGCAGCTGGTCCCACCGGAGGGCTTCGCCGCGGGCTGGTAGGTGGAGAGCGGGTCCTTGTCGCGGATGCCGACGCCCAGTCCGCCGACCGCGATCACCGGGGTGCTGCCGGTGGCCGGCGCGGCCTCCGGATTCCGGTCCTGCTCCATGGTCGGCAGGCAGGCGGAGCCGTTGGTGGAGGCGAACCAGGCGGCAGAGAACACACCGGTGTTCCGGCAGGTCCAGCTCCACAGGGTGTCCAGGTAGCGACCGGCCGAGGTGGCGGCCGGACCGGTGAGGGCGAGGTCGACGTCGGACACCGGGTGGGTGGTGTCGATGTAGTCGTCCTTCCAGCCGTTGATACCGCCGGTGACCACGCTGCGGCCGTCGACCACCAGCAGCTTGGAGTGGTTCCAGGAGAACGCGGTCTTGGCGGTGGTCATCGAGGCCACCGTCAGGGTGATGCTGGGTGCGGCGCTGCCCAGCTTGCGGACCAGCTCGTCACGGTAGGAGGTCGGCAGGGCGTTGATGTTGTACAGCGGCGCGGCCCCGACCAGGATACGCACCTGGAGCTTGTTCCCGGCCGCCGCCGAGGCCTTCAGCCCGGCGACGATGGCGTCCTGGAAGGCGCCGTTCGGGAACGGGGCGAGGCTGGAGATGTCGACGGTGCGGGTCGCCCCGGCGATGTTCTCGGTCATCTTCGCCAGGAGCGCCTGAGTCCCGGGCCGGTCGGCGCAGCTCGCATCGCCCCAGCATCCGGGGGTCTGCAGCAGCCAGCCGCCCGGGTTCCCGGCCGGCGCGTCCAGCGCGTTGCCGCTGGTGCGCTGCCAGACGGAGCCTTCGAGGCCGGGAGAGACCTGACGCAGCGTCTTCTCGACGGCGTCCAGGTGCGGGGTCGCCGATCCGGCGGCGGCCGAGGCGGCGTCGTCCGCGAAGGCGGGAGCGGCGGCGGGTATCGCACCGAAGATGGCGGCGCCGGCGAGCACCGTCCCGGTGACTCGGCGCAGACGGCGGGGCTGATGGCGGAACAAGGTGTGTGTGGTCCTTCGGAGAACGGTTTGAGTGTTAACTGTGCATTTACTGTACGGTAAGCTGATTTTTCGTCAGTACCCGCCGAATGGCGGGCTCATGTCACAGTGCTTGGACCACCCAACTCCGCCGCTCTCCCCGGGGGTTGACGGCACTCCCCGCCGACCGGCGGGGGTGGGTGCGGTCGGCAGGCGGCCGGCACCGCCGCCGGCGGCCATCCGGCGGCGAGTCCCGGATCGGACCCCGGTCGGCCTCGGGTGTGGGCCCTCAGGTGCGGATCTCCGCCTCCTCGGCGAGGAAGCCGGAGAGGAACCGAGCGAGCACGGTACCGGTAAGCCGGGCGCGGCGTCCGGGACAACCTCCGCCTTCATCTGACCACGGGAATACGCGAGTTCATCGAGGCAAACGCCGAGTGGCTCACGGTCTTCCATCTACCCGCAGACGCTTCCGACCTCAATCCCCAGGAGGGAATCCGGTCGCTGGTGAAGCGCGAGATCGGCAACCTCGCCGCCGCCGACCTCAGTCAGATCACCCGGGCCGTGAAGCGCCGGCTCAAGCGGATCCAGTACCGTCCGGAGCTGGTCGACGGCTGTCTCGCGGCTACCGGCCCGACGCTGGAGGACTGAGGTGCTTCATTCCTCCCAGGTCGCGTAGTCGCCCATCTCGACGCCGTCGCACATGGTCTCCCAGAACCCGTTGTGCGCGAGTGCGGTGTCATCGAGGGCGGCGATGAGGTCGCGAAGCTCGTCCGCCACCTGTTGCGATCTCTCCTCCTCGCCTTCCTCGTAGAACGGGAAACGGGCGATCACGGCCGCGACGCACCGGTGGAAGGCTTCGAGGTCCGTGTTCACATGACTGGCGGTCGCGTAGTCGGCCCTGGGGATGTGCACCACGCGACGCGAGGCCACGTCGATGCCGATTCGTCCGAACAGGCCACTGGTACCGAAGACGACCAACCCGCTGTCGCCGGTCTGGCCCAGGAGAGCCGCCTCGCTCAGCGGCCGGTACTCGTAGCCGATCAGCCCGGCCGGGACGCCGATCTGCAGCAGCTCATCGGCGATCTCGGCGGGCACCCCTGATGAACAGCCGATACGGACGACGGCGTAGTGGGGCAGCGGCAACGGCGGCAGGTCCTGGCTCACGCGAATATCTTCCTCGCACCCCACCGGCACCGGGAACTCGCGGGCTGGTCGCCGCCGCGCTGCACCGACATCACGCATTCAAGTCCAGCAGTGCCGCATCAGAGAACCTTCGCCTTGTTGAGAAGGAGATCAGGAATCGCGGGTGGTCTCTGCCTCGTTCGGGCCGACTGCGGCCTCGGGTGCGTGCTGCTGGACCCCTGCGAGGAAGACGCGCAGGCCGTAGGAGAACCGCTCGCTGGGGTCGGTGGCGGCCAGTGTCTTCAGTCCCGTTGCGAGCGGGTCGTTGGTGTCCAGCCCGGCGGCCGCCAGACGTGCCGTCCAGTTGTCGCCGGTCGGCATGCGGGACTGGGCCTGTTCCTCGATGGTGTGGCCGAGGATGAAGTAGAACACCGCGAAGGTGTGCTCCCAGGCGCGATTCGGCGGGAATCCGGCTTCGGCGCGCACCTGCGCCGCGCGGCGGCTCGCGGCCGCCGCCGCACTGCGGGCACGCGACCGGCAGGGGCCCTCGATCCGCTTCCAACTACTCAACCAGCCCGCGCTCGACGACCGTCAGCAGACGTGGTCGGCAAGGCACTTCACCGCAACTCCGTTCATGACACGGGAGAAGGTCTCCGCATCGTGGCGGCACTACCTGGGCCCGAGTCCGGACGCGGCGTCCGTCTCACCGTACGCCGCCCCGGTACGGGCCACCGACCTGTCCGGCCTGCCGGCCGCCCACATCGCCACCGCGCAGTTCGACCCGAACCGCGACGAGGCCATCGCCTACGCGCTGCGGCTTCTGCAGGCCGGCGTACCCGTCGACCTGCACCAGTGGGCCGGCACCTTCCACGGGTCACCGGCGACGGTATCCGCCGAAGTGTCCCGGCGACAGATCGACGAGCTCACCGCAGTCCTGCGCCGCGCCCTGGCCTGAACGAGACGGCCACAGACCAGGGACGAACGTCAACGGAGAGAAGGAGATGCCGACATGACCATCACCACGATCGATCTCTTCGAGTCCTTTCTACACCTTCGCCCCGACGGCCAGGTGCGCGCCGAGCAGCCGACCTTCGACCCCGAGCGGGATGGCTGGCAGGTGATGGCGTTCCACGTCGCCACCGACGCCGACCTCCACGCCGACCACTGGGAAATCCATCCCCACGCGGACGAGGTCGTCTCCTGCCTCACCGGCCGGATACGCCTCTGCTTTCGGCCCCTGCGGGCGGGCGGGGAGCAGGAGGAGGTCGAACTCGCGGCCGGAAAGGCGGTCATCGTGCCGCGCGGGCGCTGGCACCGCATTGAACTGGACGCCCCGGGCGACATCCTGAGCGTCACCCTGCCGCAAGGCAGCCGCCTAGAGGAGCGGACCCACGCGAACGTTGCCTGATGCGGCACTGGCTGGGGCCGTTCCTCCCCCGGTCGGCACCTGGGGCGGGAGCGGCCACCGGGTGGTCGATCGGCAGCGGCCTCGGTGCAAGTGATCTCCACCACAGCCCATGCGGCGGTCGGCCGGCCGGCGGTCTGCGCGCCGGACGTGGGGACCGGCCTGCTCGCGCTGCTCCACTGGGCCGTGCGTGTCCGATCGGAGCCGAAGTGGCATCCGGTGCGCGTAGGCATGGCAGCTGCCCGGCCCGTGCCGGGAGGTTTGCCGCAGCCGGGGTGCGACCTGATCGCCTGCCCGACCCGTGGGTAAGGCCGGGGCCGGTAGCCGAGCGGGTCGGCCGGGTCACCCGACCGGAGGGTCGGCCGATGCGACTGGGGAATGAGATGGATGATTTCCGTGAGGTTCTGAGCGATGAGTTGTCGCTCGAACCGCCGCCGCCCGCGCTGGGCGGGTTGGTCGAGGAGGCCGCCAGGGCCGGGCGGCGTACCCGGCGGCTGCGGAGATGGGCGGCGGTGGCGGGATCGGTCACCGCGGTCGCCGTCGTCGCCACGCTGCTCGGACTGGTGGTGAACCGGGGACCGGCGGGCAGGGGAGCTCCGGTGGCGCTCGATCCGGCCGCGGGCACGACCGCCCCGGCGTCCCCGCGGCCCTCTGTGGCCGCCACCACCCCGGGGGACACTCCGCCGTCCTCCGGAGCCCAGGGGAGCTCCGACCCCACGGTTGCGGCCGCCGGTGCGACCAAACCCCCGGCCGGTTCCGGTGAGGAGAAGGTCCCCGCCACGACCACCGGGCTGCTGGAGCAGTTGCTGCGGCTGCTGCCGCCCGGTCGGACCGGTAACTACGGGGCGAATCCCGGAACCGGTATCTACGCGGGGAATCCCGGAATCGGCAACTACGCGGGGAATCCCGGAACCGGCAACTACGCGGGGAGTCCCGGAGACGCGCCCATGGTGCAGACGTTCCTGACCACACAGGCGGGAACCGGGATCATCCGGGTGAGCGTCTACTACAACACGCGCCCGGTGGACTGCCGTGGCGCGGCGCAATGCCTGACCAGCGCGGCCGGCCACACCGTGCGGGTCACACACATGGCGGGCAACTGCATACAGGACACGGTGGTCGAGGCGGACCACGGTGACGGTACCTCGGTGCAACTCGCCCTCGGGACCTGCCTGAACTTCAAGGACGACGGAAGCCGGCTCGGAGTGCAGGCACTGACGGTCGACCAGGCCGTCGCCATCGCCGGGGATCCCGCCCTGGGCCTCCGGCTGGACCCCGCCGTGGTCAAGGCGGGCGCGGTCCGGTTCGTGGACCTACCCGACATCCCGTAGTACCCGATCCAAGCACCTATCAGCAGCGACCGACCGGCCGCGCTGCGGTTCCGACGTCACCGGGGGCCGCAGCGCCGATATCGTTTCCAAGCCGGTAAGCCGGCCAGAACGGGGGACAGCTCATGCGTGGTGAGCCCGAGTTCATAGCTTTCGCCGAGGCCAACGTGGTGCGCCTGCGGCAGATCGCCTACCTGATGTGCCGTGACTGGCACCTGGCTCAGGACCTCACCCAGAGCACGCTCACCAAGATGTACGTCGCGTGGAACCGGATCGGCCGCAAGGGCCCGGAGGACCCGTTCCACTACGCCCGCAAGGTCCTGCTGAACACCCTCCTGGACCACCGCCGGCTGCGCAGCAGCAGCGAGATCGCCGTGGACCACCTGCCGGACCGGACCGCCGAGAGCGACCCCACCGCCGTACGGCTGACGCTGCTGGACGCGCTCGGGGGGCTGGCCCCGCGCGACCGGGCGATCCTGCTGCTGCGCTACTGGGAGGACCACAGCGTGGAGACGACCGCCGAGATCCTCTCGGTCACCCCGTCCCTGGTGAAGTCGCGCAGCATGCGGGCGCTGGCCGTGCTGCGCGAGCAGCTCGGCAACGAACGCGAGCTGTTCTTCGAGGACTCCGGCCGCGAGAGCGACCTGCGGCTGTGGAGCGCGGCGGCCAGGGCTTGACCGGTGGAGCCGGTCAGCGCGACCTGTGGGAGTCGCGGTGGGCGAGTGCCTCCGCGGCCGTCACCGGGGTGAAGGGCCCACCACCTGCGCGGCATCGCCGCCTCCGGCCGGTCCGGATCGCGCTGACCGCGAAGGGCCGCGCGACCCTTCGCCGCGAACGCCACCCGCCGCTAGGCCCTGGCCGAGTCGTCGACGACCTGCTGGACGACACGGACATCGCGGCACCGGAGACGGTCCGGGCGAAGCTGAAGCGGAAGCCGTCCGTCCGAGCGTGCGGCACGACCCGGGAGCCACCCTGTTCCGGCTCACCTCTTCGCGGGGGTGGAGGAGCTACCCCGGAGCTACCCCTCCGGCAGCCGCCTGAGTGCCAGGATCGCGGTGTCGTCGCTGAGCCGTCCGCGCGTGTGCTCCAGCACCATCCGCTCGACCAGCTTCACCAGCTCGCCGACGGAGAGCGCATCCCGTACGCCAGTGGTCCCGGACAGCCGGGCGAGGACCGGCAGGAACACCCCCTGCCGGTCCCTGGCCTCGCTCACCCCGTCGGTGAACAGCAGCAGACTGTCGGACTTGCCGAACGGCACCCGCACCGCCCGCGGGGCCCCGCCGACCAGTCCGCCCAGGCCCAGCGGCGGGTGGCAGCCCTCGGGGAGCACCCGTACGCCGTCGGGACCGATGGCCAGCGGGCCCTCGTGACCCAGGTTGACCAGCTCGATCCACTCGGGAGCGAGACCGTCCCGCGGCGGGGGGAAGCCCACCAGAACCGCCGTGGCGAACCGCTCGTCGGGACGGCCCATGGCGGCCGAGTAGTCGTTGTTGCGGATCATCCGGCTCTCCAGGCGCTCGGCCACGCTCGCAAGCTCAGGCTCGTGGTAGCCCGCCTCCCGGAAGGTACCGACCAGCGCCGAGGCCGCCGAGACCGCGCCGACGCCCTTGCCCTGCACATCGCCCAGCAGCGCGCGGGCGCCGTAGGGGGTGGCCAGCACCTCGAAGAAGTCGCCCCCGACCCGGGCCTCGCTGTCCGCGGCGAGATAGGCGCCGGCCACGTCGAGACCGCCGGTCCCGGGCGGGATCGGCCGCAGCACCACCTGGCGGGTGGCGTCCGCGGCGTTCTCCACCCGGAGCAGATGGTTCTGGGCGCGGATGCGCAGCCAGGACACCAGTACGGCGACCAGGCCGCCGACGATGACCAGCGCGTGGTCGGTCGGGCCCATCTGGTCGGGGTGCGGCCAGGCGTTGTCGAGCCACGGGTAGCCGAACGCCGCCGCCGCGGCGAACACCGCGGTGACCACCGGACCGCACACGGCCGCCGCGATCCCCGGTACGAGCACGATCCAGGTGACGATCCGGAACTCCCCGGAGGAGTTCCAGTCACCGAGCGCTATGACCGCCAGCAGCAGGGTGGGCAGCAGCCAGGAGACATCGCGGCCCCGGAAACTCATGACCGGCTTGACACTGCGCGGGGGCGTCAGCGCCCGCAGGCCCGACGCGCGACGCGGGATGTACCGGTCCTCGGCCGTGTCCATCATTCCTCGCGCTGCTCCTCTTCACCTCCTTTATGGCACATCCACGCCCGGTTTGACCCGCTCCGAACCGAGCTACCGGACCTGAGCCAGATCGAGCTGCCAGCGGAGCTCGCCGTCGTCGCGGCGGCCGGCCGGGCGAAGGCCCAGGGCGGTGGCGACGGCGGCCGAGGCGTGGTGGTCGGGGTGGATGTGCGCGACCACGGCGGTGAGCGGTACGGCCGGGGCGAAGGGCTGTCCGACGAGGCGGTCGAGCAGGGCACGGGCGGCCTCGGTGGCGTAGCCGCGCCCCTGCCACGGTGTGCCGATGACCCAGGCGAGCTCGGCGGTGGAACCGCTGACGGTGGCCTGGACGGTGCCGACCAGCCGGCCCTCCTCGCGCAGCCGCAGCACCCAGTTCAGCCACAGCTCCCCGGGTTCCGGGGAGCCCGCGGTCATCCGCTGGTAGCGCGCGCGCAAGGCCTGCGGACCGTACGGCTCGCCGCCGATGAAGGTGTGCAGCCGAGGATCGCCCAGCACCTCGGCCATCTCCTCGGCGTGCTCCACCCGCAGCGGCAACAGGTCCAGCCGCCCGGTCGGCGGGACGTCGAGCCCGGGCACCGGTGAACGCGCGGCCAGCGAGCGCGCCTCGACGTGGGCCATCCGCTCGGCGAACACCTCGCGGGCCTCGGGGGTGAGGGTGCGCAGCGCCACCAGGGCGGCGAGGACCACGTCGCAGATCTCGTGCTGCACGTCCTCCCAGGAGTGGGTCACGCCCTTGCGCGGATTCTGCCCGGTCGCGCCGATGACCGCCTGCCCGACCTCGCCGACCTCCTCGGAGAGCTTGAGGATGCGCAGCAGCCGTTCGTCCCCCGCCGAGAGCCGGCTCTCACCGTCGAGCCAGCCGACCAGGCGGTCGACGGCGTCCCAGGTACTGCTGTCCATGTCGGCTCCTTCGCGGGCGGGTTCCGCCCCGACGTACGGTCTTCGCCGGCGGGCGCTCACCGATCCGGTCGGGCGCGGCCCGGCGGCTCTGGAGGGTGGCCGGACGGCCCGGACCCACCGAAGCCGGCCGCCCGTGCGGCACCGACCCTGCCCGGAACCCGGCCGGGTGGTCCGATGCCCGCCGAACTCCCGTGCCGGACAAATCGGTTGCCGCCCACTGCGGCGAGTGGTCAGACTACCCGGCGTGATCGAGCCACGGGTACTGACCTCAGACGACTGGGAGCTATGGCGGGAGCTCCGGCTCGCTTCGCTCGTCGAAGCGCCGGAGGCCTTCGGCGCCACGCTCGCGGACTGGCAGGGCGAGGGCGACCGGGAGGAGCACTGGCGCTCGCGGCTGGAGCTTCCCGGCTCGTACAACATCGTCGCCGTCCTGGACGGCACACCCGCGGGGATGGTCAGCGGCGTCCCGACCGAGCAGGACGACATCGCCGAGCTGATCACGATGTGGGTCAGCCCCGGAGCCCGGGGCCGGGGTGTCGGGGACTTCCTGATCCGGGAGGTCGAGCGATGGGCGCGGCGGCGGGGCGTGACCGCCCTTTGGCTGTCGGTGGCACCGGGCAACACCCGTGCCGAGAACCTCTACCGCCGCAACGGCTTCCGGGGCAGCGGAGCGGGCCAGGAGCGGCAGCTGACCAAACCGCTCGCCACCGCCGGCTGAACCCCGAAGTGCCGTCGACCGGGTGGCGGCGTGCGGTCGGCCGCCGGCGGCCCGCCGCGACCCGGTCGGATCGCCCGGAGCGGTAGCCGCACGACGGTACGCCGTGCGACTACTCGCGCCCCTGCGGCGCGACGGCTGCGGTTGCTGCGGGTGAGGCCGTGACCGCCGTGCGTCGGCGCCGCAGCCAGAACGTCAGCGGGACTGCCGAGGCCACGCCAAGCAGCGCGGGGGACTCGGCGGCGGGTGCGTTGGACGCCGATTGCGCCCGGAGCTGGGGCTGGTTGAAGGTGTCCGGCTCCGGCAGGGTGGCCCAGTGCGAGACCGGCCAGGCCACCACGAAGGCGCGTCCGATGACGTTCTCCTGCGGGACGAAGCCGTCGCCCGCGGCGGTGAGCTGGTGGAAGCGCGAGTCCTCGGAGTTGTCGCGGTGGTCGCCCATCACCCAGAGCTTGCCCTTGGGCACGGTGACCGTCCCGACCGGGTCGTTGTCGCAGGGGGTCGCGCCCGGGTAGAGGTAGGGCTCGTTCAACGCGACGCCGTTGACCGAGACGGGGGAGCCCGCGGTGCACCTGACGGTGTCCCCGCCGACCGCGATGACGCGCTTGATCAGGTCCTTCTCGTCGGCCGACGGCATCAGCCCGACCGCGCTCAGCGCCTTCTGCACGACACCGGCGTGCGGCGTGGGCTCGTTGGCCAGCCAGTCGCCAGGATCCCGGAACACCACCACGTCGCCGCGCGAGGGCGTGGAGCCGAACCAGGGTGTCAGCTTGTCGACCAGGACCCGGTCACCCAGCCGCAGGGTGTTCTCCATCGAGCCGGACGGGATGTAGAAGGCCTGGACGAAGAACGTCTTGATGACGAAGGCCAGTACCAGCGCGATCGCGGCCATGACCGGAATCTCCACCCACATCGGACGCTTCGCACGCTCCTGGGCGCGCGCTGCCCGATTCCGTCCCAGTCTGTGGCCCATGCCGTCCCCCGTGTCCATACCCGTGCCTGCGAGGACGCCCGGTGCGCCCCCACCCCCATTCAACGCACGGTGGTTCCCGGTACCCGGCCGGGCCGGTCCGGAACCCGCAGGCCGAGCTCGGGCGCCCGTCCTGGAACCGGCCTCGGCCGGCCGGTGCCGGGTGGTCGCCGGTGTGCCGACCACGCGGTCCGAGCCGGCCCCGGTCAGCGTGCCAGCCGCCCCATCAGGGCGGATGCGGTGCCGATGCCGACGAGCGCGGCGCAGGCCAGCACCGAGAAGTCGAGGGCGAGGTGCGCGGGGGTGCCGAGCAGCAGGCCGCGCAGCGCGTCGACCTCATAGCTGAGCGGATTGCCCTTGCTGATGGCCTGCAGCCAGCCCGGCATCAGCGAGACCGGGTAGAGCGCGTTGGAGGCGAAGAACAGCGGCATGGTGATGGCCTGACCGATGCCCATCAGGCGGTCCCTGGTGAGCACGATCCCGGCGATCGACACCGACAGACAGGCGAAGAACGCCGAGCCCAGCATGACCGCTACGGCGACTCCGGCCAGGTGCAACGGGTTCCAGCTGAACGAGACGCCCAGCACGGCGGCGACCAGCACCACCACGACCGCCTGGATCAGGGCCTTGACCCCGGCGGCGAAGGCCTTGCCGGCGACCAGCGCGGACCGCGGGGTCGGCGTGACCAGCAACTTGGTCAGTACCCCGGAGTCCCGCTCCCAGATGATCATGATCCCGTAGAAGATGGCGATGAACATCGCGGACTGCGCGATGATCCCGGGCGCCAGGTAGTCCACATACGGCACGTCGCCGGTCGGGATTGCCCGGATCCGGGTGAAGGTCTCCCCGAAGACCAGCAGCCAGAGCACCGGCTGCACGGCGCGGGTGTAGAGCTCGGTCCGGTCGTGCCGCAGTTTCTGCAGCTCCACCAGGCACATGGCGGCCAGCCGGCCGGCCACCATCCGCCAGCCCCG
Organism: Kitasatospora cystarginea; assembly: GCF_039533515.1. Classification (NCBI taxonomy): domain Bacteria; kingdom Bacillati; phylum Actinomycetota; class Actinomycetes; order Kitasatosporales; family Streptomycetaceae; genus Kitasatospora; species Kitasatospora cystarginea. The sequence goes on along the minus strand of NZ_BAAATR010000031.1, from coordinate 21,656 downwards.
GCGGGGCCGTGGCGGAGTCAGCAGCAGGCTCTCCTGGAACGACGCGGTGCCGGCCGACCCGGACGTGCCCGGATCCTGGTCAGCCGACGCGGGACGCGGTGCGGCGGGTACGGCGGACATCTCGGAAGTCGCCTCCGTCCTCGGTGGATTCCCGGCCGTCGAGGCCGCTCCCGGCGTAGTGCCGGAAGACGTCCTCCAGGGTCGGCGCTGTCGGTGGCCCGTCGGTGGCGGCCCCGGTGGACCGCCTCGCGCGGACGAGCCCGGCCCTGAGCTCCTCCGGGGAGCCGACGGCCCGGATCCGCCCCCGGTGCATCAGGGCGACCCGGTCGCAGTTCTGCTCCGCCTCGTCCATGTAGTGCGTGGTGACCAGGACCGTCATCCCGGTGGCCACCCTGACCCGGGTGATGTGCTCCCAGACACTGGTACGGGCGATCGGGTCGAGCCCGATCGTCGGTTCGTCCAGGATCAGCAAGCGCGGCGCGCTGACCAGGGCCTGCGCCAGCTCCAGTCGGCGCACCATGCCACCCGAGTACGTGCCCGCGAGCCGGTCGGCCGACTCGGTCAGCCCGACCGCCGCCAGCGCCGCGGCGACCCGGGCGGCGCGCTCACGGCGCGGTACGTCGAAGACCCGGGCGAAGAGCGCGACGTTCTCCCGGCCGGTCAGCCCGCTGTCCGCCGACAACTGCTGTGGCACGTAACCGAGCAGGCGCCGCACGGCCATCCGTTCCCGGGCGCAGTCGTGGCCGAACACCTCGACCATCCCCGGCGGCACCGGCAGCAACGTGGTGATCGCCCGGATCGCGGTGGTCTTGCCCGCGCCGTTGGGGCCGAGCAGTCCGAAGACCTCCCCGGGCCGGACCTCCAGATCCACCCCGTCCACGGCCCGCGTGCTGCCGAAGTAGTAGCGAAGTCCGGTACAGCGCAGCGCATCCGGCCCGGAGAGGTCCGGCCGCCGGTCGTGCCCGGCAGGCTCTGCCACCGTCATGTCGGGTCTCCCTCCTGCCCGCAGTGGGTCGGTTCGCCGTGCTCCCGTTCGCGGTGCTCCCGATCGCCGTACTCGGTACCGCACTGACCCCGGCCGCACGGGTCCCGGCCGGACGACTCCGGTGCCGCGCACTCCTCCTGGCACAGGCTCTCGGTCAGCCTGCGCAGCGCGGGGAGCGCGGCCGCGAGTGCCGCCCGGTCCTCCTCGGACAGCGCGGCGAAACGCTCCCGGACCAGGTCGCTGCGCAGGGTGTCCCAGGCATGCATCCGGTCCACGGCCGCCGGCGTGACGTACAACAACGCCGCCCGGCGGTCCAGCGGGTCGGGCTCGCGGCGCAGCAGCCCGGCCCGGACCAGCTGATTGACCAGCGTGGAGACCGAGTTGCCGGCCAGGAACAGCTCCTCGGCCGCGGCCGAGACCCGGAGGCCGGGCTGGGCCTCCACGAGGCGCATCAGTTCGACCTGAGCGCCCCGAAGCCGCGGCGTGCTCCCGCTGCGGAGCCTTCGCCGCAACACCCGTTGGAAGCCGGCCAACTGCTCGGTGAGTTCGCCGGCGAGGTCCTTCGGCGCCATGTCCACGATCTTAGCTCTGAGTAAGAGCTAACGGCAGGGTGCGTTCGGACGATCCGACTCGGGGCGTGACACGAACTCCCGGACCGGCTCGGCAGATCGGGCTCAGCCCGTGGCCGATCCGGCGTGGGCATCCGGCGGTGGGGCATCCGGCGGTGGGGATCCGGTGTAGGGGATCCGGCTCAGCCTGCGGCCGATCCGGCGCGGAGGATGGCGGCCTCGACCCCGTCCAGCAGGATGGTGAGCCCGATGTCGAACGTCTCCCTGGCCTCCCGTTCCAGGTAGGGGGTACCGTCGTCGACGGGTTGGACCGCGCCCTCGGTCTCCAGCCGGACCACCGTCGGGAACCGCTCGGCGAAGTCGGGTGCGACCTCCAGCAGCATGGCCGAGCGGGCCGACCACCACTCCGCGTCGCCGACCCCGGTGGCGTTCGCGGCCTGGCGTGACTCGGCGATGGTCTGCGCGGTCGCCCGGACGAGGTGGAACAGTGATCCCACCAGGCGCCGCAGTACCCCGGCGGGCAGGCCGGTCGCGTACAGGATCCGGACCACGGCCTCCAGCACGCCGTACTCGTTCGGTCCGAGCACCGGCCGGGCCTGGGAGACCTGGAGCACCCACGGGTGGCGCAGGTAGAACGCGCAGGCGTCACCGGCCCAGGCCGTCACCGCCGCACGCCAGCCCCGGTCGGGCCCGTGCTCGCCGGTGAGCTCGCCGAGCACCCGGTCGTGCATCAGATCCAGCAGCTCGTTCTTGTTCGCGACATGGGTGTACAGCGCCATCGCCGTGCACCCGAGCCGGTCGCCCACCGCGCGCATGGACAGCGCGGCCATCCCCTCGGCGTCGGCCAGTTCGATCGCCGCGTCCACGATCAGATCCACGCTCAGGCCGGCGCCCCGGCGCGGTTCGGCGGTGCGGTGCGGTTCGGTGGTGCGCCAGAGCAGTGCCATCGAGCGGCCGGCGTCTCCCCGCCCGGCGAAAACGACCAACGCTTGCCTCCTTACGGTGTAAAGTCCATTTCGCGCCTCGCGCTTTACGGCGTAAAGGCTAGCATTCGGCCGGGCTGAGCCCGACGACTTCTGGGGAGTGCCATGGAAGAGCAGCTCGTCTCGTTCCTCACGGTGGCCGCCGTCCGCCGCCTCTCGCCGCACATGGTGCGAATCACCTTCACCGGCAAGGCACTTGGCGACCTTGCGCGCTGGCCGGACCAGCAGCTGAAACTGATCTTCCCGCGGCCCGGGCAGTCCGTTCCACGGCTTCCGGTGCCGGGGAAGGGCAGTGACGCGATGCGCTGGTACCAGGCCTATCTGGCGATTCCCGAAAACGAGCGGCCGTGGCTGCGCAGCTACACCGTCCGCGCTCACCACCCGGACCGGAGCGCGATCGACATCGACTTCGTCCTGCACGGGGATCCGCACCTGGAGTCGTACGAGCAGCCGGGCCGGGCGCCGGACGGCCGCGGTGACGGTCTCGGCCCGGCGACGCGCTGGGCGCTCGCCGCGCAGCCCGGCGACGTGATCGGCCGGTACGGTCCGTCGGCCGACTACGCCCGGCCGCTCGGCGCGGCCGATTGGTACCTGCTGGTCGGGGACCAGACGGCACTGCCCGCGATCGCGACCCTGCTGGAGTCGCTGCCCGAGGGCGCCCGCGCGCTGGCCTGGATCGAGGTCGGTGAAGCGGCCGACGAGCAGCGCATCGACAGCCGCGCCGAGGTGAGCCTGCACTGGCTGCACCGGGACGGGACCTTGCCCGGGCGGGGCGGGGCGCTGCTCGAAGCCGTCCGGGGGGCCGAGTTCCCCGCCGGCTCCGCCTTCGCCTGGCTGGCCGGTGAGTCCTCCGAGGTCCGGGCCCTGCGCCGGCACCTGGTGCACGATCGGGGGCTGGGCAAACAGTCGATCGAGTTCACCGGCTATTGGCGGCTGAAGCTGTCCCAGGACGACGCCCCGACCCCGGAGGACCTGGCCGAGGCGCGGGAGCGCCTGGCCCAGGCCCGGGCCGGAGGGGCCGGGGAGGGGTGAGGGCGTCGGAGGGGTTCGGCGCTCAGGTCCCGACGGGCCCGGGTGTCACCTCGTCGGCGCCCTGAACCGCACTCCGCCTCCGATCGAGCCACACGGCCCGGCACACCACCAGCGGGTGGTGCGCCGAGCCGTGTGGTGTGTCGGCCAACTGCGACAGTTAAGTACTACTTATCACGCCCCTGGCGGTTCTTCCCAGCTCAGGGGCCTGACGGACCCTGCGGAGTCAGCAAAATGTCAGCAAGATTCCGAGGAGCACGAACCGAGATCGTCGACAGTGCCGTCGTCTCCGTCCCCAGCGGGACCGAGCCCGACTCAACCGGCTGGCTGATCGTGTCCGGCAGCAGTTTGGCCCGGCCTGCCGGAATCGACCACGGGTCTTGGCCACGCCTCGGTGGCGCAGACGTAGGCCGTGGGTGCGAGCTGTCGCGGAGACGGCTCGGCACCCGCTGGAGAGCGATGGCAGGAAACGGCCCGCATGCCGGTGGTCGCATGATGGAACCTCGCTGCGGCTGCTACCTGCCGGAACAGCAAAAAGGCCGCCCCCGCATCTCTGCGGAAACGGCCTACGCCCTGCGTAAACACTGGTCTGAACGACAGGATTTGCACCTGCGCCCCCGGCCCCTACGTGGCCCCGCTATCTCCCAGCCGAAAGGCTGGGCTGGAATTTCGCGATCACGAGTCGCAGAATCAGGGCTCCTGCCTTACCGAGCTGCATATTCGCCTCCTCGCGATCGACTTTCCGGTAACTTCTCCCGGCACATTCCAGGCTACTCCCCAAAACGCGTATTCGGGACCTCCGGGTTCACAAATACCGCCGTATGAGCTCACCCCCGCGGCTGCCTGTCCCGATCGGGCCGCCGGGGACAGACGCGGGGCCGTGCGGCTCCTGATGCGGCCGTCGCTCGCGTCACGCTTTTCCGTTGGCCGGCTGCAGGGGCCACCCGAACACCTTGCCGCCTCGGCTATGAGCCGCACCATGGGCCGCATCCCACAGTTACGAGATCCATCCGGGCTCGGGTGTCGCGAGGTGAGAGCCGGTGCGACGCTGGGACGGAGAAAACGTCGGTGAGACGCCCGCGGATCTACGTCGAAGCAAGACAGGGAAGCCGGACGAGGAAAAGGCTGCCGCGGGGAACTGAGGTACCCATGGCGGAATTCGCACGGGAGAACCGCAAGGCTGTGGTGGACCGGCCCGAAGGATTCGGTGAGCGGCTGCTGGGGCGGCTGCTGAACCGGGCTCATGAGCTGCCGCCCCAGCTCATCGCTCCGCTGGTGGCGGAGGAGGTGCGCGCGATCGGTGGCCGGGATATCTCGATCCTCCTTCAGGACTACGGCCAACTCATGCTGGTACCGCCGGCTGGACATCGCAACGGGCCACCTGCAATGGGTCAACGCGGGCCACCCTGCCCCGCTGCTGATCCGCGACCACCGGGTCATCCAGACCTTGGACTTCCTGGTCGAGTGGCGCGGCGGCACCGCCGATCACCTCGCCAACCCGGACTTGTAGACGGCCTGCTCCAGTTACTGTCGGGGGGGGGTACTCAGCCGACCCCGCAGCAAGTGCCTGGCAGAACATGTTCGTCGAACAGTTGTGAGAGCTCGACTACGGCCAATCCGCCCTCGCGTGGGGAGTCTCCACGGCCTGCCGCCCCTCCCAGACTTCCACTTCGATCTTCTTCGGGGAGCTGTCACGAAGCGACTTCGCGAAGTAGCCGCACAGGTTGTCGGCGACGTCCTGGGCGCTGTCGTCGCTGTGGAAGGGGTAGGGCACAGGAAGGCCGTCCTGGCCGGTCCTGCGGCCGTGCTGGTCGGTCACGTACAGGAGCCACGTGTATTCCGGCATGCGGCTCACCTCCTTCGGATCCCCTTCTCGACCGTAACCCTGAGCGGTCCCCTGGCGCGCGGGCGGTGACCGCCTGCGAGGCCTGTTCCGGGTCCCGCACCACGACCACCGGGCAACTCACGTGCGCGATCAACGAGACGGCCACCGAGCCGGCGGTGAACAGTTCCCGGGCCGGGGACAGCCGACGCGAGCCCAGGACGAGCAGCGCCCCCCCGGGCCTGTGCGCGCAGGACTTCGGCCGGCTCCCCCGTCCACCAGCCGGACCGATCCTGGCAAGTCCGGGTGGCGCTCGCCGACGAAGCGTGCCGCCTCGCTCAGTACGTGCTCGCCGACCGCCCGTTGCGGCCAGGCCAGCTCCTCCCGGTCGGGTCGCAACGGCCAGACGGCCGCGCGGGCCAATGACCGGCTGGCCAGCAGCAACCGCACCGGCAGGCCACGGCGGTGCGCCTCGTCGGAGGCCCAGGCGAGCACCAGGTGGCTGGGGTGCTCAGGGGCGATGCCGACCACGACCGGGGGCCGTCCGTCAGAAGTCATCGTCATGTCCCTTCGGACTGCTGGAGACCCGGCCCGTCACCGTGCTATCGAGGTGAGCGCGCGTGGTCGGCAGGGGCGAAGTGATGGACGTGTGCGCCCGGGCCGGAGAACACCAGGGTGGTCCGTCCGCCGTCCGACCGGCGCACGTCGTACGGCGGGCTGCCGTCCGCGTGGTGCACCGCGACGATCTCACCGTCCCGGCGCGGCTCGCCGCTGGTGGGGCTCTCCACGATGAGCCGGTATCCCCCACCCGCTCTCATCACGTTCTCCTTCCGCCCGAAGGGTTTTGTCCGCCCGGCATCCGCGAGCCTCCCCAGGCGCGGATCACACATCCGCTGGTCCTCTTGGGGCCAGCCGTATCCAGCCGCCGCGGTGTCCACCGGCTCAGGGCGCCGTGCCGGCGTGGCGGGCTGCCCGATCGCGTCGGCCCTCGACGTGCCCTGTCGCGTCATGGACCCGAGCACCGAATCACCCGGCTCCCGAAGCTCGTTGCCCAGTTCGCGCTCGGTGTCGCCGGGTCGGCCTGGCATGTTGTCGAACGTGGCTCCTTCTTGCGCTCCCGCCCGGACCGGCGCGGGCTTTCCGGGTGCCGCTGCCCGTGTCTTCATGATCGGGCCTCCCGCGCATCGGGCCAACGTGGGCGCCCCGACACGCGAGCAGTACACCGCCCGGGCCCGCCCTGCATAACACTGTGTGGCATGTCGAATACCGATCGGGACGACGGCGGTGGAGCACAGCAAGGCGGCGCGCCCAGCCCCGATGCCCTGCTGCCGACCCTCGACGAGGAGCAGCTAGGGGTGTTGCGTTGGGTGGGGCGTGAGTGGGGCCGGGTGTCGGGGGATCCGGAGGCGTGGCGCCGTGCGCTGCCCGTGGATCCGGATCTCGGTCGTTATCCCGCTCCTTCGGAGATCCTGCCGGTCCGTTTCGGTCGTTTCGTGCGGGTCTCCCCGGTTGGGGGACAGCCGTCGGGCGTGGAGGCGACCGGCGAGGACACGCGACCTTCCCGGCTCGGCCGGGTCGGTTCCGGGGTGCGGCACGTGCTGCTGGGGGCACCGTTGAGGAGCACCGCGATCGCGTATGAGCGGATGCGCAAGGTGGTGGCGTTGCCGGTGCTCTCCGCCGACGCGCTCTCCTCGGTCGCGTACGGTCCCGAGGCGATGCTGGCAGTCCTCGTCCTGGGAGGTGCCTCCGCATTGAGCTATTCGGTGCCGGTTGCCGCAACGATCGTGTTCCTGATGCTCGCGGTCGGGATGTCGTACCGTCAGACGATCCGTGCCTACCCGCACGGCGGCGGCTCGTACATCGTCGCCACCGCCAACCTGGGCCGCGTTCCCGGGCTGGCGGCCGCGGCCGGTCTGATGACCGACTACATCCTCACGGTCGCGGTCTCGGTCGCCTCCGGGATGGCGGCGGTCACCTCGGCGATCCCCTCACTCGAACCCGACATCGTTGCGATCGGCGTTGTCGTGATCGCCGTGCTGCTCGCCGGGAACCTGCGGGGTGTGCGTCAGGCGGGTGTGCTGTTCGCCGCACCGACGTACGCCTTCGTCCTCGCGGTCTTCGTCCTGGTCGCCCTGGGTCTGTTCGACGCGGCCGACCGTGGCTTCCAGCCTGTTGCGGCACCGCGGCTGACGGCGACCGAGGGCGTCGACGTGCTGCTGGTGCTGCGCGCTTTCGCCTCCGGTTCGACGGCGATGACCGGCATCGAGGCGATCTCCAACGCGGTACCGGCCTTCCGGCCGACCGAATGGCGCAATGCCCGCACGACACTGACCTGGATGGTCGGTCTGCTCATCGCGCTGTTCGCGGGCACCATCGCTCTGGTCCATCTCGACGGCGTCGTGCCCTCGGCGAAGGAGACGGTGCTGTCGCAGCTCGCCCATCGCGCCTTCGGCCCGGGTTTCCTGTACGTCTTCACGCAGGCGGCCACGGCGGCGATCCTGCTGCTCGCGGCGAACACCGCCTACAACGACTTCCCCCGAGTCCTGTTCCTGCTGGCGCGTGACAACCAGGCACCGCGGATCTTCCTGCGGTTGGGCGACCGGCTGGCCTTCAGCAACGGGATCATCCTGCTCTCGGTCGCAGCGGCCGCGATCTACGCGGCGTTCGACGGCAGGACCGCACCGCTGATCCCGCTGTACGCCGTCGGCGTCTTCCTCGCCTTCACGCTGTCGCAGGCCGGCATGGTCGTCCACTGGTGGCGCCTGCGCGACCGCCACTGGCGCAAGAGCCTGGCCTTCAACGCCACCGGCGCCCTGCTCTCGGCGATCGTCTTCATCACCGCCGGAGTCACCAAGTTCACCGAAGGCGCCTGGTTCGCCGTGCTCGTGGTGGGACTGTTCATCCTGGTGACGACACGAATCCGGCACCACTACGACGTGGTCGGCAAAGCGCTTGAACTGCATCCGCACGCAGTCGAAGTCCCCAGCCGTACCATCACACCGCCGCGCTCGGAGGACGGCGCGAAGCGAACCAACGCACAGACGTCGAGCCCCGAGCCCGAGGCGCCAACCGAGGCCCAGTCAGAAGCGGAGACCGAGGAGACTCCCGAGGAGATCCACCCGCTGTCGATCGTGCCGATCGCCACGCTGGACCTGGCCGGCATGCGTGCGCTGGCCTACGCGGCCTCACTCCAGCAGCCCGTCCTCGCGCTCCACATCAGCCCCAGCGAGGACGAGGCCCAACGCTTCCGCGAGTACTGGCGTGAGTGGGGCGACCACCTACCGCTGAAGATCGTGGTCTCCCCCTATCGCACGATCGTCGCTCCGCTGGTCAACTACATCGAGTCACTGCACCATCAGCGCCCGGACCTCACTCTGACCGTCATCCTCCCGGAGATCGTCGTCCGGCACTGGCGGCACCGCCTCCTGCACAACCGACTCGCGGCTCGGTTGCGACGGGCACTCCGACCCCTGCCGAAGATCGTCGTCACGACCGTCCCGTTCCACGTGTAGCACAGCGCGAAAGCAGCCCGACGCGTCCAACCCGAGCGCCTTGCCCACCGCGGATGGGGACGACAGTGCCGCAGAGCGGGAGTTCCGCTCCGACTTGAGCTCCTGCCGTCGGCTGTCCTGCCGGCCAATGACCCGGGTGAGGCCGACAGGCGCGCGGAGATCGCCCGGATGCGCGCCGCCGCACGGCCCGCACCTACATAGCCCGGCGCCTCGCATGACCGGATCCGTCCCTGGGGGAGGAACGTCCGACAGGAGTGGCGCGGCAGGGTGTGCAGGCCCGTCCTGCTGGCTGAGACTGGTCGCGTTACTCGCGTGACCACTCGGTTTCGGCCTGGGGCTCGCCGACCGAGGGTCGCCCCTCCCAGGCTCGGACTGTGATCGCCCGGGGGCCGGGAGCGGGAGTGGACAGCGTGCGCACGAACACGTCCCGCAGGTGGTTCGCCACCTGCGGGGGCGGTCCGTCGTATTCCAGCGGGTTCGGCATGGGAGCGCCGTCCTGTTGGGACCAGTGGCCGTCGTCATCCTGGGTCTCGAGATTCCACCGGTAGTGCCGAATCCTGGCCTCCTGTGACGACGACCCTGTTCCAGAACACGACGGTATGGGCCTGACCAGCTGCTGGCGACCGGTGGACTTCCGCCCTCGCCACAGGGCGCGGCGGTGGCCCGGTGGGACGATGGGAGGTGCTCACCGAAGTCGGAGGTTGCTGGTGTTCGAGGCGGGTGACATCCGGGAATGGCGCGGCCACGACGTGGTCGATGTCGATCGCCACAGGATCGGCACGCTGGAGTCCGTCTACGTGGACACCGCGACCGACCAGCCATCGTTCGCCACCGTCACGGTCGGGCTGCCCGCGCGCCGCCGCCTGGTGTTCGTCCCCCTCGCCGATGCGAGGGTCGGACCGGGCTACCTGCAGGTCGCCCACCCCAGGAGCCGGGTCAAGAAGGCTCCGGCGATCGACACCGACGGCGAGCTGCCGGCCGAGGACGAGGCGGCCGTCTTCGCCCACTACAAGCTGGACTACGCGCCGGGCGCGGGCGGCGAACGGCGCCTGGCACGCCGGTAGGACCGGCAGATCCCGGAGGAGGTCGAGGATGGCACTGGTGCTGTTCCTGATCATCGTGGCAATCCTGCTCGGCATCGTCGGAGTCGTCGCCAAGGGCCTTCTCTACCTGCTGTTCATCGGCGTGGCCGTGCTCGTGATCGCCGTGGTCATCTCCGCCGTCAGGTTCCGGCGCGGAGGCCGCTCCGCCAACCGCTGACACATCCGGTACACCCGCCATGCGGCGCGCGGCGGGTGTACCGGTGCGGCTGCGGATCAGTACTCGGAACCACTTCGTCGGCAGGTGCCCCGCGACCTGGAGCCACGCGGCAGCTGAAGTACGCCTCGACCACATGCGGAGTGTCTTCGAAGACGCGCAGGATCCGCAGCGCTCCGCTCGAGTGCAGGTCGTACTCATACGTGACGCCGTCGGCTTTGTCCTGGTACTGCATGTCCAGCGGCCCCTTGGACGGTTCTGCCGGTGGCCGGGCCGACCGGTTCAGCGGCCCCTTGGACGGTTCTGCCGGTGGCCGGGCCGGCCGGTTCAGCGGCCGCGAGGATCAGGAATGCAGGTGCAGGTGCCAGCCGGACCGGATGAGGCCGGGGGCGACGCCGATGGCGTGCTGGTGTGCCGAGGCGGTAAAAGGGCGGCCCACCATCAGCGCCCGGACCTCGCCATAACCGTCATCTCCCCGAAGATCGTCGTACGACACTGGTGGCACCGCCTCCCATACCGGGCCATTCTTCATCGCGGACCGCCAAATCCTCTCCCCACAAGGGAAATTGACGCAACGTCATCGACGACCTGGCGTGTACATCAGGGAGACCCGAGGCGTCCGGCGGCAAATCGGGTTTGGGCGGCTTCGGCAAGACCGGTGTCCTGCCCATGCCGGCGCCAGGGCGTTCACGAGGTATCGGCTTCATGGACAGTCCCACGCTCGCCAGGGGCCCTTGGCTGCGACTACTTTGGAAGAAGTCGCCGTCGGCGACGTGCGGATTCGTCTGCGGTGCCCCGGCGGCGGCACCGGGTAGTCCACAACGAGCCCGAGGCAGGTACTCGACATGACCGCGACCTTCGATCCCGCCGCCTCCCAGCCACCGGGGCCCGAACCGCCGGTCCGACTCTCGCTGACACCCGGCAGCGCCACCCCGGGCCGCCTGGACGGCGCCTGGTGGCCCCGCTCGCACGACCTCCTTCGTGAACTTCCCCCGCTGGCGACAGCACTGGACCCCAAGTGGGGGAAGATCACCCGTGTCACCGTGAACCCGACGCACTGGCCGGTCATCCCCCGGCGCGTCCCGGTCGCAGGCCACGTCATCCACGTCGGATGGTTCGAACAGGAACAGGACGCGGACGAGGTCATCGTGTGCTCCTTCATCCCCCTGCGCCTGGAGCTCCTGGTGATCCCCCCGGAAACCGATGCGGCCACCGCCGAGCAGCTGATGACAGCAGCCGCCGACCCCGCCAACACCCACACCGGCACCGACCTCCTGACAGCCGCTGGCGTGCCGACCGCAGACCACCCGACGGCTGGCGGATGACACCGTTCACCGGCCCATGACGCCACACCGCTCACCGCCTCCCCCGACTCACGTCGTGCCGGGCTAGGGCAGCGGTGGTTCTGTACGAGGCGGGGCGCTCCTTTCGGCCCGTGCCGAGACTGGTGCCGCCCGGTCCTGTCCGGGACATCGGGACGAGAACGACCGGGCACCGGCTGTCATCCCCTACCTGCTGCCGCGATCAACCATCTCCGACTGTTCGGCGGACTCCTCAACGAATACCGTGCCCCCGACCAGGCCGCCCCACTAATACTTCAGTGCGACTTCGTGATCTATCCAGTCGCGGGGTCGGCGAGTCGCCGCCGGTAGTGACTGCGGCGGGCGGTGGCTTGGTGGCGTCTGCGCCAGGTTGACCAGTGCAGCAGCCTGGGCGGGGATGTACTGGGCGGGTTCAGCAGGGCGCCGAGCAGGTGGCGGATCTCCGGAGTGGTCAGGTCGATCGGGTCGGTGCTGCGGGGATGCCGGTTCGGCTGTGCGGTCCTGGTCGGCGTCGCGTCGGCGGTGAGCACGGCCAGGAAGGCCCGCGCCAGCATGGCCAGGGTGATGTGCCGGTGCCAGGCGGTCCAGTGGCGGACCTGGTAGTGGTCCAGGCCGACCTGGCCTTTCGCTGCCTGGAAGGACTCCTCGATGCACCACCTGGTCCCGGCCACGCGGACCAGCTCGGACAGCGGCACTCGCCTGGGGGACCAGCACAGGTAGAAGGCGAGTTCGTCGCTGTTCGGGTTGCGGCGGATCAGCAGGTGTCGGTGCCGGTCGGCGCTGATCTCGATCCAGGCCCAGTCGTAGTAGCGGGGCCCCTTCGCCCCGGCTCCGACGCTCTGCCGGTGCCAGGCCGAGGGCAGCAGGTGCTCGGCGATGGTATCCGCGCGAACAGCGACTCGCCCCTGGTTGATCCGTACTCGCGTGCTGCAGGCGACGGCCAGGACATAGCCGACCCGGCGGGACTCCAACAGGGCACGCAGGCCGGGGTCTTGGCCATATGCCTCGTCGCCAGTCACCCAGGACGCGTCGATCCCGGCGTCCAACGCTGACGTGATCATCTGCCCGGCCAGCGTGGGCTTGGTCGAGAACTCGACATGGCCGGGCACCCCGGCACGCGTGCGACGCTCGCCGTCCTGGCACCACGATGTGTCGGGCAGGTAGAGCCGACGGTCGATCAACGCCCTGCCTCTGCTGGAGGCATAAGCGAGGAAGACGCCGACCTGGCTGTTCTCGATCCGTCCTGCAGTCCCGGTGTGTACTGCCGTTGCACGCCTGCCGAGGCGGTGCCCTTCTTCAGGAACCCTGTCTCGTCGACGATCAGGACGCCGTCGGCGGCACCGAGATGTTCGAGGACGTAGGCGCGGATGTCGTCGCGGACCGCGTCGGCGTCCCAGCGGGCGATTCGCAGCAGCCGCTGCATCGGCCCGGGGCGGTGGCCGGCCTGTTCGGCCGGCCGCCAGCAGTTCTTCCGCTCGATGCCGGAGAGCAGTCCGAGCACGAAGGCGCGGGCCGTGGCACGCGGCTCCACTCGTTTGAACCGGCTCGCGATCCGGGCCATGGCCTGTTCGAACATCGCCCGCCAGTGGGCAACGTCTATGCTGTGGCCCGCGGCCACCGCACGATCTTCAGGAGTCGACACAACCCTTGATGATCACGCGGTGGCCGTTCCAGTTCTCACACGGGGGTCGTGTGCCGCAGGATGCGCTCGATATCCCACGCATGATGGTGCCCGTCGTGGGCGTTGTTGCGCGCGACATCCTCGGCGCGCTGAACTCCGCGGGTGGCATGCTGCAGCACGGTCCCCTCCTCCAGCGCGGAAGTCACCGATGCAGCCCGGGCATCGACCGCGTGTTCCAGCGACCACAGCGCCGCAGTGGGAGCGATCTCGTTGTAGTGGCGGGCCCGCGCGACAAGGTCCGGGTCGTAGCCGGGTACGTCAACCGCCCCGGACAGCCGGGCTCCGGCAAGCCGTTCAGCCCAGTTCCGCAGGTTGTCAGTCACGTGGCTGACGTACGCTGCGGGCGTCCACGACAGACCCGGGTGACGTTCGAATCCCGTGCGCCCCGCCAGAAGCGCGCGGAAGCGAGTCGGCAGCTCCTCCACGACCCGAATCGCTTCCCCCGGGGTCACCGACCACTCGAAGCCGCAACCGCCGCACGGGTCCCCATACAGACTTGCGCCCGATCTCTCCATGGGCTTCAACCGTACTAGTCCTAGCCTCCGCGTTTCGGTTCGCGTCGGCTGATCTGGGGCGATCCCTGTATCGGAGGTTGCGGGGCTGCCGTCAGACGTTGGGCATGCCGAGGGCCCGGCGCGATGGCAGGGTGCTCCTGGGTCGGACTCCAGCGAGCGGCCCTCACGACGCACACCGAGAACAGAGCGTCGTAACCCCACGTGTCCGGTGCGGCGCAAGCGACGAGACCGATGCGCCTGGGAGCCCGTCGTGTCCTCAGCTCCCGGGTGAAGCCAGGGCCTGTACCGAGGCATAGCCCGGGACCGAGGGCGTCTGCGGGAACACACCGTTCGCGCGCAGGCTGGCGGCGGTGTCCACGGCCGCTCCGAGGGCGAGCCGGAACAGCAGCGAGCCGAGACTGACCCGGTGCACACCGAGTTCGGCGAGGCGGGCGAGCGAAGGCCCGTCCGGTGTAGCGAGGACGTTGAGCGGCAACGCGGTCGTGCCCACTGCCGCCGCAATGGACGCCGGATCGGTCAGACCCGGCACGAAGACGCCATCCGCGCCCGCGTCCCGGTAGACCGCCAGACGAGATGCCGTCTCCGCCTCGCGTCCCCCGCCCAGCCAATGGGTGTCGGTGCGGGCGTTGACGAAGAGCCAGGGCACGGCCGCCTTGACCGCGGTGATCTTCGCCGCGTGCAGGCGCGGCGGGGTGAGGTCGCCGGTGCCGCGGCCGTCCTCCAGGTTGACGCCGACCGCGCCCGCCTCGGCGAGTTCCGCCGCGAGGTCGGCGACCTCGGCCGGGTCGTCACTGAAGCCACCCTCGATGTCGACGGAGAGTAGGAAGGGCCCGCCCCCGATCCGGCGCACGAGCCGTAGCGTCTCAGTACGGGTCCGGCCGGCCCCGTCCGGCAGCCCGGCCGCGGCGGCGACACCCAGGCTGGTGGTGCCGACGGCGGCGAAACCGGCCGCGGCCAGCGCGGCCGCGGAGGCGTGGTCCCAGGCATTCGGCAGCAGCAGCGGCGCGCCGGGGCGGTGGTGCAGGTTGCGGAAGGCGATGGCGGCGGAAGCGCCGGCAGTGCTCATACCTACTCCTCGGGATTGGCAGCGGCACCGAAACGGCCAACGGCTCCGGCGTAGTAGTCCAGCGAGCCGGCGACATGCGCGGCGAGCAGCCGGAAGGGCCAGCCCTGGCCGGGCGAGCGGTCCAACTGCGCGTCGCTCAGCGCCTCGAGGCGGTCGGCCCAGATCCGGCCGATCCGGACCAGGCGGCTGCGCGCCTCGTCAAGGTCCTCCGTGGTGAACGACGCGAGGTCGGCCGGGGTGGTGGTCGCCGAGGCGTGCCAGTGGTCCGGCTGCGGCTCCTGGCCCGCCAGGCGGGCCTCCAACTCGGCGAGGTGATCCACCAGATGGTCGGCGGCTCGGCGGATCGCCTTGTGCGGGGTGTAGACGCGGTCGTCCACCGCCAACGGTCGCCCGTCCCAGGCGGTCCAGGTCGCGGCGAGGTCCAGCACCCGTGCGACCGCCTCTGTGACCTGCGTGGCCGGGTCGTCCCGCTCCAGCAGCCCGGCGGCGAGCGCCAGTGCCTGGGCCTGGCCCGGACACCGGTGCGGCCCCGCGCCGAAGGCGAGAGGGGTCGGGTCGTCGTGGGTGCCGATGTCCGAATCGGCCTGGTCGCCGCCAGCGGGGGCGTCCTGCTGTGCGGCGGTGACGTCGACCAGCACCACCTCCCCGGCCCGGAGGTCCAGCGCGCCCACGCGGACGTCGGCCAGCGCTCGTCGGCGCAGCGCGGTCACCGGCGGGTCGTGCCGCAGCACCTCGGCGAGGAGGGCGTCCGCGCCACCTGGTGGGAGCCCGTCCGGCGCGCTCCGGCGGGCGTGCTCGACCAATCGGGCGGTTGCGTCGCACGCCTGCACCAACAGCCCGATCCGTTGCGCGGCGAACTCCAGGTCCTCCACGCCTTCCCCCTGGGCGGTCCGGGCGAGCAGCGACGCGATGGCCTCGTCGACAGCTTTTGCCTGGGTGGGCGTCAGTTCGCTGCCGAAGTATCCGGCGGAGACGGTCATGACCGCGTCGGCCACCGCGTCCGGGCCCGGCAGGCCAAGCTCTTCGGCCAGGATGCGGACGACGGTGTGCCGGTCGTCCGCGCCGACCGCCGAACCGGCAGCCGCCCGGCGCAGTTCGCGCGGGTCCAGGCGCGCAAGCTCCGCCACCGCGTGGGCGCGCTGACGGGCGTGCGCCCGCGTGTCGCCGGTGAAGCGGGCGACAGCGGCGCGCAGCCAGGCCAGGGAGCCGGCGGGCGCATCCGCCGCGTCGGCGACGGGTTCGGGGACCAGCAGCGGCTGGTCGAGCGCCGCGCGGGCGTCGGCGTACGCGGTGACACGGGACGAGCGGACGGGCGGGTCGGAGATCGTCATGCGGCTCACGCTACGTGCGGAATACTTCGGCGCACACCGAACCGTAGCCGGGGCATGATGGCCTCATGTCCGCGCAACCTCTGGCCCGGCTCGCCGGGCTGCTGGCCGACCCCACCCGAGCCGCGATCTGCCTCGCGCTGCTGGACGGCCGCGCCTGGACCGCGAGCGAACTGGCCCACCACGTGGGCGTCGTGGCATCGACCGCGAGCGAGCAGTTGTCCCGTCTGGTCGCCGGAGGGCTGTTGGCCGAGGAGCGCCAGGGCCGTCACCGCTACCTGAGGCTGGCCGGGCCCGACACCGCCGCGCTGGTCGAGGACATGGCCGCGTTCGCGGCAGAGTCGGCGTCCGTACCCGCACCGCGCAATCTGCGCGACAGCGCCCGCCGAAGCGCTGAGGCACGCGCCCGGACCTGCTACGACCATCTCGCCGGCCGCCTCGGCGTCGCCCTCGCGGACGCCCTGCTGGCACGCGGCGTTGTCACGAAGGACATGGGTCTGATCGTGACCACACCAGGCCGCGCCTGGCTGACTGGCATCGGCCTCGACGTGGACAAGAAGCGCCGCGGCTCCCGCCCGCTGGTCCGCAGCTGCCTCGACTGGACCGAACGCCGCCCCCACCTCGCCGGCGCCCTCGGCGCAGCGCTGTGCGCGCACGC
This sequence comes from Kitasatospora cystarginea, assembly GCF_039533515.1. NCBI lineage: Bacteria > Bacillati > Actinomycetota > Actinomycetes > Kitasatosporales > Streptomycetaceae > Kitasatospora > Kitasatospora cystarginea. The sequence goes on along the minus strand of NZ_BAAATR010000031.1, from coordinate 4,929 downwards.
GATGGACGCGGGCTGGCTCGAACCCATCGGCACCGGCCGCGCCCTGCGGGTCACCGCGTCCGGCACCGACGCCCTTCACGACCTGTTCGGCATCACCCTCGACTGAGCGCGGCCCGGCCCCAGCTTCTCCTGCACCCCAGGTGAACCGCGCCGCTCGCAGGAGCTGCAATGCTTGCGGGAGTTGAGGACGCCCCCCCAGGCGAATCCCCGAACGCACGCACGCTCCAGGCGGCCCTACGGGAATTGCATACTCCACGATCCCACCGCAAAGACGCTGGCTGACGTCAAATCAAACCGACGTTGCAGACTCGGCCAGAAGGCGACTCCCGCAGTCACGTCGGAACGACTCCCATCCTCGATTGCACAGCCACCTGTGTCCGCCTTGCTGCCGGATCTCCACGCCGCCTATCTGCGCGGGCTCTTACTGACCCACGCTCCTAGGCCGCTGGTCCGCTTCGTCGCCGTGCGGTTCCGCCACCGTGCCGCCGAGATGGACGACATCCTCCAGGTCGGCACCATCGGCCTGATCAAGGCCGTGGACGGCTATGACCCGGACCGCGGCGTCGAGTTCGTCAGCTACGCCCTGCCCACCATCACCGGCGAGATCAAACGGTTCTTCCGCGACACGTCCTGGACGCTGCGCGTTCCCCGCAGCGTCCAGGAGCTCTACCTGATGACCGCCCGCGGCTCCGACCGGCTGGAGCAGCGACTCGGTAGGCTGCCCACGCCCGAGGAGCTCGCCGACGACCTCGGCCTCACCCGCGAGCAGGTCGCCGCCGGCCTGGACGCCGGACGTGTCTTCTACTGCGACTCGCTGGACGCCACGCGCGACGACGGTACCGACGACTCCGGCGGCGCCCTGCTCGACCGGCTCGGCGACTGCGACCGGGGGAACGGTGGCTGGGTCATCGAGCGCGGCCACAGCCGGTAGTGCAGGACCACGTTGATCTCCGCCGCGAGCAGGGTCAGGCGGGCTCCCATGTACAGCCAGGACAGCAGGCCGATGGTGATCGCGAAGAACCCGCTTGGCGAACAGCCCGTAGTAGGCGATCAGCGTCGCCTTGCCGCCGGCCTGGTCGTTGCCGAATTTCTGGATTACCGCGAACGGCAGGCCCACGACACTATGACGCTGCTGGAACCGGTCGAAACGGCAGACCGCGATCTCCACCCGGTTCATGGCGGCCCCCGACGATCCGCAGCGGACCCGAATCCATACTGCTCTCCATTGCCCTGCGGTGCGGCACGGTTTCGACCATCAGAAGGTGCACCTGTGCGCGGGCGGTCCCTCCGTGGATCCCGAACGCGGAGGACCGGCAGAGGCGGACCACGTTCAAGGCCGAGATGTACCGGATCGATCGGGAGGCTTATACGGGCGGCCGTTACCGGCCGGCGTAGGCCGTCCTGGGGTCAAGTTGTGAACGCCTGCCCAAGCCCCCGGCTGGCACCACCTGGCCCGCTGGCGCGAGGTCTCGGTGCCGTCCGGGCCGGATGCGGCCGTGCCCTGCCGGGCGCACCCTGATCTACATGGGCGACTTCATCACCGCAACAGTCGTGTTCAACTTCGACAGATTGGTCGTCGGCGGCACCGTCTACGGAAGGGAGATGCCCGACATGCAGGTTCGCAGGGAGGAGTCCTGGGTGCACATCCGCTGGGATTCGCAGATCCACAGCTTCCCGACGTCGATGATCGCGTGCATCAGTTGGACCGAGGAATCGTCGTAAGCCGCGTGACAGGTCGGTCTTTGCCGCGCCGGTCCTGCGCGCGCTGGCAGTAGGCGAGGAAAGCGCCATCAACCTGCGCTTCAAGCCTGTGGGGCTCGGAAAGTCATCGTTGCTGGTCAAGCTGAAGTTCCCCGGGGAACTTCAAGGGGAGGACGGGCGGTGCGCGACCACCGGTGCAACTCAGGAACCTCTTCTGCCCGCGGTCACCTGCGGAGTGGGGGTCACTCGGCGACAGGAGTCTCCGGCTTCATCTCGTAGGAATGCTGGATGGCCGGGTGTCGGGTCCCGAGGCCGTCCGTGATCTTGCGCTCCCACGGAACCTCCTGAAGATGCTTGGTCTCTTCAAGCATCGACTTGGGCTCCAAATTGCGGTAACTGTCTACCTCGCCGGCAGCGACGGCCGTCAACGTCGCATAGACCGCTTCAGGGTCGAACTGCGCGCGGGGGAAGGAGAGTTTGGAGTAGTCGAAGAGCCGCTGGGACGGGTCATCTTCCCAGCTCTCCCAGGTCTGGAACATGCGGTCGTTGAACCCGGTCAGGAAGGGCCCAGGGTTGACCGTGGCGACTTCGATTTTGTGCTCCTGCAGCTCGTAGGCCATAGTCTCGGCGATCGCCTCGACTGCGTGCTTGGAGGCGGAGTAGATGCCGGTGAACGGGTTGACGTTCAGGCCCTCCCTCGAAGAAACCCAGACGATGCGGCCTGCCCCGCGCTTGATCATCTGCTTGGCGATCCCCTGGGTGAGGACCAGGGGCCCGGTGACGTTGACCTCGAACTGGTGCCGAATGTTCGACTCGGGAATGTCAACTGTGGAGCCGCCTTCGCCGACTCCGGCGTTGTTTACGAGGATTTCCACACCCCAGTTGAGAGCCTTGCGACGGTCACCGTCGTTCGTGACGTCGAGCTTCTCGACCCGAAGCTTGACTCCGCGCTCGGCTGCCTGCCACTTCAGTGTTTGCACCTGGGCGTAGATCTCCACCCCCGCAATCACGTCGAAGCCCTTCTCCGCCAGGCGCATAGCGGCTTCGAACCCGAAGCCGGTGCCCGCTCCCGTGATAAGGACCTTCCTAAGTTCCGCATTCGCCATGCCGAGTGCATCCTTTCATGGTGTTGGTCCCGCAGTCGTCGACGCTTTGACCGTTCACTGAGAGTCGACTGAGGCACGCTGACACGCTGGCTGTCGTGCGCGAGGACGCTCCCTCTCGGGGTGGCAGGCGAGGCATTCTGGCCGGGAGCGTTGCACGATTATGATCAACGTATTCCGCTGGGGACGGCAATCCAAGTAGGCCAATCGGGTATTGGCAGCACGGGAGGGAGCAATGCTCAAGAGCTAATAGCAGCGCGCACAGTGATTGATGACCTCTACTCAGAATCTGGGCAGACCTGGAAAAGTGACGGATCGTCTGATTAGTCATTGTCTGCGGCGGGTTGGTCGACCCAGGCGCAAAGCAGGCATGGACTTCCAAGATCATGGAGTTTTCTTCGCCCCGTGAGCCTGCTGGAAGACCGTTCCGATCGACGATCCGGCTCACAGATGTCGATGCCATGAGGGTTCCTCCGGCGTTGGTGAGTTCTGCTGGGTGGAGCCAGCGGCTCAGACTCCGCCAGGCAGGGGCGCCTGCGGGCTGACCATGCCGTTTTCCCGTAGGTCGCGCCAGAATTCGGCCGGGATCTGCTCGCCGAGAGCGGCGAGGTCCTCCGCGACCCGGCTCGGTTTGGTGGCGCCGGGGATGACGGCGGCAGAGACAGGGTGGGCGAGGGAGAACTGCAGGGCCGCCGCTTTGACGCCCACCCCGTGTCGCACGCAGATTTCCTTGATGCGGCGAACCTTCTCCAGGATCGCCGGCGGCGCGTCCGCGTACTCGAAGTGGGTTCCGCCGACCAGGACACCGGAGCTGTAGGGGCCTCCAACGACCGTGCCGACACCCTGCTCCTCGGCCATCGGCAGCAGCCGCTGGAGGGCGTGCTCGTGGTCCGGCAGGGTGTACCGGCCTGCCAGCAGGAAGCCGTCGGGCCTGGGCTCGTCCAAGGCCAGGGTGATCTCGATCGGTTCAGTGAGGTTGACACCCAGGCCCCAGGCCTTGATGGTGCCCTCGTCGCGGAGGCGGGACAGCACGCGGAACGCGCCTGTGATGTCGCCGTGGAAGTCCTGGGAGATGTCGTGCACCCGGACGATGTCCAGGCGGTCCACGCCGAGCCGCTCCAGGCTGTTCTCGATGGAGCGTTCGGTGGCTTCGGCCGTCCACTCGTGCATGATCGTATTGGGGCGGCCGTACTCGAACAGGGTGCCCTTGTCGCCCAGGTCGCTGGCGCCGGTCTCGACCTCATCCAGGATGACGCGGCCGACCTTGGTCGACAGTACGAAGCTGTCCCTTGGCTTGCTGGACAGAAGTTTGCCGAGGCGGATTTCTGCCAGGCCGGCCCCGTAGAGCGGAGCCGAGTCGTAGTAGCGGATGCCCTGGTCCCAGGCGGAATTCAGGGTCGTGATGGCCTCGTCGTCCGGGACGGCGCGGAACATGTTGCCCAACGGCGCGGTTCCGAAGCCGATGCGCGCGGGCAGGATCTCACGGAGGTTCACGATGGTGTTCCTTATCTGGATTCGGGGCGCTTGGTCGGTCATCGGACTTGGCGACGCGTTCGGCACCACGGTCGTTGACCACGACAGCCGCCCCCGCGGCAGCCAGGGCCCCCTCGGCGGCCTCCCCAAGAGCCTGTGTTGCGACGACTGATTGAATTCGATGAATACACGTCGAATGAATTCCGCAGCGAGATAGGAAAGTTGGACATGTGGCAGTCGATGGGACGAGTCGGCTCCTGTTACGATAACGCCGCCGCTGAGAGCTTCTTCGCCGTACTGAAGGAAGAGATCGGCACCCGGGTCTGGCCGGACCGCGCCACCGCCCGCGCGGAGGTCTTCGCGCATATCGAGACCTTCTATAACCGTAGGCGTCTGCGCAGGCACCCGAGTGGGGCTTCCTCACACCACTCGAGATCGCCAGCGGCACCAGCAAGGTCACACCCTCGCGGCGTAGACGGAGAGTGTCCGAGCGCAGGGTGGAACTTCACGGCCGTCGTTCTACGCCTGGCGGGCCGGCGAGGCCGCCCGCCGGGGCCGCCTGCGCGAGGAGGAACTCCTCGCGGCCGAGATCAGCGTGATCCACCTCGCTTCCAGGGGTGCCTACGGTGTCCCGCGCGTGCATGAACTGCGC
>NZ_BAAATR010000030.1:102806-114798 GCF_039533515.1 Kitasatospora cystarginea | reverse complement strand
GGGCGCAGAAGCCCGTCTCGGAGGTCGACTCCCGGAAGGCTTCGGTCAGTGCGGCGACCTCGATCGGGTCGCCCAGTGAGGTCGCCGTCCCGTGCGCCTCGATGTAGCCGATCGACCTGGCGTCGACGTCGGCGGTCTGCTGGGCTTCGAAGATCACGGCGGCCTGGCCGCTGACGCTGGGGGCGGTGAAGCCGACCTTGTCCGATCCGTCGTTGTTCACGGCCGAGCCACGGATCACGGCGCGGATCGGGTCGCCGTCCCGCAGGGCGTCCGACAGCCGCTTCAGCACCACCACGCCGACCCCGCTGCCACCGACGGTTCCACCTGCTTCGGCGTCGAAGGCGCGGCAGTGCCCGTCGGGGGAGAAGATGTTCCCCTCCTGGTACAGGTAACCGCCGTTCTGCAGCACGTTGATGCTCGAACCACCTGCCAGGGCCAGGTCGCACTCGAAGCCCAGCAGGCTGTTGCACGCCTGGTGCACCGCGACGAGGGAGGTGGAGCAGGCAGTGGAGAGCGTCATGCTGGGACCGGTCAGCCCGAGCCGGTGGGAGATCTGGGTGGCCGCGTAGTCCTTGTCGTTGAACAGGGAGATCTGCCGGGCGAACGAGGCGAGCAGATCCGCTCGGGGCATCAGGTGGTGCATGGCGTAGCCGCTGCGGCCCACGCCCATGAACACCCCGATCGCCGACTTCTCCCCGGCGGCGCGGTGTCCGGCGTCCTCGATCGCCTCCACCGCCGCCTGGAGCAGGACCCGCTGCTGCGGATCCATCAGCTCGGCCTCGCGATCGGTGAAGCCGAAATAGCCCGGGTCGAACTGGTCGATCCGGTCGAGGATCCCACTGGCCTTCACTAGGTCGGGATTCCCGCTGACGGCCGGATCTCCGTGCACGGCAAGCACGTCGTCATCGCTGAGGCGGGAGATCGATTCGGTACCCGCCACGAGATTCCGCCAGAACTCGGCGTAGTTGTCGGCACCCGGTACACGCAGAGCGAGCCCAACGACGGCGATGTGTTCCATGCTCATCGACGACATCCGTTCACGTAGGAAGATGACAAGCACCCTAATGACGAGGACTGGAGTGACTGTGAAGTCTGACTGCCCCGGAACGCAGATCTGATAATTCGTCAACAGCCGGAGACGCCCTAGCGCTCGTGAAAGCGCCAGGGCGTCCATCCGTGCACCGCTCCGCGGCCCCGGGTCAGGGCCGTACCGGGCCGCCGCGCAGTGACAGCGGCCGCATGTCCGTCCAGTGCTCGTCGACCCACTGCAAGCACTCGTCCCGGGAGCCGGTCGGCCCCGCGTCCCGCCAGCCGTCCGGATTGGCCCGGTCGGCGAGCCAGATCGAGTACTGCTCCTCGTGGTTGACGACGACTCGGTACTGGGCGCCGGTCTCGTCCTCAGTCATGGTCTGCTCCTGTTCTGGTGTACATCTCCGCCAGCGATTGGCGGCTGTCCCAGTCCGGGTCGAACGCCGCCTTGAAACCGGCCTCGTCCCAGGACTCGCCGGAGAGCTCGGTCAGCCGGTGGACCAGGGTGCGGCAGAAGATCTCGTAGGTCCGCTCGTCCGCGGGGATCTCCGCCGTCCAGTCGCGCCGGCCGAAGACCTTGCCGAGCAGCACCTCGTCCTGGTCGAAGGAACGCGAGTCCAGGAACATCCCCTGGTTCCGGGCGTGGAAAGCCTCCTGGCGGTCGAGCAGCCCGACGAACTCCTCGGTGAGCCGATCGGCGGACTCCAGTAGCCGGGCCAGCTTGCCCGCCAGCACCTGCGCGTCGCAATCGCAGTCCGTGCCGTGCGTGCGGCTGAACTGGAGCAGGATCCGGTGGTCCTCCAGCGCATCCGGCACGATGCGGTTGTAGTAGACCCGCTGACGCAGGGCGAACCAGGCGGACCAGGCGTCGAAGGAGCCCCGGGAGAGGTAGTGGCCGGGCGAGTTGAGCAGCTTCTTGAACCGGCTGCGCATCCGGATGTGGAAGTGGTGCACCATGCCCGGCAGTTCGTGGGTACGACCGGCGCGGTCGGATTTGATGAACTCGCCGATCAGCTTGTTGTTCTCGGTGAACATCCAGGACGAGGCGGCGAACATCGGGTCGAGCACGGTGCCGGCGCTCCCGGTCAGGAACCAGCGCTGCACCGAGAACTGCTCCTGCGCGAAACGCGAGAACCTCCGCTGCGTCCCGAAGCCTTCCGGCCGCGGTCGCGGCCCGAGGATCTGGGCGATCGCCCGGTGCTCGCGGAGGAAGCCGAGCAGCTCCTCGGCGGAGGCCACCGGTGGGCTGACGTGCCGCCGGTCGAAGGTGACGCCGATGCTGTACTGCGACTCGGACAGCGGGATCAGCCAGATCCAGTAGCCGCGGTACATGAAGTACGCCGGCGAGGCTCCGCGGCCCCAGTGCGGGACCCGCCCGCGCCACGGCTTGCTGCCGAGCTCGTCGAGGGACAGACAGCCGTCGAAACGCGCCCAGGCGGCGCCGATCGGGTTGCGGTCGTCCTCGGGTGCCAAATCCAGCATGCGGGCGATCGGCGACTCCTCGCCAGCCGCGTCGACCAGCCACCGGCACCGGATGGTCCCGCCGGTGGTCCGCACCCGGTGCCCGTGCTCCCCGTCGAGCGAGATCGCACCGTCCGAGGGCACTTCGGTGCCCAGCAGGACGCGTACGCCCTTCGCGCGGTTCAGCTCGCACAGGGCCTGCTCGACCGCCGGCCGGTCGATCAGGTAGGTCGGGATCGGGTGCGGGGTCCGGCCGCCGATCTCGGACATCCGGTCGATCGGCAGATCCCGGCCGGGCGAGTCGAAGAAGTACCGCAGACCGGAACTCACCAGGTGGTGCTTGCGCAGGTAGGGGCCGATGCGCAGCACGCGGTTCGCGTAGTTGGAGAACTCCTCCCCGGACGGCTCGTCCATGCCCGGCCGGAACTCGGTGGCCCGGTCCACCACCACCACGTGCAGATCGGGCTGTTCGAGGCTCAGCTGGCGGGCCAGCGAGCCGCCGGCGAGCCCGGCCCCGATGATCAGTACGTCGCAGTCGACGTCCGGGTCATCGCCCATCGGGTGTCCGGTCCAGCCCGAGCTTCGTGGTCAGCACCCGGGCGGCGGCCTCGGCGTTGCGGGGCCCGAACATCGTGCTGTAGTCGCCGGGGAGGACCCGGATGTCCAACCCGCCCAGGGCCAGCTCGGCCCAGGCCAGGTCGGGGCGGGCCGGGTCGATCCCCTCCCGGCGCTCCTGCGCGTGGAAGTAGAGGATCTCCCCCGGGTACGGGGCTGGCCGGTAGGCGTGCAGGGCCCGGACGTTGGTCCGGTACACCTCGAGGATCTCCCGGGCGTACGTGTCCTTCACCGCGGTCAGCCCCTCGGCCGACATCCGCTCGGCGAGCAGTGCCTCGGCCTCCTCGTCGGTCAGCACGCCGTGCCGGTCGGGCGGCATCTGCCCGGGCCCGGGGGTGTCGAACAGCGCGAGCAGCCGGACGGCCTCCCTCTCGGCGTGCAGCCGCTGGGCCATCTCCAGGGCCACCAGACCGCCGAAGGCCGCCCCGCCGAGCGCGTACGGGCCGGTCGGCTGGACGCCGCGCAGCTCTGCCAGGTAGCGCGCGGCCAGCTCCTCGACGGTGCCCAGGGGCTCGGCGCCGTCCCGCAGGCCGGCGGCCTGGAAGCCGAAGACCGGCAGCTGTGCGGGCAGGCACCGGCTCAGCTCCCGGTAGAAGTACACGCTTCCGCCGACCGGGTGCAGCAGGAAGAACGGCGACCGGGCCGCGTCTCCCTCCCGGAGGGTGACCAGTGAGGCCCCGCCCTGCGCCGCCGCCCCGGCCGTCTCGACGAAAGCCGCCACGCCCGCCGCCGTGGGGGCGTCGAGCATGATCTGGTGCGGCAGGTCGACGCCGAGCTCCTCGGACACCCGTTCCGCCACCTGAAGGGCCGTCAGGGAGTCGCCGCCCAGGTCGAAGAAGTCGTCCTCGACCCCGACCGGGCTGATCCCCAGCACCTCCTCCAGCACACCCACCACCGACCGCTCGGCCGGCGTCCTCGGCTCCACGTAGTCCGTGCTCACCGACTCCGGTCGGTCGTACATCGACGTCACAGCCGACTCCCTCACTGGTTGCTCGTTCGACCGCCACGTTACGGATGCCGACTGAAACGGCCGTGAAATCTCACTACGCCCGAATGAAGTACGGCTTCGTGCAAGGGGATCGGCGGCCGGCTTGCTCAGTCCGCGACCGGCTCGCGGGTGAACTGGGCGGCGAAGAGCTGAGCATAGGGGCCGTTCGAGGCTATTAGCTCGTGATGGGCTCCCTGCTCGACGATCTGGCCTGCCTCCATGACCAGGATCGTGTCGGCGTCGCGGATGGTCGATAGCCGGTGTGCGATGACGAAGCTCGTGCGGCCCTCGCGCAGCGATGTCATGCCCCGCTGAATGAGCATTTCGGTGCGAGTGTCCACCGAGCTAGTGGCCTCGTCCAGGATGAGCAGGGCGGGGCGGAGGAGAAAGGCGCGTGCGATGGTCACGAGCTGCCGCTCACCCGCGCTGAGGTTCGAGCCGTCCTCGTCCAGGACGGTGTCGTAGCCATCAGGAAGAGTGCGAATGAACCGGTCTGCATGTGTGGCCCGAGCGGCGGCGATGATCTCCTCGCGGGAGGCACCGGCCAGTCCGTAGGAGATGTTGTCGGCGATCGTTCCAGCGAACAGCCAGGTGTCCTGCAGAACCATTCCGATGTTGGACCGCAGCTCTTCCCGGTTCATCAGGCGGATATCGGTACCATCCAGTGTGATCCTGCCGTTGGTGGTCTCGTAGAATCGCATCAGAAGGTTAACGAGGGTGGTCTTTCCGGCTCCGGTGGGGCCGACGATGGCGACGGTCCGTCCGGGTTCGACGGTCAGTGAGAGGTCCTCGATCAGTGGCTTGCCAGGCTCGTAGTTGAACGAGACCTTCTCGAACTCCACTTGTCCGGTGATCCGGTGAGGCCGCTCGGGGGATTGCGGATCCGGGTGCTGCTCCTTGGCGTCCAGCAGCTGGAAGACTCGCTCGGCGGAAACGACCCCGGACTGAACTATGTTGGTCAACGAGGCCATCTGTCCGATCAGGTTGTTGAACTGGAGCGTGTAGCTGATGAACGCCTGCAGCACGCCGATCGTCATGGCTCCTGAAGACACCTGCAGGCCGCCGAGGACGGCGATCAACACGAAGCTGAGATAGCCGATGAAATCGATGGCAGGCCCGATGATCCCGGACAGGAACTGGGCACGGTAACCGGCTCGATAGACGGTTTCGTTGCGCTTGGAGAAAGCCTCAGTCGCTGTCTCTGCGGTGCCGTAGGTTTTCACGAGCTCGTGTCCGCTGTACATCTCCTCGACATAGGAGTTGAGCTCGCCGGTGGCGTCCCATTGCCGGACGGCCTGTGGCCGCGCCCGCCGGGCAAAGAACTTAGTCAGTGTGGCGGCCAGTGGGATCGTGCCCAGCGTGCAGAGGGTGAGCAGCGGGGACATCCACAGCATGATCGTCAGAGCGCCGACCGCGAGGAGTAGCGAGTTGATCAGCCGGGTGAGGATCTGCCAGAGGGTGAGCGCGATGTTGTCGACGTCAGTGGTGACCCGGGAGAGTACCTCACCGCGAGGCTGACTATCGAGGTAACTCAGCGGAAGCCGGGCGAGTTTGGCCTGACATTCTGAGCGAAGCCGGTGGGCCGTACGCTGCGAGACGCGCTGAGCAAGTCGGCCGCGAGCGAGTGCGAAGAGCGAGGCGATCAGCACCACGACGGTGGAGACCAGCAGCACCTCGCCGATTCTCCCGAAGTCCGCCTCTCGCCGACCAGCGACTCCCATCACGATGAGGTCGGTGACGTGGCCGAGTAGTCGCGGGATGGTCACCGCCAGCAGGGCGCTGGCGCCAGCGGCCAGAAGAGCGAAGGCGACAAGGCTTCGATCCAGCCTCATCGTTCGGAGCAGCCGCAGCGCAGAGCGTCGAAAAGCCTGCGGCTTGCTGCCGGGCTTCTTCGCCACCCGGGCAGCGGTATTGGCGGTGCTCACGCGGCATCCTCCTCGGCGAGCTGGGAGGAGACGATCTCCTGGTAGGTCGAGTTGTTCCGGAGCAGTTCGGTGTGGGTACCGGTACCGACGACCTGTCCCTCGTCAAGGACGACGATGTGGTCGGCGTCGCGGATGGTGGACACTCGCTGGGCCACGATGACGACCGTCGTGTTCTCCGTCTCACGGGCCAGGGCACTCCGCACGGCTGCGTCAGTGACGTAGTCGAGGGCGGAGAAGCAGTCGTCGAAAAGGTAGATATCTGGACGGGCTGCCAGAGCACGGGCGATGGCCAGTCGTTGTCGCTGGCCTCCAGAGAGGTTCCGGCCGCCCTGAGTGATCGGATGGTTCAGACCGGCAGGAAGCGCCTCGACGAACTCACGAGCCTGCGCGATCTCAAGGGCCTGCCAGAGCTGCTCGTCGTCGGCATCTGGAGCGCCGTAGCGGAGATTGGAGGCGACCGTGCCGGAGAACAGATAAGGCTTCTGGGGGATGAGGCGCACCGTGCTTGCCAGGATGTCCGGGTCGAGGTCGCGCACGTCTACACCGCCGACTCGAGCACTGCCGGAGTCGGTGTCGAACAAGCGGGGCACCAGTCTGAGCAGCGTCGACTTGCCGCTACCGGTAGAACCGATGATTGCGGTGGTCTCGCCAGGGCGGGCGACCAGATTGGCGCCGCGCAACACAGGCACCTCAGCACCTGGGTAGCGGAAGACAACGTCCTGGAGCTCCAACAGTCCCTTTGACTCCAGCTCGGTGGCCGGGATTTGCGCTGGCTTGACACTGGACTCGGCGACCAGAACCTCTTGGATGCGTTCAGCGCAAGCCCTGGCGCGAGGGGCGAGCTGAAAGGCCATGGTGGCCAGCAACACTGCCTGCAGGATCTGAACTAGATAGTTGAGCAACGCGATAAGTGAGCCAACCTGCATCGAGCCGTCGTGCACCCGGTGGCCGCCAAACCACAGCACCGCGATGTTCGAGCACTCGATGATCAACAGGACGCTCGGGTTCATGAAAGCCTGGACCCGGCCGAGTCGGAACCCGACGTCCCTCAACTCAGTGTTGGCCGCGCCGAACCGTTCACCTTCCCGCCGGTCCCGCACGAACGCCCGGACCACTCTGACTCCGGTGATCTGCTCGCGCAGGGTGCGGTTGACCCGATCGATGAGTTTCTGTTGGGAGGCGGACAGCGGTCCCATCCGGCGCAGGATCAAGACGAAGGCGAGGACTAGCGTGGTCAGGGTTACCACGACGAGCAAGGACATTGGTACGTCTTGGTGAAATGCCATCAGCACACCGCCGATGCCCACGATCGGTGCGGTCACCATCATCGTGAGGATCATCAGCACTAGCGATTGAACTTGCTGGACATCGTTGGTAGTTCGAGTGAGTAGTGACGACGCGCCGAAGCGCCCGACCTCACGAAGCGACAGCTCCTGTACCCGCCGGAAGACGGTTGCTCGCAGGTCACGTCCCAGCGCGGCGGCGGTTCGCACCGAGACGTAGAAAGCCGAGATCGCGCTCAGGATTTGAACGAGCGTGGCAGCGAGCATCACTGCGCCGAGTCGCACCACGTAGCCGCCGTCGCCCTTCGCCACGCCGTTGTCGACGATGTCGGCGTTGAGTGCCGGCAGAGTGAGTGCGGCGAAGGACTGTATGAGTTCGAGAACCACGACTAGCGCCGCGGAAGTGGTATAGGGGCGCATATGGGTGCTTAGGAGTCGGCCCAGCACGGCACTATTCCTCTCGTGACATGATCAGCGAAGGGCAGTCTGCCCTATCGAGCCAGGGCTCAGCTGACGAAACCAACTTGACCACCGGTAACGAGGCGCCAGTCCGGTTGTCGGCTTCGAGCTTCTGGGGGGTTGTGCACGGTGGGCGCGGCCTTACCAGCCTCATCACAGAGAGGCGGCCTGGCGGCCGAGAGGAACAACGTCAGCGATCTTGGCGGCGACCTCAGCGAGGGCTCCGATGGCACCGTCGGTGTGGACGCCCGGGAAGGCGACTATCGCGTGGTCGACCCCGAGTTCGGCGAGTCGTACGAGGTGATCGACGGAGGCGTCGGGGTTGGTCCGGGGATCGTTCGCCAGGGTAAAACGGGTCAGTACGGTCTTCTCGATCTCCTCGTACGGGCGGTTGAGCCGCTCGCAGTGCTCGCGCAGCACCGCGAGCTTGCGCGGGAGGTCGGCGGAGTCGTAGATATTGCAGGCGTCGCCGTATTGCGCGACGAGGCGCAGGGTCTTGCGCTCGCCAGCGCCGCCGATCAGGATCGGCGGGTGGGGGCGGCGGGCGTCCACCCGGCCGAGCGGCTGCGGAGAGTTGAGCGGCCGGGCCAGCTGGTAGTGCCGGCCGGCATAGGGGGTCTCGTCGCCGCTGAACATCTTTCCAATGATCTGCAGGGTCTCTTCCAGTCGCTCGAAACGCTCGCCGAGCGGCGGGAAGGGGACCCCGAGGCCGGCGTGCTCCTCCTCGTACCACGCGGCGCCGATGCCCAGGTACGCGCGGCCGCCGGAGAGGACGTCCAGCGTGGTGACGAGCTTGCCGAGCAGGCCAGGGTGACGGTACGTCACACCCGTGCATAGCGTGCCCAGTCTGATCCGGGAGGTGTGCGCGGCCGCGAAGGAGAGCGCGGAGTACCCGTCGATCATCGGATCCGTGGCGCGGCCGTTGATGGCGACCTGGAAGTAGTGGTCCATCACCCAGAGGCTGGCCAGGCCGAGTTCGTCGGCAGTGCGGGCGATCCGGCCGAGGTGCAGGCCGATCTGCGCGGGGCCGCCGGGCCATCGGAAGGCGGGAACTGTCAGTCCAAGACGCATCGTGAGACCCCTCGTGCAGGCTAGCGTGGTCGTGTGTCCGTCACGCTAGCCCGAAACACCTGCCGTGAGGACGGCCGGCGGTGACGGCGCAGTCCCGCTTCACTGGCCCGCAGTGGGATTTCACGGGTGCTTCAGTCGTCATCGGTAGCCTGACCCGCAGGAAGGTAGTTTTACGAAGGGTCAGGCCATGTCGAAGAAGAGTGCCGGTCCGGGCACCGAGGATCTGAATGGCCTGCTGCGGTGGCGCGCCGAACACGAACCGGAGAGCATTACCTACACCTTTCTCGACGGATTCCTCGACTGCGACACCTGGCGCGAGCAATCACTGACCAATGCGGAGCTCCACCGCCGCGCCCGCGCGCTTGCGGCGCGAATCCAGCAGAACGCGAAGCGCGGGGACCGCGTCCTCGTTCTCAACCACCCCGGGCTCGACTACGTCGTCGGCATCTACGGGAGCATGCTGGCCGGAACGGTGGCGGTGCCCGCGTATCCGCCGGAGACGACGCGGCTGAACCGCGGCCTGGAGCGGATCCGCGCGATCGTGGCGGACGCACAGCCCAGTTGCGTACTGATCGACGACGAGACGGCCGGCACGCTGGGGGAGTCCCTGCGGAGCGAGGTCGCCGCGGTGGAGCGGATCGTCTCCCCGGCCGTCGATCCGGCCCTCGCGGACACCTGGGTCGCGCCCGACATCGCACCCGGGGACCTCGCCGTGCTGCAGTACACCTCCGGCTCGACGGGGCAGCCGAAGGGCGTCATGCTCTCGCACCGCAACCTGCTGGAGAACCTCCGCGCCGGGCGGGACGCCTATGGCGTCGAGGGCCGGATGAACGGGGTGTTCTGGCTGCCGCCGTATCACGACATGGGGCTCATCGGCGGAATCCTCATGGCCCTCTTCTGCGGTGGCCGGGCGCGGTTGCTGGCACCCTTCGCCTTTCTCCGGGATCCGCTGCGCTGGGTGCGTACGATGTCCCGTTACGGTGCTTATGTCAGCGCTGCACCGAATTTCGCTTACGAGCTGGCCGCGCAGGCGGCCGAATCGGCTCCCGAAGAGATTTCCACGCTGGATCTGAGCCAGTGGCGGGTCGCCATTTCCGGGGCCGAGCCGGTGCGTTCCGAAACGATGTCGCGGTTTGCCCGGGCTTTCGCTCCGGCCGGATTCCGCAGGGATTCCTTCCGTCCTTCGTTCGGGCTGGCGGAGAACACGCTGGTCGTGACGGCGCAGACCGGCGGCTCGTCCCTGGCGCGGCTCGACGCCGCGGAGCTCGAACGGAACCAGGTGCGCGAGGCGGCGCCGGGGGCGACGGCGCGTGTGGTCGTGGGATGCGGTGCTAGCGCCGATCCCCGGCAGCGTGTCGAGATCGTGGATCCCGGGACGCTGGAACGCTGCCCGGCGGGCACGGTGGGTGAGATCTGGGTGAGCGGTGGGAGTGTCGCTCAGGGGTACTGGCGCCGCGCGGAGGAGAGCGACTCGGTGTTCCGCGCATCGCTCGCCGGTACCGGCGAGGGCCCGTTCCTGCGCACCGGCGATCTCGGATTCCTGCGCGCCGGCGAGCTGTTCGTGACCGGCCGGCTGAAGGATCTGATCATCCTTCGCGGCCGCAACCACTACCCGCACGACCTGGAGAGGACCGCCGAACAGGCCCATCCGCGGATCTCGAGCGGCCGCTGCGTGGCGTTCTCGGTCAGTGCGGACGGCGAGGAGGCGCTGGTGCTGGCCCTCGCGGCGGCCCCGCGGACCAGCGAGGAGGAGCGCTCGGCGATCGCCGAGGCCGTCCGGGACCGGGTCGGAGAGCTCCACGAGATCGCCGTGCGGGAGATCGTCTTCGTTCCGCGCGGAGGAATCCGGCGGACCTCCAGCGGCAAGCTCCAGCGGTCCGCCGTCCGCGCCGCCTATCTTGCCGGCGAGTACCCGCGTGAGGACCGTGCCCGCACGCCGTACACCGCGCCGCGGGACGAGATCGAGCGCACCGTCGCCGATGCGTGGGGCCGGGTCCTGGGAGTGGAGCGGGTGGGCATCCACGACCGGTTCTTCGAGCTCGGCGGGGACTCGCTCAAGGCGGCGCAGCTGCTCGGCGATCTGAACACCAGGCTCGGGCACCGGCTGACGCTGTCCGATGTGGCCGCGGTGCACACGGTCGAGGAGTTCGCAGCCCTCCTCGGCCGGGACGAGGCGAAGCAGCTGCGGGTGAGCACCGATGTCCAGGTGGATCTGGGCTGATGAGTGTGACAGGGGGAACGGGACGGCGATGCCCGACGACATCCACGAGTTCGTGAACTCGCTTGCGGCCCAGGGTATCCGGGTCTTCCTGGAACAGGGCCGACTGCAGTGCCGGGGACCGCAGGAGGCGCTCGCGCCCGCGCTGCTCGCCCTGGTGCGCTCGCGCCGCGACGAGATCGTGGCGCATCTGGAGCGCTCGGGCGAGGCCGCCCGGCCGCATCCGCTCACCGCGGGCCAGCAGAGCCTCCTGCTGCACCAGCGGCTCACCCCGGACAGCGTCGCCTACAACCTCGCCTTCGCCGCGCGCGCCCGAGGTGCGGTCGATGCCGGGCGGCTGGACTCGGCACTCCGCACGGTGATGGGACGCCATGCGATCCTGCGGACGACCTACACCTGGGGGGACGGCGAGTCGAGGCAGCGGGCCGGCCAGGTGCCGGAACGGGTCCTGGTCGAGGAGACCACGACCGAGGAACTGGTCGAGAGCACCGTCGAAGCGTTCATGGACCGCCCGTTCGAGCTGGAGCGGGAACTCCCGGTCAGGGCGGCGCTCATCCGCACCGGTCCGACGGACGAGCTGCCCGTGCTGGTGCTGGTCGTCCACCACATCGCGGCGGACCTCTGGTCCATCGACGTGATCGTCGACGAGTGGCTGACCGTCTACAGGGCCTCCACCGCCCAGGGCGGCGAGCTGCCGCCACCCGTCGACACCGGCTTCTCGGAGCAGGTGCGCCGGGAGAGCCGGTGGCTCACCGAGGCGGAGGCGGAGCGCGGCCTGTCGTTCTGGCGCGAGCAGCTCGGCGGTGAACTCCCCGAACTGAAGCTGCCGTTCGACCGTCCGCGTCCGTCGGCGCAGACCTTCCGTGGCGGCCGCCTCTCGGTCGGGCTGGACGCCGGGCTGTCGGCCGCACTCGTCGGGCTCGCGCGCCGGGGCGCCCCCACG
>NZ_BAAATR010000030.1:0-102796 GCF_039533515.1 Kitasatospora cystarginea | reverse complement strand
TGGGCCTCGCGCGCGAGCCCGACGCGACGCCGAACATGCTCTTCCTCTCGGCCTTCCAGGTGCTGCTGCAGAAGTACGGAGGGTCGGACGACGTCACCGTGGGCACTCCCGCCGCCAATCGGCGGGTGCCCGAAGTGCGCGACGCGGTCGGCTTCTTCGCCGACCCGGTCGTCGTACGCGCGGACCTGGGCGGCGACCCCGCGTTCACGGCGGTGCTCGACCGGACCCGGACGACCCTGCTCCGGGCACTGGACCACCCGTACCCGTTCCCGCTGCTGGTCGAGCGCCTCAACCCGGCGCGTGATCCCCGGCGCTCACCGTTCTTCCAGGTGATGTACGTCTGGCAGCAGGCACGTCCGGCGCTCAAGCCGCTGCCGCTCGAGCCGCTGGCCGTGTCCGGCCAGCGCGGTGCTCCGTACGATCTGGTGCTCTCGGTCCAGCAGGCCGACGGGCGCTTCGTGTGCTCCTGGACGTACAACCTCGATCTCTTCGAGCGCTCGACAGTGGAGCGGATCGCGGAGGGCTTCCTCGCACTGCTCGGCGAGATCGCCGCCCGGCCGACCGAGCGCATTTCGCTGCTGCCGGCCATGTCCCGGGCTGCCGAGCTCTCTCTCCGCCGCGAGGCGAGCGGCCCGTCGGTGGAGCTCGGCAGGCAGGACTGGCTCGACCAGTTCGACGCGCAGGTGCGGCGAACCCCGCAGGCGGTGGCGCTGGTGTGCGGCGAGGAAGCGGTGACGTACCGCGAACTGTCGGACCGGGTCGGCCGGCTCGCCGCCGCCCTGCGTGCCCGCGGGGTGGCGGAGGAGGTACGCGTCGGCCTGTGCGTCGAGCGGTCGGTCGGCCTCGTGGTGGCCATGCTCGCCATCGCCCGGGCGGGCGGAGCGTATGTACCGCTGGACCCCGACTATCCGGCGGATCGCCTTTCCTACACGGCCGGTGACGCGCGGATTGCGCTGTGCATGGTGGACGAGGCGGGACGGCGAGCGCTCGGCGGTTACGACGGCGAACTGGTCGTCCTGGACACACTCGCCGAGGAGGCCGGGCAGCTGGCGCCGACACCGATCACCAGGGTTCCGGGCGAGGCGCTCGCCTATGTCATCTACACCTCGGGCTCAACCGGCCGACCCAAGGGTGTCATGGTCACCCGGCGCAATGTCGCCAACCTGTTCGTCGGGCTCGACCGCGCCGTCGGCGGCGAGCCGGAGGCCGTGGACGGGCAGCCGGTGTGGCTCGCCGTCACCAGTGTCTGCTTCGACATCTCAGTCCTCGAACTCCTGTGGACGCTCTGCCGGGGCTACCGGGTCGTGGTCGGGACCGGGCGGTGGAACGCGCGCACGCCGGCCGCCACCGCGGGGCGGCGGGCGCCGTCGCGGCCGGTCGACTTCGGCCTCTTCTACTTCGCGGCGGACTCGGGTGAGCGCAGGGGCCGCGAGCTGTACCGGCTGCTCCTTGACGGGGCGCGGTTCGCGGACGCCAACGGGCTGCGCGCGGTGTGGCTCCCCGAGCGGCACTTCCACGCTTTCGGTGGCGCCTTCCCGAATCCTTCGGTGCTGGCGAGCGCCGTCGCCGCGGTGACCGACCGGGTCGAGATCCGGGCCGGCAGCGTCGTCCTCCCGCTGCAGGATCCCCTGCGGGTCGCCGAGGAGTGGGCCGCCGTGGACAACCTGTCGGACGGACGTGTCGGACTGTCCTTCGCCTCCGGCTGGCAGCCGAACGACTTCGTCCTGGCCCCGGACCGGTTCGCCGACCGCAAGGAGCTGATGTGGAGTGGGATCGACACCGTCCGCCGACTCTGGCGGGGCGAGGCCGTCCGCCGTACCAACGGCGTCGGCGCGGAGGTCGAGGTGGCCACGCTCCCTCGCCCGGTGCAGCCCGAGCTCCGCGTATGGGCGACCGCGGCGGGCAGCGACGAGACCTTCCGCCAGGCTGGCGAGCGCGGCGCCAACCTGCTGACCCACCTGCTGGGGCAGAACACCCACGAGCTGGCGCGGAAGATCGGCATCTACCGCGAGGCGCGGGCCGCCGCCGGACACGACGAGGGGGTGGTGACGCTGATGCTGCACACCTTCGTCCACCCCGATCCGGAGCTGGTGCGCGAGGCGGTGCGCGAGCCGTTCAAGAACTACCTCCGCAGCTCGATAGACCTGATGCAGGGGCTGGCCAAGGGGCTCGGACTGGACCCCGTGCTGCACCGTGAGCTGATCGTGGATCACGCTTTCGAGCGGTACTCCAGCACCAGCGCGCTGTTCGGCACGCCCGAGCACTGCGCCGACGTCGTGCGGGACCTGGCGGAGGTCGGGGTCGACGAGATCGCCTGCCTCATCGACTTCGGGGTCGGCGACGAACTGGCGATCGAGGCACTGGAGCACATCGCGACCCTCAGGCGCGCGCTGACGGAGCCTGCCGCCGAGCGCTCCCACTCGCCCGCCGAGTCCCTGTCCCGGCACGGGGTCACCCACCTGCAGTGCACGCCCGCCTTCGCGCGCCTCCTGCTCGAGGAGCAGGAGGGCGGTCACGCCGCGCTGGGCCCGCTTCGCCGGATGCTGGTCGGCGGCGACGCCTCGCCCCCGGAGCTCGCCGGACGGCTGGGCGAAGCAGGGGTGGTGGACGTCTTCAACATGTACGGCCCCACGGAGACCTGCGTCTGGTCCGCCGTCCAGCGGCTCGAAACCGATGCGGCGGGCCGGGTGACCGTCGGCGGACCGCTTGCCAACACCTCGCTGTACGTCCTGGACGCGCACCTTGAGCCGGTGCCGCTCGGCGCGCCCGGCGAGCTGTTCATCGGCGGCACCGGGGTGGCGCGCGGGTACTGGGACAGGCCTGCGCTGACTGCCGAGCGGTTCCTTCCCGACCCGTTCACCGGCTCGCCCGGCGCCCGGATGTACCGGACGGGTGACGTGGTCCGCCCGCTGGGCGGAGGCCGCCTGGAGTTCCTCGGCCGCGCCGACCACCAGGTGAAGGTCCGCGGCTTCCGCATCGAGTTCGGCGAGATCGAGACCGTGCTCGGCGCCCACCCGGCCGTGGCGGACTGCGCGGTGGTCGCCCGGCGCGACCGCGACGGTGACAGCAGCCTGGTGGCCTTCGTGGTCACGGCCGAGGGCGCGCTGTTCGACGAGTCCGCTCTTCGGGTGCACGCCCGCGCCATGCTGCCCGAGTACATGGTGCCGTCGCGCATCGTCGAGCTGCGGCGGCTGCCGCTGACGCTGAACGGGAAGGTGGACCGCAGCGCGCTGATCAGCCGCGCCGATGCGGTCGGTACGGGCGGTCCGGATGCGTACGTGGCCCCGCGGAACGGGATTGAAGGCTCGCTCCAGGAGATCTGGGCCGAGCTGCTGGAGCGCGAGACCGTGGGCGTGCACGAGAACTTCTTCGAGGTCGGCGGCCATTCACTGCTCGCCGCCAGGATGCACACCCGGATCTCCGCCTCCGGTCTCGGCCGGATCGAACTCGCGGATGTCTTCACCTATCCGACGATCGCCGCGCTCGCGGCTCACCTCGGCTCGAACGGGGACGCGGGCGGCGGGGCGCGCGAGAGCGTCGACAGCCGGGCGAGCAAGCGGAAGGCTGCCGTCCGGCGGCAGCAGCGCAGGAGGCAGAGCTCATGACCGAGTCAGTCATCGAGGACGAAGTCCAGCACATCGCGATCATCGGCATGGCCGGCCGCTTCCCCGGGGCCTCGGATCCCGAGGAGTTCTGGCGGAACATCGCGAACGGGGTCGAGTCCATCACCTGGCTCTCGGACCAGGAGCTGCTCAGCGCCGGTGTCGAGGAGAGCCGGTTCCGCGACCCGGCCTACGTCCGGGCGGCCACCCGGCTGGAGGGGATGGAGGAGTTCGACGCCGCCTTCTTCGGGCTGACTCCGATGGAGGCGTCGATCCTCGATCCGCAGCACCGGATGCTGCTGGAGAGCACCCAGACCCTGTTCGACCACGCCGGGTACAACCCGGAGACGCTCAAGGCGTCCACCGGTGTCTACGTCGGCGTCGGCTTTCCCTCGTACCTGGTGAACAACCTGCTCGGCCATCCGGAGCTGGTCGAGCAGGTCGGGATGCAGCGGATCTTCTTCGCCACCGACAAGGGCTTCGCGCCGACCCGGATCTCGCACAAGTTCAACCTGACCGGTCCCAGCATCGGCGTCGACACCGCCTGCTCGACCTCGCTCGTCGCCGTCCACCAGGCGTGCCGCGCGCTGCTGGCCTACGACTGCGATCTCGCCGTCGCCGGAGGCGCGAGCGCGGTGCTGCCCAGCGAGGTCGGCTACCAGTACCACGAGGGCGGCCTCCACTCTCCTGACGGCCACTGCCGAGCGTTCGCCGCCCGGGCCGGGGGGACGCGCTTCGGCAGCGGGGTGGGTCTGGTGCTGCTCAAGCGGCTTGAGGACGCACTCACCGACGGCGACAACGTGCTCGCGGTGATCCGCGGCTCGGCGGTCAACAACGACGGCGCGCTGAAGGCCGGCTTCACCGCCCCCAGCGCCACCGGACAGGCCGCCGTCATCGCGGAGGCGCTGGCCTTCGCCGAGGTCGACCCCGAGACCGTCGGATACGTGGAGGCCCACGGGACGGGCACCGTGATCGGCGATCCGATCGAGATCGCGGGTCTGACCCGGGCGTACCGCGAACGGACCGACAAGAGGCAGTACTGCGCGATCGGTTCGGTCAAGACCAACGTCGGGCATCTCGACGTGGCCGCCGGCGTGGGTGGGCTGATCAAGGCCGTCCAGGCGCTGCGGCACGCCGAGCTCCCGCCGAGCCTCCACTTCGACCAGCCGAATCCGGCCATCGACTTCGCGAGCAGCCCCTTCTACGTCAACACTGAACACCGCGCCTGGACCTCATCGGGCGAAGCACGCCGTCGCGCCGGGGTGAGCTCCTTCGGTATCGGCGGTACCAACGCGCATGTGGTGCTCGAGGAGGCACCGCTCCGGGAGGCCTCGGGGCCGTCGCGGCCCGAGCAGCTGGTCGTCGTCTCCGCGCGCTCGGCCGAGGCGCTGGAGGCGGCGAGCGCCGATCTGGCCGCGGCCTTCCGGAAGGCCGAGGACGCGGAGCTGCCCGACCTGGCCTTCACGCTCAGCAGCGGGCGCAGGGCCTACCCGCACCGCCGCGCCGTCGTCTGCCGCGACCGCGCGGAGGCGATCGCGGCGCTCGACGGATCCCGCCCGTCCGCCCTGCTCTCCGGGGTGGCCGAGCAAGACGCACCCGAGATCGCATTCCTCTTCCCCGGACAGGGCGCACAGCAGCTGCGGATGCTGGCCGGCCTCTACGAAGGGGAGGCGCGCTTCCGCGCGACGGTGGACCGGTGCGCCAGGCACGCGGCCGGACGGCTCGGGCTCGACCTGCGCCAGGCGATCTGGCCGGATGCCGGGAACGACGAGCGGAAGCGGGCCCGGCTCGACGAGACCTGGCTGACCCAGCCCGCCCTCTTCACCGTGTCGCTGGCAACGGCCGAGGTCTGGCTGGAATGGGGCGTGCGGCCCTCCGTCCTGCTCGGGCACAGCCTCGGCGAGTACGTCGCCGCGACGGTGGCCGGCGTCTTCCGTCCCGAGGACGCGCTCGACCTCGTCATCGACCGCGCCCGGCTGATGCACGAGCTGCCCGGCGGGGCGATGCTGGCGGTCTCGCTCGACGAGGCGTCACTCGAACCGGTGCTGGGCGACTGCTCGCTGGCGGCGGTCAACGACCCGCAGCAGTGTGTCGCGTCCGGCCCGTACCCGGCGATCGAGGAGCTGGAGGGGCGGCTCGCGGCGATGGGGGTGGAGCACCGGCGGCTGCGCACCTCGCACGCCTTCCACTCCTCGATGCTGGACGGGATCATGCGGGCCTTCGAGGAACGGGTGGCGCGGGTCGACCGGGGCACGCCGAGCATCGCGGTCGTGTCGTGCATGACCGGCCGGATCCTTGAGCCGGCCGAGATCCGCAGCCCCGAGTACTGGGCCCGCCAGCTGCGCGGCACCGTACGGTTCGCCGACGCGGTCCACACCGTCGCCGAGGACCGGCGGCAGCTGTTCCTGGAGGTGGGCCCGGGCCGGACGCTGGCACCCATGGTGCGGCGGGGTGGCGTGGCGGCGCACCGGATCGTGGCCTCGGCCCGGGGTGGCAACGATTCCCGCAGCGACGGCGAAGCACTGCTGGGCGCCCTCGGTGCCCTCTACTGCGCGGGTGTGCCGGTGGCTTGGGAGGAGTTCTGGGCCGGTGAGCGGCGGCACCGCATGCTGCTGCCGGGCTATCCGTTCGAGCGGCAGCGGCACTGGATAGAGCCGGGCACCGCAGGGGCGACGCCCTGGCGGAGCGCCGGGTCGGACTGGTCCGACGCCGGAGCCGGGACCGGCTGCTTCGAGCGCGGCTGGCGTCCGGCCCCCCTGCCGGGGGACCTTGACCCCACCGGGCTGCCGCAGCCGGAAGGCTGGCTGCTGGCGGTGGACGACGAGCTGGGGCAGGCGCTGGCGGACCGGCTCGACCAGGCGCGGCAGTCGGTCGTACGGGTCCGCCGCGGTGCGGCATTCGCGGCGACGGACGAGGGCTTCACCATCGACTCGGCGAGCCCCGAGGACATAGAGAACCTATTGCAGGCGCTCCAGGACCAGGACCTGATGCCGCGCCACATCGTCCTGGGCTGCGGTCGTGGGCCGGTGGAGGACTTCGAGGAGGCCCAGCGCGACGGCCTGGAGACGGTTGGGGCCTGGGTCCAGGCGCTCCTCGGGCATGCCACCAGCGAGGTCCAACTCGCGGTGGTGTCGGACCGGTTGCACGCGGTCGCGGCCGGGGATGAACCCTCGGTCGCCAAGGCCGCGCTGGCCGGGTTCTGCCGCGCGGTCGCGGAGGACCATCCGGAGCTGCCGATCGCCTGCTTCGACATCGACGACCGGCTCGCGTCGGCGGCGCTCGGGATCGTCGCGGAGCTCGCGGGCGGCCTGCGCGAGACCCAGGTCGCCTACCGCGGGGGTGTGCGCCACCTCGAATCGTACGAAGCCCGGCCGCTGAGGCCTTCGGCTGGCGGTCGCGAGGGGATGAGTTACCTCCTCACCAGCGCTTTCACCGGCGTCTCCGCCGCCCTCGCCCGCCGGCTGGCCGAGGCGCACAAGGCGCGGCTCACCCTGGTGGAGCGGCAGCCGCTGCCCGCCCGCGAGGAGTGGACCCGGTGGCTGGAGGAGTCCACCGGCCGTGAGCTCGCGCTGGCCGAGGCCGCCGGTGCCGCGGCACTGCCCGAGGTGCGGCACGAGGTCGCGGCGCTCACCGCCGCCGAGCGCGAGCTCACCGCGGAGGCGGGCCCCGCATGGGACCGGGCGGCGGTCGGAGCCGTCCTGAACCGGCTCTGCGGCAGCCATGTGTACCGGACCCTGGCCGCGGCGGGTGTCGACCTCGGCGAGGGCCGGGTCCACCGGCGCGCGGAGATCGCCGCCCGGATGCGGCTGCTGCCGGAGTTCGAGAAGTTCCTCGACTTCTTCCTGGAGGTGCTGCACCAGGACGGGATCATCCGGCGTGAGGGCGACCGGATCGAGGTCGTCGTCGGCCCGGAGCGGGTGGAGCTGACCGACTCGGCGGCCGCCAGGGCCCAACTGCCCGGCTTCGAGGCGACCATCTCCTTCCTCGACCACTGCGTGAGCCACTTCCCGGCGGCGCTGAGCGGCGATGTCGACGCCGTCGGTGTGCTCTTCCCCGACGGAGACCCGACGCGGCTTGAGCACGCCTTCCGGACCCTGCTCGACGGGAGCAACTACCGCGTCTACGCGGCGCTGCTGGGGCGGCTGCTGCAGCGGCTGGCCGAGAGGACGCCGGGAAGGCCGCTGCGGATCCTCGAAATCGGCGGTGGCAACGGCCAGTTGACCAGGATCATCGCCCCGTTGCTGCAGGGGCGGGAGGTCGAGTACTGCTTCACCGATCTCGGCAGCTCCTTCGTCCGCCGCGCGCGCCGGTGGGCCGCCGGCTACGGCTTCACCGACCTGCGCTGCCAGGTCTTCGACATCTCGCAGGACCCGGCCGGTCAGGGGCTCGATCCGGGTTCCTTCGACGCCGTCATCGGGTTCGACGTCGTCCACGCGACCCCTCGGATCGACCGCACGGTCGAGAACCTGCGGGGCCTGCTCGCCCCGGGCGGGCTGCTGTGCCTGGTCGAGGCCGTGGTGTCGCTGCGCTGGGTCGAGATGCTCTGGGGGCTCGCGGAGGGCTGGTGGCTCTTCGAGGACGAGGAGGTCAGGACGGGTTCGCCGCTGATCCCGCTGGACACCTGGGACCGGGTGCTGCGGGAGCAGCCGTTCGCCGACGTCGTGTCCTTCCCGCGATCCGGCTCGGCTCGGGCGGCCACGGACTACGGTCTGGTGCTCGCACAGCAGGCCACGGCCGTCGACACCCCGGAGTACGCCGCGCACCTCGCGCGTGGCGCCGAGGCGATCCTGTGCGCCAACCGGTCGCGCATCGAAGCCGTCCGCGAACTCGAGGCACTCGGTGCCGAAGTCCTCGCCGTCAGCGGTGACCCGACGGAGCATCAGCAGGTTGCCAAGGCCATCGGTGCCGCAGCGGCACGGTTCGGCAGGGTGGACGGGATCATCCACGCACCGGAGCTGCCGCTCGGGGACACCCCCTCGGAGTGGACCCCGGCACAGCTGCGGGCCCTGGCCGCCCCGCACGCGAAGGCGGCACTCGCCGTCACCCGCGCGGCCGCCGACGCCGGGATCGGCACCGTCGCGCTCGTCTCGCCGCCGGAGGCCGTCATCGGCGCCAAGGGCGCGCTGAGGCCCGCGGTCGCTGGCGCCTTCTTCGACGCGCTGGCCGACGGCCACCGCACCGCGTCGATCCACTGGGACACCGACGGCGAGGTCCAGGCACTGGAGCGCGCCATCGGCCGGCCCGGGACGGTCGTGGTGTCCCGGCAGGAGCCGGACGCCGCCCTGGCCACCGGCCTCGAACACCGCGATGCCCTGCGCCGGGCCCGTGCCACCGAGGCGGGAGGGGCAGAGGAGGACGTCGAGCGCGAGCTCCTGATCATCTTCCGGCAGCTCTTCGGCACCGACGCCATCGGTGTGCACGACGACTTCCACCGTCTCGGCGGCGATTCACTGCTGGCCTCGCAGGTCATGGCTCGGGTCCGGCGCCGGTTCGAGGTCCCTCTCGCGGTCAGGGCGCTGTTCGACGCGCCGACGGTCGCCGGGCTGGCGGAGAAGGTGCGCGAGGCCCGCCGGGCCGACCCGCACGCGGACACCCCGCTGCGGCGCATCCCCCGGCACGAGCTGCTGCCGCTGTCCTTCGGCCAGCAGTCGCTCTGGCTGGCGGAGCAGTTCCACGGTCCGAGCGCGACGTACAACATCCCCGGTGCGGTGCGCCTGGTGGGAAGGCTGGAGACCGAATCGCTCAGGCGTGCCCTGCGCGAGGTCATCCGGCGGCACGAGGTGCTGCGGACCACCGTCCATGCCGTGGACGGCTCGCCGGTGCAGCGCGTCCACGAGGAGTTCGCGGTCGAGCTGCCGGTCCGCGAGGTCCGGGAGGAGCAGGTCGACGAGCTCGCCCAGGAGCACGCGCGCAGCGTCTTCGATCTGGAGGCAGGGCCGCTGATCCGGGTGGCGCTGCTGCGGATCGGCGCCGAGGACCACGTGCTGCTGGTGAACATCCACCACATCGTCTCCGACGGCTGGTCGCTCGGCGTGCTGGTCGAGGAACTCGTCACGCTGTACTCGGCGTTCGTCCGGGGCGAGCCCTCACCGCTGCCGCCGCTCGTCCACCAGTACGCGGACTTCGCCGACTGGCAGCGGCGTTGGCTCGACGGCGAGGTCTTCGAGCGCCAACTCGACTACTGGCGGAGGAAGCTGGCTGGAGCACCGGCACTGCTCCAGCTCCCGACGGACCGGCCGAGGCCCGCGGCGCAGCGGATCCGCAACGCCGTCCGGCGGTTCGTGGTCCCCGCGGACCTGGCGGCGGAGCTGGTCGCACTCAGCCGGGCCGAGGGCGCAACCCCGTTCATGGTGCTGCTCACCGGCTTCAAGGTGCTGCTCTCGCGCCTGGCCGGGACCACCGACATCAGCGTCGGTACGACCAACGCTAACCGCACCCGAGCCGTGTTCGAGCAGATGATCGGCATGTTCGTCAACAACCTGGTGCTGCGTACGGACCTCGGCGGCAACCCGACCTTCCGGGAACTGCTCGCCCGGGTCCGCGCCACCTCGGTCGACGCCTACGCGCACCAAGACCTGCCGTTCCTGACGCTGGTCGACGAGCTGAGGCAGGAGCGCAGTCCCGCCCACACCCCCCTCTTTCAGGTGCTGTTCCTGCTGCAGAAGCTGAACATCACCCTCGAACTGCCCGGGATCGCCGCGCACACCATCGAAGTCGACGCGCTGCACACCAAGTTCGACCTGACCCTCTTCATGGAGGAGCAGGAGCAGGGGATCACGGGCACCTTCATCTACAACGCCGAGCTCTTCGACGCGACCACGATCGACCGGATGGCGGTGCACCTGGTGCAGCTCCTGAGGAGTGCCGCGACCGCACCGGACACCCGGATCGGGGCGCTGCGCATGGAGACCGACGAAGAGGCGAGATTGCGAGACATGACCGAACAGCACTCCAAGGCGTCCAAGCTCCAGGCGCTGCGCGGCGCCAGGCGGCGCTCGGTGGACATCGCCCGGATCAATCCGGTGAAGACGGGATTCCTGCCCGGCCTGCCGCAGACGCCGCTGGTCCTGGAACCGGCCGCGGCCGACGTCGATCTGCCCGGCTGGCTCGGGGCCAACCGGGAACTCGTCGACGACTACCTGCACCGCCACGGGGCGCTACTGCTGCGCGGCTTCCACGAGGGGTCGGTCGAAAGGTTCGAGGAGGCCGCGTCGGCGATCTGCCCGACGCTGTTCCGAGAGTACGGCGACCTGCCGCGCGAGGGCGAGTCGGTCCGGATCTACAAGTCCACTCCCTACCCGGAGGACCGGTCGATCCTGTTCCACAACGAGAGCTCGCATCTGCACACCTGGCCGATGCGGCAGTTCTTCTCGTGCGTCGTGGCAGCGCAGGAGGGCGGCGAGACGCCCATCGTGGACTGCCGGCAGGTGTACGCCGCGCTCCGGCCCGAGCTGGTCGAACAGTTCGCCCGGCGCAAGCTCCGCTATGTCCGCAACTTCATCGACTCGGTGGACGTGAGCTGGTCCCGGTTCTACGGAACCGACGACCGGTCCGAGGTCGAGCGCAAGTGCCTCGAGGCCGGCGAGGGCTTCGAGTGGGCGCCGGACGGGACGCTGAGGACCTGGCGGGTGGCCGACGCGGTGCTGCCGCACCCGCGGACCGGCGAGATGGTCTTCTTCAACCAGCTTGCTCTGCACCACGTTTCCTGCCTCGACCCGGACACCCGGCAGTCCCTGGAAGCGCTCTACGGCGAGGCCGGGATGCCGCGGAACGTCTACTGGGGCGACGGCGGGGTCATCGAGGACGAGGTGATCGCCGAGGTCCGCGAGGTGATGGACCGTGAGTCGCTGGTGTTCCCCTGGCAGGAGGGCGACGTGCTGGTGATCGACAACATGCTCGTCGCACACGCCCGTCGCCCCTTCGTCGGTCCGCGCAAGATCGTGGTGGCGCTCGGCGACATGCTGCGGGCCGGGGCACCCGCGGCCACCGATCGCTGATTTGGCGCCCGCGCCGGCCTGATAGCTGAACTGGAGAGTCGCAAACGATGAACGACGCCGATCTGGACATGTCGGAGGCCGGGTTCCGCCTTTCCCCTCCGCAACTCCACGCCTGGTCGCACGCGGCCGGACGGCGGGTCCAGGCCCGCATCCTGCTGGAGGGGCCGGTGTCGGGCGAGGAGGTCCGCAGCGCGCTTTTGGCGGTGGTCGCGCGGCACGAGTCCCTGCGCTCGCGCCTGGCCCATGTGCCCGGCCTGGCCGTGCCGTTGCAGCTGGTGGACGAGTCGGCGGAGCCCGAGTGGATCGACGCGGTCCTGCCCGAGGGCGCCTCGGCCGCGGCGGAGGCGCTCGACCGTGCGGCTGAGGAGGACCTGGCCGGCCACTGGACCGGCGTACTGCGGGCCCGTCTGCTGGCGGCCTCCGACCGCGCGGTGCTGCTGCTGACCGCCTCGGGCATGTTCGTCGACCACCGGTCGCTCGCCGTGGTCTACGAGGAGCTCGCGCAACTGCTCGGCGGGGCCGCGCCAAAGGAGGAGCCGCTGCAGTACCTGGATGCGGCGGAGTGGCTGCACGAGCAGGTCGGCACGGACGAGGCGGCGGCCCGGATGGAGGGCTGGAGCGCCCGTGAGCTCGCCGCCGCATGCGAGCTGCGGGTGCCGTCCGAGGCGGGCCCGGCCGGTGGCCCGGCGGAATCGGCGGTCGTGCTCGAAGCCGGGCCGGCCGCGGCGATCGAGCAGGCGGCGTCGAAGGCCGGCTGCTCGATGGGCGCGCTCCTCCTCGGGGCCTGGCAGGTGCTGCTCTGGCGGCTCACCGCTCACGAGGAGATCGTCACGGCGTTCCTCGCGACCTCGCGCGGGCTCGACGAACTGGAAGGCGTCGTAGGGAAGTTCGAGAGTCCGGTACCGGTGCTCACCGCCATGGACCGGTCGCTGCCGTTCGACGCCCTCGCCAAGGAACTCGACCGGTCGCTGGCCGAGGCCCCGGCCGACCAGTTCTCCTTCGACGTGGCACGGGCCGCCGACGCGTTTCCGTTCAGCTTCGCCTTCACCGAGCTGCCTGTCCCGGCGAGCGCACGGGGGCTGCGGCTGAGCCTGACCGGGATCAGTGGCGGGCCGGCGGGTTCGGCCCTGCACCTCGCGGTGGTCCGGACGGGCGGCGGCGAGCTGGTGCTCAGTGTCGTCCGGGACGAGCGGCAGGTTTCGGAGCGGCACGCGGCGCGGATCGCCGAGCAGTACGCCGCCGTCCTCCGTGCGGTCGCGGCCGCGCCCGGGACACCGCTGGACGATCTCGGCCTGGCCGACCGGCACGAGACGGCCCGCGTCCTTGGCCACGGTACCGGCCCGCGCGAGCTGCCGGCCGATCCGCAGCTCGCCCACCGGCGCTTCGAGCTGTACGCGAAGTCGCGGCCCGAGGCGCTCGCGGTGGTCTGCGGCGACCATCGGCTGACGTACCGTCAGATGGAGGTCTGGGCCAATCGGCTCGCGCACGCCCTCCGGTCGCACGGCGTCGGCGCGGACGTCCCGGTCGGGCTGGTGGTGGAACGCTCCGTCGAGTACGTGATCGGACTGCTCGCGGTGCTCAAGGCGGGCGGTGCCTTCGTCCCGATCGATCCCGCCCTGCCAGCCGCACGCATCGAGCAGATGCTGGACGACGTCCGTCCGGCGGTGCTCGTCACCCACCGCGGTCTGTTCGAGGGGGGCCGGGACCGCGCGACGTCGGTCATCGACCTGGACGCCGATGCCGCCGAGCTCGGCGCCCTGCCCGCGACCCCGGTCGGCGCGGACGTGCACCCGGAGAACCTCGCGTACGTCATCTTCACCTCCGGATCGACCGGGCAGCCCAAGGGCGTCGGGGTTCCGCACCGTGCGATCTGCGCCTACGTGGACGGCGTGATGCCGAAGTTCGCGCTGCCCGAGGACGCCGTGCTCTGCACCCTGGCGACGACGGCGGCGGACCTCGGGCACACCGCGGTCTTCGGGGCGCTGTGCACCGGGCGGTCGCTCTTCCTGGCCGCGCCGGAGGAGGTCCTAGCCCCGGACGCGCTCGCCCGCCGGCTCCGCGAGCAGCCGATCGACCTGTTGAAGATCGTCCCCTCGCACCTGGCCGCGCTGCTCGACGCACCGGACGCGGCCGACCTGCTGCCCGCCTCCTGCCTGGTGCTCGGGGGAGAGGAGCTCACCACGCCGCTGGTCGAGCGGGTGCGCGGGCTGCGCCCGGGGCTCCGGGTGATCGACCACTACGGGCCGACCGAGAGCGCGGTCGGGGCCCTGGTCCACACCGAGGCCGGGGACGAGCCCGGCGTGATCCCGATCGGCCACCCGATCGCCAACTACCGCGCCTACGTGCTCGATGCGAAGCTCCGGCCGGTGCTCGAAGGCGCCCCGGGGGAGCTGTACCTCGGCGGGCGCGGGATCGCACGCGGATACCGGGGCAGGCCGGGCGCCACCGCCGAGCGGTTCCTCCCGGACCCGTTCGCCGAGGACGCCGGCGCGCTGATGTACCGGACCGGAGACCTGGTGCGGCAGCGACCGGACGGTGCGGTGGTCTTCCTCGGCCGTACCGACCACCAGGTGAAGATCCGCGGTCACCGGGTGGAGCTGAACGAGATCGAGACCCTGCTGCGCCGCGACGAGAACATCACCGATGCCGTGATCGTCTCCCGTGATGAAGGCGCCGGCGCCTACCTCGCGGCCTATGTCGTCCCCCGGCGCGGAACCCGCCTCGGGACCGACGAACTCGGCGAACAGCTGCGGAGGCGGCTGCCGGAGTACATGGTTCCCGGTGCGATCGTCTGCCTGCCCGCGCTGCCGCTGACCCCGAACGGGAAGGTGGACCGCCGAGCGCTTCCCGCCCCCGAGCTGGCCGCCTCGCGCTCCGCGCGCTACGTCGCGCCCCGGACCGAAACGGAGGCCCTGCTCGCCGTGCTCTGGGAGGAGATCCTCGGCTGCGAACGGATCGGAGTGGACGATGACTTCTTCCGGGCGCTCGGCGGGAACTCGCTCGGCGCCACCCGGGTGGTCGCCCGCGTCCGGGCCATGACGGGTGTGGTGCTGCAGGTCAGCGCGCTCTTCGAGGCCCCTACGGTGGCCGGGCTGGCCGTGCTCGTCGACGCCGGGAAGGCCGGTGCCGCCACCGGGGCCGACACCATCGCACCGATCCAGCGCACCGGGCCGATGCCGCTGTCCTACGCGCAGCGCCGGCTCTGGGTGCTCTCCGAGGTCGACGGCGCGAGCGCCGCGTACAACATCCCTGCGGCGATCCGCATCGACGGCGAGCTGGACGTCGAGGTGCTGGTCCGGGCCCTGCACGAGGTGGTCCGCCGGCACGAGGCGCTGCGCACCGGCATCGTGCGGGCAGGGGGCGTTCCGCTGCAGGTCGTCCGCGGCCCGGCGCCCTTCGAGGTGCCGGTGGCGGACGTCACCGCCGCGGACGTGATCCCGTACGCCCAGGCCTTCGCGGCTCGGCCGTTCGACCTGGAGCTGGACGAGCTGTTCCGCGCGTCGGTCCTGCGGGTGACGCGGCAGGAGCACGTGCTGCTGCTCTGCCTGCACCACATCGTCTCCGACGGCTGGTCGACCGCCCTGCTGTGGCAGGAGGTGACGGCCCTCTACACCGCCTTCCGGGTCGGGCAGGGCTCGCCGCTCGCACCGCTGCCGATCCAGTACGCCGACTTCGCGGCCTGGCAGACCGAGTGGCTCGACGGTGACGGGATCCGCCCGCAGCTGGCGTACTGGACCGAGCAACTGCGCGATCTGCCGGCCCTGTTGGAGCTCCCGACCGACCGGCCCCGGCCCGCCGTCCAAGGGGCTGCGGGAGCGACCCTGCCGATCGACATCGACCCGGCCACGGTCGCCGCGCTGCGTTCGCTCTCCCACGAGCAGCGGTCCACGATGTTCATGGTGCTGCTCGCGGCCTTCAACGTACTGCTCTCGCGCTACACCGGTCAGCGGGACATCGCCGTCGGCACGCCGCTCGCGAACCGCACCCGGGCCGAGGCCGAGCACCTGATCGGATGCTTCTTCAACACCCTGGTGATCCGGACCGACCTGTCCGGCGACCCGGACTTCGCCGAACTGCTCGGCCGGGTCCGCGAGGTGACGCTCGCCGCACAGACCCACCAGGACCTGCCCTTCGAGCGGCTGGTCGAGGCGCTGAACCCGCCGCGCGATCCAGGGCACACGCCGCTGTTCCAGACCCTGTTCGTCTTCCAGCCGGCCCCGGACGCCGGGCTGGGGATGGACGGCCTGCGGATCGAGCCGCTGACGCTTCCCGGCACCGTCGCGAAGTACGACCTCACTTTCGACCTGGTCGAGCACGAGGAGGGCGTGTCCGGCCGGATCGAGTACCGGACCGATCTCTTCGACGCCGGGACGGTGCAGCGGCTCGCCGGGCACTACCTGGAGCTGCTCCGCTCGATCCTGCGCGACCCGGCGGCGAGGATCAGCGAACTGGGGCTGATGACCGAGCCGGAGCGGGAGCTCGTCCTCTCGGAGTGGAACAGCCACTTCCGCGGCCGCGTGGACGAGCCGCTGGTGGCCGATGCCTTCGAGGCCCGGGTGCGCTCGCAGCCCGAGGCCACCGCGGTCGTCCTCGGGAACCGCTCGCTCACCTACGGCGAGCTCGACCGGGCGGCGAACCGGCTGGCGCACGGCCTGCGCGCCAAGGGGGTCGAGGAGAACGTCCTGGTCGGCCTCTGGCTGGACCGCTCCGTCGAGATGGTCGTCGCCATGCTTGCCGTGCTCAAGGCCGGCGGTGCGTACATCCCGCTCGACCCCGACGCCCCCGCCGCGCGCATCGGCTACGTGATCGAGGACGCCCGGCTCGGCTTCGTGGTCGCGCTGGCCGACCGCGCCGCGGAGCTGCCGCCCACCGTCGTACCGATCGACCCCGAGCTGGACGCGGCGACCGACGAGACCACGCCGACCCGCAGGCCCGGCCTCGAGGATCCCGCCTACGTGATCTACACCTCGGGATCGACCGGCCACCCCAAGGGCGTCATGGTCGGCCAGCGGAACCTGGCCGGCTTCTTCTCCGCCATGGACCGCCGGTTCGGTGGCGAGCCGTCGGGCACCTGGCTCGCCCTGACCCACTACACCTTCGACATCTCCGTCCTGGAACTGCTGTGGACGCTCACCCGGGGCTTCAAGGTGGTCCTCACCGGTGCGGAGCTGGTGCTCAGTGCCGGCCGGAAGCCGGGCGGCGACCGGCCGGTCGACTTCAGCCTGTTCTACTTCGCCAGCGACGCCGGCGAGCGCGAGAGCGACAAGTACCGCCTGCTCCTGGAGGGCGCGCGGTGGGCCGACGAGCACGGCTTCGCCGCCGTGTGGACGCCGGAGCGGCACTTCGGCACCTTCGGCGGGCTCTATCCGAACCCGAGCATCACCGCCGCCGCCCTCGCCACCGCGACCAGCCGGATCAAAATCCGCACCGGGAGCCTCGTCCTTCCGCTGCACAACCCGATCCGGGTCGCCGAGGACTGGTCGGTGATCGACAACCTGTCAGGTGGCCGGGTCGGGCTCTCCATCGCCTCCGGCTGGCAGCCGCACGACTTCGCGATCGCGCCGCAGAACTTCGCCGATCGCAAGGAGATCATGTTCCGCGATCTGGAGGTGGTGCGGAGCCTGTGGCGGGGTGAGGCCGTGCGTACCGCCTCCGGAACCGGCGAAGAGATCGAGGTGCGGACGCTTCCGCGCCCGGTCCAGCCCGAGCTTCCGGTCTGGATCACGGCGGCGGGCAATCCGGAGACCTTCCGCAGGGCCGGCACCGTCGGGGCCAACGTGCTCACCCACCTCCTCGGCCAGTCGGTCGAGGAGCTGGCAGGGGCACTGGAGGTCTACCGAGCGGCCTGGCGGGAGGCGGGCCACCCCGGCGATGGCCATGTCACGCTGATGCTCCACACCTTTGTCTCGGACGACGAGGACCGCGTCCGGAAGACCGTGCACGAGCCGTTCAAGAACTACCTCCGCGAGTCGGTCGACCTCGTCCGCCCGATCGCGCGCTCGCGCGGACTCGAACTCGAGGACTTCGACGAGAACGACCTCGACGCGCTCCTCGACCACGCCTTCGACCGGTACTACGAGACCAGCGGCCTGTTCGGCACTCCACAGAGCTGCGCGACGGTCGTCGACCGGCTGAAGACGGCCGGTGTGGACGAGATCGCCTGCCTGGTGGACTTCGGTGTTCCGGCCGACGAGGTGCTGGCGAGCTTCGAGCACCTGGACGAGCTGCGCCGGTCCGTGTCGCCCGCACCGGGCGAGCAGCCACGCGAGGACATCGCCGGGCTGATCGAGCAGCACGCCGTCACCCACCTCCAGTGCACCCCGTCGCTGGCGGCACTGCTGACCGCCGACGAGGAGGCGCGGGCCGCGCTGGGCGCGCTCGACTGGATGCTCGTCGGCGGCGAGGCGCTGCCCCCCGTGCTGGCGGAGAGCCTGTCGCGGACCGTCGGCGGCCAGGTGCTCAACGTCTACGGCCCGACCGAGGCGACCATCTGGTCCACCAGCCACCCGGTGTCGGGGGCGGGCACCTCGATCGGCCGCCCGCTCGCCAACACCCGGGTGTACGTGCTGGACGAGCGGCTGAACCCGGTACCGGTAGGCGTGCCCGGCGAGCTGTGCATCGCGGGTGAGGGCGTCGCGCTCGGCTATCTGCACCGGCCCGAGCTCACCGCCGAGCGCTTCGTCACCGACCCGTTCGAAGCAGACCCGGCGGCGCGGATGTACCGCACCGGCGACGTCGTCCGCTACCGGCCGGACGGCGGGATCGAGTTCATCGGCCGACGGGACCACCAGGTGAAGATCCACGGCTTCCGGGTGGAACTCGGCGAGGTCGAGGCGGTACTGGCCGGCGCGCCCGGCGTGCGTGCCTCCGCCGTCGTGGCGACCGAGGACGGGCGAGGCGGCAGGCGGCTGGTCGCGTACGTCGTCGCCGAAGGGCCGTCGGATGCCACGGCGGTGCGCCGGCACCTGGAGGAGAGGCTGCCGCGGTACATGGTCCCGGCGCACTTCGTCCAGCTGGACGCGATGCCGCTGCTGCCCAGCGGGAAGGTGGACCGTAAGGCCCTCCCCGAGGCCGGGGCGGAGCAGCGGGCGCCGGAGGAGTTCACCGCACCCCGGACACCGGTCGAGCAGAGCCTGGCGAGGATCTGGAGCGAACTGCTGCGGCTGGAGCGGGTCGGCGTCGACGACAACTTCTTCGAGCTGGGCGGCGACTCCATCATCGCCATCCAGATGGTCTCGCGTGCCAAGCACGCCGGAGTCCTGCTCGCCGCACGCGACCTGTTCCGGCACCAGACCCTGGGCGAGTTGGCGGCGGTGGCCCGGGAGGGCGGCGCCGGGTCGCAGGCCCAGCAGGGCCCGGTGGTCGGCGAGTCCGGGCTCGCACCGATCCAGCGCTGGTTCTTCGAACAGGAGTTGGCCGACCCTCAGCACTACAACCAGGCCGTGCTGGTGGACGTCGAGGGCGCCCGGCTCGATCTCGACCTGCTGGCCCGTGCCCGCGACGCCGTGGTACGGCACCATGACGCGCTGCGCAACCGCTTCGTCCGGGACGCCGCGGGATGGAGCCAGTGGACGGACGCGCCCGAGGAGCACGGCGCCCCGGTCGGCCACCTCGATCTGACCGGCGAGCCGCCCTCGTCCTGGCCGGGCGCCATCGCCGCCATGCAGGCCGAGGCCCACCGCTCGCTCGACCTCGGACACGGTCCGCTGATGCGGATGGTCTACATCGGCTTCGGGGGACGCCGGGCGGACCAGATCTTCACCGTCGTCCACCACACGGTCGTCGACGGCATCTCCTGGCGGGTCGTCATGGAGGACCTCCAGGCGGCCTACCAGGCCCTGCGCGACGGGCGCACGCCCGGGCTTCTGCCCAAGACCACCTCCTACCAGGAGTGGATCGCCCGCCTGGAGGCGGAGGCCGCCAGCGACCGGACGCGCGCCGAACTCGACTACTGGGCCGGCCAGATCGAACCCTTCACAGCCGCTCTGCCGCGTGACCGCGACGGGGAGAACACCGAGGCGACCGCCCGGACGATCACCGCGGAGCTCTCGGTGGAGGAGACCACCTCGCTGCTGCGCGAGGTGCAGGCGGCGCACAAGGCCGAGGTGCACGATGTGCTGCTCTGGGCCCTGGCCGAGGCCTGCGCGCCGTGGACCGGCTCGCGGTCACTGCTCGTCGACGTCGAGGGGCACGGGCGCGAGGAGCTCTTCGAGGACGCGGACGTGTCGAGGACCGTCGGCTGGTTCACCGCGATCTACCCGCTCCGCATCGAGCTCCCGGCGGCACCGGGCGATCATCTGGCCGCCGTCAAGGAGCAGGTGCGGCGCATCCCGAGGCGGGGCATCGGGTACGGCCTGCTGCGCCACCTCGCTCCCGAGGAATCGGTGCGTGCCCGCCTGCGCGGCGGGACGCAGCCGGAGATCGTCTTCAACTACCTCGGCCAGGCGGATGCCTCACGGTCCCAGGGTGCACTGCTGACCCTGTCCACCGAACCCGTCGGCGCGCCGCACGGGGCCGCTCAGCAGCGGAAGCACCTGCTCAACATCAACGGCATCGTGGCGGACGGTCGGCTCCGGATGGAGTTCACCTTCAGCGAGGCCGTACACGACGCGGCGACGATCGAGGCGCTCTCGTCGCGGTTCACCGCCTCCCTGTGCCGGAGCATCGACAACGGCCGGGCCGGCCTCGTCCGGCTCGTCCCGTCCGACTTCCCGGACATCGAGCTCACGCAGGAGGCACTGGACGAACTGCTCGGGGAACTCGAGGACCAGGGATGAGCACCGGCATGAACCAGCGGAACGACATCGAGGCGATCTATCCCCTGTCGCCGCTCCAGCACGCGATGCTGCTCAAGTCGCAGCTCGCGCCGGACAGCGGCGTCTACGTCGTACAGCTCTCGTTCGACATCCACGGTCCGCTCGACACCGGAGCGCTCCGGGACGCCTGGAGGGAGGTCACGGCGCGGCACGCCGTCCACCGGACCTGCTTCCTGCGGCTCGACCAGGAGCAGCCGGTGCAGATCGTGCGCCGCACCGTGGAGCTCCCCTGGCGCGAGGAGGACTGGACCGCGCTGACGGACGGCGAACAGGAGGCGCGGTTCACCGACCTCCTGGAGGCGGACCGCACCGAGGACTTCGCGCCCGCCCGCGCTCCGCTGATGCGGTGCCTGCTGGTACGGCTCTCGGCTGCCCGCCACCGCTTCCTCTGGACGCGCCACCACGCGATCTCCGACGGCTGGTCCATGCCCACCGTGCTGGCCGAGGTCATGCGGTACTACCGGGCCCGGCTGGAGAACACGGCAGCCGCGCTCCAGCCGGCCACCCAGTACCGCGAGTACATCGCCTGGCTGCGTCGGCAGGACACCGCGAAAGCGGAGGAGTACTGGCGCCGGTCGCTCGCCGGTGTGCAGGGGCCGACGCCGCTGGGGGTCGACCGGCCGCCGACCGCCGGCGCGCCCGGAGGCGGCCCGGTCGCCAAACGACGCCGTCTGCTCCCACCCGGGACCACCGCCGCCCTGATCGCCGCCGCGCGCCGCGAGCGGATCACCCTCAGCACCTACGTGCACGGGGCCTGGGCGATCCTGCTCCGCCGCTACGGCGGTGAGCGCGACGTGCTGCTCGGGACGATCGCCTCTGGGCGTCCGGCGGCACTCGACGGGGTGGAGTCGGCGGTCGGGTGCTTCCTGAACACGCTTCCGGTGCGCGTCATGGTCGACGACGAGGCCCCCGCGCTCGACTGGCTGCGCGCGCTGCAGACGGCCCAGGTCGAGCGGGAGGAGTACGGCTACGCCCCGATCGCGCAGATCCGCCGCTGGGCCGGGCTGCACGGGGACGTCCCGCTGACGGACTCGCTGGTCGTCTTCGAGAACTTCCCGCTCGGCGCCGCACTGGAGGCGCAGCGCGGACCGCTCCGGGTCGACTCGATCCGGATGTCGGAGCAGACCAGCTTCCCGCTCACCCTGACGGTCGCCCCCGGCGAATGCCTGTCGCTCCAACTCTCCTATGACGAGGACCGGTTCGACGCGGACACGATCGAGCGCATGCTCGGGCACTACGAGACGCTGCTCACCGGCCTGGCCGCCGCGCCCGGCCGGATCCGCGATCTGCCGATCGTCGGCGCGGGCGAACGGGACCGTCTGCTCGCCGACTCCACCGGGCCCCGCGT
Organism: Kitasatospora cystarginea; assembly: GCF_039533515.1. Taxonomy (NCBI): domain Bacteria; kingdom Bacillati; phylum Actinomycetota; class Actinomycetes; order Kitasatosporales; family Streptomycetaceae; genus Kitasatospora; species Kitasatospora cystarginea. The sequence goes on along the minus strand of NZ_BAAATR010000030.1, from coordinate 81,033 downwards.
GGAGCTGCCCGAACAGCGCGGCGTGCACCAGCTGTTCGAGGCGCAGGCGACCACCACCCCGGAGGCGACGGCTCTCATCGCCGGCGAGGAGAACCTGACGTACGCGGAGCTGGACGCGCGGGCGGACCGGCTCGCCCGGCGACTGCGCCGGGCGGGGGTGGCCCCGGGTGCGTTCGTCGGCATTTGCCTGGAGCGCGAGGCCGACCTGCCCGCAGCGCTGCTCGCCACCTGGAAGGCCGGGGCGACGTACGTGCCGCTCGACCCGGCGTACCCGGCCTCGCGCATCGCCCACATTCTGGACGACGCGGCACCCGCCGTCGTCCTGGCCCAGACCTCGACCCGCGGCTCGCTGTCCGGCTCCCGTGCCCGCGTGCTGCTGGTCGATGAGGATGGAACGGCCTCACCGGAGGAGGTGGTTCCGGAACCGGTCGACGAGAGCCCGGAACCGGCTGGAGACGGCTCCGTCGCACTGGTGATCTACACCTCCGGCTCGACGGGTGTGCCGAAGGGCGTTCGGATCACCCATCGCAACGTCCTCGCGCTGCTGGCCTGGGCGAAGGGCGTGTACTCGGCCGAGGAGCTCTCGGGAACGCTCGCGTCGACCTCGATCTGCTTCGACCTCTCGGTCTTCGAGCTCTTCCTGCCGCTCACGACCGGCGCCACCGTCGTCCTCGCCCAGAACGCGCTCCTGCTGCCGTCGCTGCCCGCCCGCGACCGGGTGACGCTGGTCAACACCGTCCCCTCGGCGCTGGACACGCTGCTGCGCCTCGGCGAACTCCCGTCCGGGGTACGTGTGGTGAACCTGGCCGGCGAGCCGCTGCCGCGCGACCTGGTGGACCGGATCCACCGGCAGAAGGGGGTGCGCAAGGTGTACAACCTGTACGGCCCTTCGGAGGACACCGTCTACTCGACCTTCGCCCTCATCCCGCCGGACGGCGGTAAGCCGCTGATCGGGCGGCCCATCGCCAACTCGCAGGCGTACGTCCTGGATTCCCAGCTGCTGCCGGTCCCGGTCGGTGTCGCGGGCGAGCTCTTCCTCGGCGGCGAGGGAGTCTCCCAGGGATACCACCGCCGGGCCGCGCTGACGGCGAGCCGGTACCTCCCGGACCCGTTCGGCGCCCGCCCGGGCGCCCGCCTCTACCGCACCGGAGACCTGGTGCGCCGGCTCGCCGACGGCCAGCTCGAGTACCTCGGCCGCGGCGACCGCCAGGTGAAGCTCCGCGGCTTCCGGATCGAGCTCGGCGAGATCGAGGCTGCGCTCCGGGCGCTGCATCGCGTCCGCGACGCCGTGGCCGTGGTACGAACGGACCAGCCGGGTACCAAGCGCCTGGTCTCCTACGTGGTGTGTGAGGAGGAGCACTCCTTCGACCGTGCCGAAGCGGTCAGGGCACTGCGGGCAGCCCTTCCCGGGTACCTGGTGCCCTCGGCGTTCGTCGAGCTCGACGCCGTGCCGCTGACCCCTAACGGGAAGGTGGACCACGAGGCGCTCCCGTCGCCCGGTCCGGTGCAGACCGGGCGGGCCCACCGGGAGCCGGAGACCGAGACCGAGAAGACCATCGCCGCGATCTGGTCGGCCGTCCTCGGGGTCCCCCGCCTGGGAGCGGACCACGGCTTCTTCGACCTCGGCGGCGATTCACTGCTGCTGGCCCGGGTGTACGGCCAGTTGAAGTTCGTGTATCCCGGCAAGCTGCTCATGACCGACCTGTACAAGTACCCGACGATCTCGGAACTGGCACGGCACATCGCTGGCACGCAGACCCGGCCCGCGTTCGCCGGGGTGCAGAGCCGGCTCGAGCGGCGCAGGGCGGCCATGGACGCGGTCCGGGGCGGCGACGCCGGCACCGGCGCGTGATCAGGCCGGTTTCTGGCCCTCGTCGCCCTGCCGCAGGTCGTAGAGGTACGACTTGCCTGCCTTCCAGCTGCGCCAGGGGCCGAGTGGCGGCGACATCTCCTCGCCCGTCTGGGGGTGGAGCGGCCAAGAGTTGGCGACGCCGTCCGCATCGCAGGTGCACCAGCCGCGGGGCGGCAGCCAGCGGCACCAGAGCGCCAGGTCCACCCTCCGGTAGGACGGCCTGCCGTTGAAGGTGCCGTCCAGCCGGAAGCGGTAGATCAGGCCGTCCAGGCGGCGAACGAACTCGATCGATACAGTGATCCTCCCTACGTGAGAACCCGGGGCGGGTCCGGCACTACGGCCGGACCCGCCCCGGGTTGCTCGGTTCTACGGCGTCGGCCTCGGGGCCGACGGCTCAGTGGGCTCGGCCGCGCACCGACAGCGGCCTCATGTCCGTCCAGTTCTCGTCGACCCAGCGCAGGCACTCCTCGCGCGCACCGTACGCGCCGGCGTCACGCCAGCCCGCCGGGTTGGACCGGTCGGCCGGCCAGATCGAATACTGCTCCTCGTCGTTGACCACGACCTTGTACCGCAGGCCGGACTCGTCATCGCCCATGGTCGGCGCCCTCCACATCGTCGTTCCCGTCAGGACCGGATCTGCGGGCGTTCTCCAAGAACGCCCTTGAACATCTCTTCCAGCGGCTGGTGGCCGTCCCAGTCGGGGTTGAACACCGCCTTGAACCCCGCCTCGTTCCAGGACGCCCCGGAGATCTCGATCAGCCGGCGGACCAGGGTGCGGCAGAAGATCTCGTAGGTCCGCTCGTCCGCCGGGACCTCCAGTGTCCAGTCCCGCCGCTTGTAGACCTTGGCCATCAGGGTCTCGTCCTGGTCGAATGAGCGTGAGTCCAGGAACATGCCCTCGTTGCAGGTATGGAACCTGTCCCGGGCGTCGAGCAGGCCGACGAACTCCTCGGTCAGCCGGTCCGCGGATTTCAGCAGTCGGGAGAGCTTTCCGCCCATCACCTGGTCGTTGCACTGGCAGTCGGTGCCGTGCGTGCGGGCGAAGTGCAGCAGAATCCGGTGGTCCTCCAGCGCGTCCGGGACGATGCGGTTGTAGTAGACCCGGTTGCGCAATGCCAGCCAGGCACTCCAGGCGTCGAAGGAGCCGCGCGAGACGTAGTGGCCGAAGGTGTTGAGCAGCTTCTCGTACCGGCTGCGCATCCGGATGCCGTAGTGGTGCACCATCCCCGGGAGTTCGTGCCCGCGGCCGGTGCGGTCGGACTTGATGAACTCGCCGATAAGCTTGTTGTTCTCCGTGAAGAGCCACTGGCGAACATCGGATCGAGCACGGTGCCGGCGTTGCCGGTCAGGAACCAGCGCTGCTCCGAGAACTGCTGCTTGGCGAAGCGGGCGAGCCGCTCGCGCGTCCCGAAGGCGACGGGCTGCGGATCCGGCCCGAGGATCTCCCCGACGGCCCGGTGCTCCTGGAGGAAGGCCAGCAGTTCCTCGCCCGAACCGACCCGCGGCTGGACATGGCGGCGGTCGAAGACGACGCCGATGCTGTACTGCGATTCGGAGAGCGGCATCAGCCAGATCCAGTACCCGCGGTACATGAAGTACGTCATGGACGACGCACGGCCCCAGTGCGGGACGCGCTGACGCCAGGCCTTGGTACCGAGGTCGTCAAGGGACAGGCAGCCGTCGAAGCGCCCCCAGGCGGCCGCGATCGGATTGCGGTCGTCCTCGGACACCAGGTCGAGCATCCGGGCGATCGGCGACTCCTCTCCGGCCGCGTCGACCAGCCAGCGGCAGCGGATGACGCCCGCGGTGGTGCGGACGAGATGCCCGTTGTCACCGTCGATCGTTATCGCCTTGGCCGGGGACTCGCCCGGGCCGCAGTGCAGCACCTCCGTCCCGAGGAGGACCCGCACACCGCACTCGCGGTTCATCTCGCAGAGCGCCTGCTCCACCACGGGCCGATCGATCAGGTACGTCGGGATCGGGTGAGGACTTCGGCCGCCGATCTCGGACATCCGGTCGAGCGGAAGGTCGCGCCCCGACGAGTCGAAGAAGAAGCGCATGCCCGAGCTCACGTAGTGGTGCTTGCGCAGGTAAGGGCCTATCCGGAGGACCCGGTTCGCGTAGTTCGAGAACTCCTCCCCGGACGCCTCGTCCAGGCCGGGCGGAAAGTGCGTGATCCTGTCGACCACGACGATGTCCAGATCCGGCTGCTCCAGCCGCAGTTGGCGCGCCAGCGAGCCACCGGCGAGACCGGCGCCGATGATCAATACGTCACATGAGATATCCACATCGCTACTCACTGTGCACCTTGCCCATCTGGAGGTTCGTCGTCACAACCCGCGCGATGGTCTCGGCGTTCGCGGGTGCGAACATCGCGAGGTAGTCGCCGGGAAGGGTGTGGGTCATGAGTCCCGCGCGGGCCAGCGGTGTCCAGGCCGAGTCCGGGCGCGCCGGGTCGATTCCGTCCCGGCGCTCCGCGGCGAGGAAGTACAGGACCGGACCGGCGTACGGGGTCGGACGGTAGGCGTGCAGCGCCTCGAGGTTGGCCCGGTAGACGTCGAAGACCTGGCGCGCGTACGCATCGGCCGACTCACCCGGTTCGACGCCCTCTGCGGACATGCGTTCGGCGAGCAGCTCGTCCGCGGCCTCTGCAGAGAGACCCCCGTGCTTGTTGGGCGGCATCTGTCCCGGACCCGGGGTGTCGAACAGCGCCAGCAGCTCCACCGTCTCGCCCTCAGCCCGCAACCGCTGCGCCATCTCCAGCGCGATGAGACCGCCGAACGCCGCTCCGCCGAGCGCGTAGGGGTCGGCCGGCTGCACGCCACGAACCTCCCTGAGGTAGTGAGCGGCCATCTCTTCGACGCTCCGTCGGGGTGCGGCGTCGTCGCGGAGCCCGGCGGCCTGGAAGCCGTAGACCGGCTGCCCGGGCAGGGAGGAGGCGGGCCAGCTCCCGGTAGAAGTAGACGCTTCCGCCGACGGGGTGGAGCAGGAAGAGCGGCGTGCGGCCTTCGTCTCCGCGCTTGAGCACCACCAACGACTGCGCCGACTCCTTCGGCCGTTGCACGGCCTCGACGAAGGCGGCCATTTCAGGCTCTCCTGCCGTATGTGTGGGTCATGCTGTTGGGGGTTGGCGTCCTGGGAGGGTGGGGCGGGGGCCTGCGAGGGTGAGCATGACGAGGGCGATGACGGCGTCTGCGGAGTGGAAGCCGAAGCCACGGCGGATGATCAGGCGGGTCTTGGTGTCGGTGGACTCGATCAGCCCGTTGGACAGGCCGGTGATCAGCGCCGAGCGGATGGCGTCGTAGTGGCGCACGATCTTGCGCTGGAGATCGATGAAGGCGGGGATCCGGCAGCGGCGGGCCCAGCTGATCCAGGCGTCCAGGGCCTTCAAAGCCGCGGTCGGGCGGCGCTTGGACAGGGCGAAGACGGCTCGCAGGGCTTCCTTCAGTCGCCAGGCGCGGTGGAGCCTGGGGTCGGTGGCCGCGATCCAGGTGAGCTCGGCGGCCTGGCGGTCGGTCAGGTCCTCGGCGTTCTTCCACAACGCGAAGCGGGAGTCCTTCAGCGCCCGGGCGGCCTGGCGGTCGCCGAGCTCTCGGCGGGCCCGGTTCCACGAGGCCCGACGCTCGGTGTTCAACGCCTCGGTGGCCCAGGCGACCACGTGGAAGGGGTCCATCACCCGCAGCGCGCGCGGTGCCCGATCGGCGGTGACCTGGGCGATCCAGGCGGCGCCGTCGGCACTGATGTGCGTCAGCCGCGCGGCCCGGACCTCGCCGAGTTCGTCGAAGAACCGGGTGAGGACGTCGGTTCCGTGGCCGTCGGCCATCCACACCACGCGGGCGGTGTCGTGGTCGACCACGACGGTCATGTATCGGTGGCCCTTGCGGTAGGAGATCTCGTCGATCCCGATCCGGCGCAACCCCGCCAGCCGGTCCGCGCCCCGGTCGCGGTCGGCGGTGTAGCGCTCGACGATCCTGCCGACCGTGCGCCAGGTGCAGCGCAACAGTTCGGCCGCCGCGCTCTTGGAGCATTCGGCGGCCATCCATGCGGCCTGCTGGTCGAAGGCCAGGGTGTGGCCGGCGTTGTGCCGGGCCCATGGCACCGCTGCCACGGTCGGGCCGTGCCGGGGGCAGGCGACCCGCGGGGCGTCGGCCTCCAGGAACACCCGCACCGCCCCGTGGTCCAGGTCCCGCCACCGGCGTCGGCCGCGTCCCTGGTCGTACCAAGGGGCCGGGCGTCGGCACAGTCCGCACCGTCCACGCCGCCGCGCGTCAGGCCGTACCGACGCGACTACACATTGTTCTGATTTGTCCCAGTGCACCGTCTCGTGTTTTCGACCATCAGGGTGCGCTTCCATATGCTGAAGGCAGGCACGCCGTCTCTCTGCTTGATCCAATTTGGGCTTCGACACCTCAAGGGTCACAGAGGACGGCGTGTTTCACGTCCAGCCGTAGATCAGCGCACCCACACATACGGCAGGAGAGCCCAAAATGGGATCCTTTTCAGGCATGAAGGTGTCATCCTTCGCGTGACACTACCGACGGCCACTGAAGCCGCCGTGAATTCCCAATGTGTCCCGCTGAAGCCGGACTGCCGAGCGTGTGCCGCGAGCGGCAGCGAACGGTGATTTCGGTGACGCCCGCCATGCCCGGCCGATGATGCCGCGCCCGGTCGGCGTGGACCGTGGGAACAGGACCTCAACTCCCCCTGACCGCGGCGAGCTGAGGGCAGCGACGCACCACCGCGTCCTCGGTCCGATCCCGTCGAGCCTGCCCGGTCCGGGCGGCAGTTCGGACATTCTCCTCGTAGGGGGTGTATGTATGCATCTGGTCCAAGGGGCTCAGTAGCACAGTTCCCCGGGACAGACCTTTGGCTTGATGGAAGTTTTACGTATTGACATGCGCCGTGCCCGCCGGTTGGATCCTGTTCAGCACGGTAAAGTTCGCGTGCTGTTCGAGCCGAAGGTGCGTTGAGGGGGAAGATGCACACATCAGGCAAAGGGTCGCCACAGCGATACCAGTTGACTCTCAGGCAGCATCCGTTGACGCCTGGGCAGCATTCGCACTACCTTCGGTCAAAGCGGAGTCCGGGGATATCCACTGCCCTCCATGCCGCGTACCGGATCGGTGGCGGACTCGATGTAAAGGCTTTCGTCGCGGCTCTAGCGGAAACAGTGCGCCAGCATGACGCGCTGCGTATCGGAATCCTGGATGAATCTGGTCGGGATCCGCTGCAATGGGTGCGCGACGAACCCGATGTCAAGACCCTGGTCGACTGTCGGCAGGTAAAAAGCTCCTCGGAGGAGCAGTTCTCCCGATATGTGGCCATGGTGCTCGGAAAGGATCTTTCCGATCCCTGGGACCTGGCAGTCGGATATCCCTTCAGATTTCGCATCCTGCGTTACTCCCCGACGGTCCATGCCTTTCTGGCATCCTTCTCTCATGTGGCGTTGGACGGGCGAGGTGTGGCACTGGTTCTGCGGAGCTTGTGGCGTAACTACGAGCATCAGGCGGCCGGTGCCCCGGGCTGGCCGGAGCCGACCCCGGACAGCTTCGTCCTGGCAGCCGGGCGACATGGCGGGAGTGAAGCGCCAGGGCGGGCCGAGGCGGCCGAATTCTGGAGCAAACGCCTCGCTGGCAGGGCGCCCGTCGAGGTTCCGCGGGAGGATTTCCAGGAGCGCTCCGAGCCGGGGGAGTGCGTCGTCGCGAATGCCGTCGTGAGGGGGGCTGAGCGGACGGCGCTGCGGTCCCTCTCGAGGCTCTCCGGCTGCACCGAGTTTCAGTTGGCCGTCAGTGCGATCGCGGACGCGGCGTTCGCGGTGACGTCCGCGGACCGGGTCGACGTCTGGATGCCGATGGACGCGCGCACGCCGTCCGAGGAAAAGACCTCAGGCATGTTCACGGTCTCCCTTCCGATATCCGTCGAAAGAGGCAAGGATCCCCGGCAGGTGGTCCGGCAGGTACGGCGTGAGGTCATGGCTGTCGCGGCGTACCGGAATGTCGACAGCGCTACCCTGACCGAGATCCAGGAGCGGATCACCCCCGGTGGGAAAACTCCGGGCCCGAAGCTCGTGGTAAGCTATTTCAATCGCGATCTGAGTCCTGGTGAGAAGACTTACGAAAGCTTCACCGCGCGACCCGGAAGCTACTCAGCCGATTACCGCTACATCTCCAGCGGGATGGAACTCAAGATCATCGGCGGGGTTAATTCCCTAAACCTCACACTGGTGCTCGGCCCGCAGTTCTCCGCTCCTGCGGTGGTGCAGCGCGTGATGAGTGCCTTCAGCAGCAGGCTGGGCGGCATCAGTATTTCCTACTGAGGCTCTGTGATTCGCGGAGCCTCCCACGGTTCTCTATGCCGCGCCGACCGCGCAGCGCCCTGCTGCGCGGTCGGCGCGGCCCGGCCGTGGAATTCCATTCGGTCTCATATCCGAAGGGAGGTGAACAGCATGGAGAACATCGAGTTCGAGAGCGTCGACATCGCCGCCCTGACGGACGAGGAGCTCGCCGACATCGTCGGCGGCGCTGCCCTGCAGGGGACGAACGTCAAGAGCTTCTGACCGCAGTGGTCCGGTCTCCGGACCGGACTGAACGACGAGACCTTCGGAGGAGGTGAACAGCATGGAGAACATCGAGTTCGAGAGCGTCGACATCGCCGCCCTGACGGACGAGGAGCTCGCCGACATCGTCGGCGGCGCTGCCCTGCAGGGGACGAACGTCAAGAGCTTCTGACCGCAGTGGTCCGGTCTCCGGACCGGACTGAACGACGAGACCTTCGGAGGAGGTGAACAGCATGGAGAACATCGAGTTCGAGAGCGTCGACATCGCCGTTCTGGCGGACGAGGAGCTCGCCGACGTGGTCGGTGGCCACGCCATCCCGGCGTTCCCCGTCATGAGCTGAGCGCTCTGACGCTCGGCAGCCGGGGCCTCTTGACAGGGAACAGCTGCCAGGAGGCCCCGGCCCACTGTACGCCCACGGCAATCCACCACCGTTCCACCGCTGCTCACAAGGCACCTCGCTCGGAACACGAGATAGGAATCATGCAGGCAACTCGCCAAAGACGAACGGGCCTTGTCGGTCTGCGCCCGATGCGCGGCGCCCGGTCCTGGTGTGGGCAGCGGGCCAAGGCCTCGGGCTACCCGGACGGAACCCTCCAGTGAGTACTGTCGAGACCCCGGAGAGCGGCGACCGACCCACCTTGCAGCAGGCCACGCGCGGCAGGTTCCGCCGGCAGGCGCTCTCCGCCAGGGGCGCCGTACGGGACTACGGGCCGCAGGTCGAGACTGGGCGGTTGGCGCGGCGGCCGTACCGTCCTGCCGGGACCGGGCTCCAAAGGGTGCGACGGGCGCTCGCCCCTCGGCCGCGAGTGCCGGTTCGCCTGCAGGCGCAGATCAGCGACTGCGGAGCAGCGTCGCTGTCCATGGTGCTGGCCTTCCACGGTGCCGATGTACCCATTCAGGAGTTGCGGCAGGCCACCACAACCGGCCGTGATGGCGTGTCTGCACGTCAGATCCTCGAAGTGGCACGGGAGTACGGCTTCAACGCCCGCGGGGTCCGGGTCAGTCTCGAAGGGCTTCGGGAGCTGCCCCCGGCCACCATCCTGTTCTGGAATTTCGCCCACTTCGTGGTCCTCGAAGGAGTGCAGGGCGACTGGGTGCACATTGTCGATCCGGCGCTCGGACGACGCCGGATCAGTCTCGCGACTGCCGGGGAGTCCTTCACCGGTGTCGCCCTCCAGATCACGCCGGGACTGAAGAACGCCCGTAGTTGGAGCGGCCGCCGCGCCGCGAGCAGCAGGGGCGCCAGTCCCTGGCGCTACCTCTGGCACTTCTTTCCGTCCGGCTACCGCTGGTTGCCCTTCGTCGCCTGCTCCCTGATCCTGCTGCTGTTCAACCTGGGCATGCCGCTGGCCACCAGGTACGTGGTGGATCACGCGATGCCCGGGCAGGCGGCCTCCGGTGCCGGCTACATCTGGCTGGGCATACCCGTGCTGGCCGCGGCCTACTTCGGTCTGCAGTTCCTGCGCTCGCTCTCCTTCCTCGCCATACAGACGGCTGTCGACGAGAACATCACGCTGGGGATCCTCAACCGGATGTTCGCGCTGCCGTACGACTTCTTCACCAGCCGCAGCCCGGGCGACCTGCTGCAGCGGGTGAGGACCAGTGCGACGATCCGTCAGGTATTCTCCGTCGCGGCCTTCGCCAGCGTCTTCGACGGCATCCTCATCCTCGTCTACATGACCCTGCTGGTGCTGGCCGACCCCACGCTGGCGCTGGTGGTCATCGCGGTGGCTCTCCTGCAGGTGGCCCTCCTGGTGGCCACCTGGCGCAGGCAGGAGTACGCGAGCGCCGACGCGCTCGAGGCGCGGTCCCGCGCCGAGTCGGAACTGGTCGAGATCCTCGACGGCATGGCCACGCTCAAGGCGGCGGGCGTCGAGGGGGCGGCTGGGCACCGATGGAGCCACACCCTTGCCGAGGAGCTCAATACCCGACTGCGCAGCCGACGGCTGCTCACGCTCTCCTCGACGCTCAGCACGGCTCTGCAACTGGTTGCGCCGCTAATCATCCTGGCGGTCGGCATGGACCGGCTCTCCGCCGGCAAGCTCACCCTCGGCGATGTGCTCGGCTTCAGCGTGCTTGCCATGGGGCTTCTGGTGCCGCTCGCCAACTGCGTCCAAGTGGGCTTCCAAGTGGCCGGGTTGGGTGCCGACCTGACCAGGCTGGGCGACATCATGGAGGCCGCGCCGGAACGGAGGAGTACAGACCTGGAGATCGACGGCGACGGGATCCGGGGCGTGCTGGAGGTGCGCAACGTCTCCTTCACATACCAGGTGGGGCGGGCCGATGTGGTGAGCGAGGTCTCGTTCACCGTCCCGGACGGCAGCTTCACCACGATCCTCGGCGCCTCGGGCTCGGGCAAGTCCTCCTGCGCGCTGTTGCTCGCAGGCCTGCACCAGCCGACCAGCGGCCAGGTCCTGGTGGACGGCCGCGACCTCGTCTCGGTGGACACCAGCGGGTACCGGCGGTCGATCTCCTTCGTCAACCAGGACTCCCGGCTGTTCTCCGGCACGATCCGGGAAAACATCGGCTGGGGTGGCTCGGAGGTGTCCGAGTCCGAGATCGTCGAAGCCGCGCGGCTGGCCGGCATCCACCAGGACATCTCTGCTATGCCGATGGGATACGACACCCTGCTCGGTCCCGGTGGTGCCGGCGTCTCGGGTGGTCAGCGTCAACGGATCATCCTAGCAAGGGCGTTGGTGCGTCAGCCGCGGCTGCTCATCCTGGACGAGGCGACCAGCGCGCTCGACCCGGTGCTGGAGGCGGAGATCTTCGAGCGGCTGCGTGGTCTGCCCACGACCCTCGTGGTGGTCGCACACCGGCTGACCGCGATCGAATCCGCGGACCAGGTCGTCGTCCTGGAGCACGGCAGGGTGACCCAGTGCGGGCATCCCCGCGAACTCTCCGAGCAGGAAGGCCCATACCGAGCTCTGGTGAGCTGACGATCCCAGGCCCTACCGCCACTGATCCTTCGGCGGCCAGCACCACCGCGGAGCCGTTCGGCTGGATCCCCATGGCCTGAGCTCGGTCGAGCCCGCCGCCCTTCCTCCTGCGACCGTCGAGTAGGAGGTCCCGACGAAGGATGTGAGACAGCTGTTCCCCCCCACCCACGAGATCGCGAAGTCCTTCCGGTTCGAACTCCTGGGCCCGGTCCGGGCCTGGCGCGGTGGCAGGGAGCTCGACCTGGGCTCGGCTCGTCAGCGGGCCGTACTGGCCCGGCTCCTGCTGGCGACGGGTCAGCCGCACGCCATTTCGGAGATCATCGAGGCGGTATGGGGTGAGGACCTGCCCGGGAACCCGCGCAACCTCGTCCACAAGTACGTGGGCGGCCTGCGGCGAGCCCTTGAGCCCGATGTGGGCGTGTCCCGGACCAGCGATCTGCTGCCGCTCATCGACAACGGTTACGTGCTTCTGGTCGACCGCGACCAGGTGGACCTCAACGTCTTCACCCGGACTGCGGCCGAGGGGGTGGCGTTGGTCGACATCGACCTGGCCACCGCCCGCGAGCGGCTGGACACCGCGCTCGGCCTCTGGCGGGGTGACGTCTTCGGCCAACTCGCCACGGAGTTCTTCGAGGCCGAGCGGAGGCGGCTCACCGAGCGCCGCCTGTCCGTGCTGGAAGACCGGATCGGCATCGACATCGCCCTAGGACGGCAGGCCGAGGCGGCGGTCGAGCTTGTCAGCCTGCTGGTCGAGAACCCGCTGCGCGAGCACCTGTCCGTTCTGCTGATGATCGCGCTCTACCGTTCCGGCCGACAGGCCGACGCGCTCCGTGTCTTCCAGGACTGCCGACGGAAGCTGATCAACGAGCTGGGGATCGAACCGGCCCAGGAACTGCAGGATGTCCACCGGCAGATCCTGGCCGGTGAGCCGATCCGGAGGATCGCGCTGTCCTGCGGCAAGACCGTCGAGCCCGGCACGATGAACTCTCCGGTCGCCCGGCCCGGTTCAGGTGCCGACACCCCCGGGCAGACTAGCTGGCCGCCGGCCCTCGCGCCGGAGCGGCGCAGCCATCTCAAGCCCGACCTCAGCGACTTCACCGGCCGGGACCGGGAGCTCACCCGCGTCTGCACGATCCTGGCTGAACCGGCGGACATCCCGCCCACTGTGGTGATCACCGGAATGGCGGGCGTCGGCAAGAGCACTCTCGCCATGCGCGTGGCCAACCTCATGAAAAGCCGCTTCCCGGCCGGCCAGCTCTATCTGGATCTCCACGGTATGAGCACACAGCCGGTCCAGCCGGCCCAGGCCTTCCCCAGGCTGTTGCGAATGCTGGGCACGAAGGGCGTAGAGCAGGAGTACACCGACGACGAGCTGAGCGAGCTCTACCGGTCCGCGGTGAACGGAGGCGTGCTCACTGTCTTTGACGATGTCTCCGACGAGCGGCAGGTGCGCCCGCTGCTGGGCGGAAGCGCCACCTTGATCACCAGCCGTCGCCGACTCGCAGGCCTGGAAGGCGCCCACATCATCGAGCTGGACACAATGGAAGCCCACGACGCGCTCAAGTTGCTGGGCCAGATCATTGGACCAGAGCGACTGTCCACCGATCCCGCGGGCGGCGCACGAATCGGGCAGTTTACCGACGGGCTCCCGCTTGCCCTGCGCATCGCGGGCGCACGGCTCCTGGCACGCCCGCACTGGTCCCTTGGCCAGTTCGCCGAGCGCCTTGCCGATGAAGAGCGACGTCTGGCCGAGCTCACCCACAACGATCTTGAGATCCGGGCCAGCCTCGCTGCGACTTTCCACCAGCTCAGCCTGGAGGCCACGGAGGCCTTCCTTCTCCTCGGCGCCCAGGCCAAGCCCAGCTTCACGGCGGCCAGTGCGTCAACCGCTCTTGGCTTGCCGGAGATGGATGCGGCCGACATTATCGAGGAGCTTGTCGACCTGCGTCTGATCGACGTCTGCCGCGCCGAAGCCTCCGGTCAACTCAGGTACCGCCTGAGGGACTTGGTGCACCTCTTCGCTCGAAGTGAGTCTGCTGACGGTGCTCTCGGCCCGATCACCGCCGGCCGCACCCGACAGGGCAAAGCCCTTGAGATCATCGGCCTCAACCAGCACAGCGCCAAAACCAACACTGCTTTTGTCCGGGTGGCCGGGAGGAAGTGAAGTGCTGGAACGATCCCCCGGACGCTGCGCCATGGGCTCCTCCTTGGAGTGGGTGGTTCTGTGTCCAAGGTTGATGGGGCGGTGGGGTGTCCCGGCAGAGCGTGCAGGGCAGGGCGCGAGGCGCAGTGCGACCGGTCGGGAAGGGAACGCTCAAGACGACACACCGCTTGGAAGATCACGATCCGTAGCTGATGGGTAATCGGCCTTGATCCGCTCCCCACTGGGTGAGGCGGCAGGGTGACCTGCAGCGATCTTGCTGAAGCCCGTTCGGATCGCTGCGAACCATGGTGCCTGAACAGCCGCCAGATTGTAGCTACTGACGGTTATCGGATGGGCCTGATGGGCCTGGGGACCATTTGGGGACCAGGATCGGTGGGCGCCGGTGAGCGCCCATGGACGGAAACGGACACTCGCGAACGAAATGGGCGCCGATGGCACCTCGCGCCGAGTTGCCATCGGATCGTTGCGACGCATGCTCGATGACTCCAACTTGCCGATGCGCGCGAGTAGTTGAGGTAACAAAGAAGCCAGGATCGTCAGATCCTTGCTGGTGACACTACTTGAATCGCTTGACTGGGAGTCAAGGGGTCGCAGGTTCAAATCCTGTCGTCCCGACTTGCATAACTGCAGGTCGTAGGCCGTTTCCGCTTCTGGCGGGAGCGGCCTTTTTGATGTCCCGTCGGCTGGTGGTCGCAGTGTGGTCGCCGGGCCACATCGGCCAGGCGGTGGTCGGTTCGATCTCTTGTGGCGTCTGATGGGCGGCCAGGCGGTGGTGGGGGCGCGGGTTCTGGTGCCATGGGCGCCGGGCGCGGCATGCGGGCCGGCCGAGGTCGGCGCGGTCGGCGGTGTTGAGGGTCCAGGCGATGGCGTCGACGGCCGCCCGCTCCGCGAGGCGGGTGAGTTCGGCGTAGATGTTCGCGGTGGTGGACAGGGTGCGGTGGCGCAGGGTCTTGGAGACGATCGGGAGCGGGACGCCTGCGGCCATGGCGAAGCTGGCGGCGAGGTGGCGCAGGTCGTGCAGGGCGATGCGGGGGACGCCGGCCTTGTCGCAGAGCAGGTGGAAGCGGTCGAGGACCGTCTTGGGGTGCAGGGGGCGGCCGTGGCGGTGGAAGACGTAGCCGCCGACGGGGGTGATGTGGCCGAAGGCGCGTGAGCCGGCGCGGTCGTCCAGGGCGTCGGCGACGCGGTCGGACAGGGCGACCCAGGCGCGGCTGCCCTTGGTCTTGGGGGCGGTGAGCAGGAGCCGAGTGTTGTCGATGACGGAGAGAGTGGCGCGGACGAAGAGGGTGCGCTCGGGCAGGTGGACGTCGTTCCAGCGCAGGCCGAGGACCTCGCCCTTGCGCAGGCCGGTTCCGATCATCAGTTCGGCGATGTCGGCGTAGAGCGGGTCGGTGAGGTGGGTGAAGCGCAGGAAGCGGGCCGCCTCTTCTTCGGTCCACAGGTGCCGTTCGGCTGCGGCGGGCCTGGAGATGAGCGGAGGCTTCGCGGGGTTGCGGGGGAGGCGTTCGCCGGTGACGGCGTCGCTGAGGGCGCTGGAGAGGGTGGACATGATCCGGTGGACGGTGACTCTGCCGCGGTGGTGGCGCAGTTGGTTGGTGACGAATGCGCGCAGGTGCGGGCGGGTGAGGTCGTCGAGGGGGATGGCGCCGAGGGCGGGGATGAGGTCCTGTTCGATGTAGTCGCGGTAGCGGCGATGGTGGTGGGTTTGAGGTGGAGCTCCTTCTCGGCGAGCCAGCCGGTCAGGTAGTCGGCGGTGCTCTGCCTCGGGTCGGTGACGACACCGATGGGCAGGGACTCGTTGAAGCGGCGCAGGGCGATGCGAGCGTCTGTCTCGTCCGGGAAACCGGCACGGCGGATGGTGCGGCGGTGGCCGTCGGCGGAGGGGACGTCGACGGCGAAGGCCCAGCTGCCGTGCCGGGGGTCGGCGGCGAGGTGCGGGCAGCGGGTGCCGAGCTGGCGGCGGTGGTCGTCGCGGCAGCCGCAGCGCCGGTAGACGCGTCCGCGGTCGCCGGTGGTGCGTGAGCTGCGCATGGTGATCGCCTCGAAGGGGTGCGCGGATCGTTCTCTTCCAGTCTGGGCGTCGCAGGCGACCACCATGCGACCACCAGCCCCGAAAAGTGAGGATGAGCTGGGGGTCTCCCGTGAGCGGGCGCCAAGGGAAGAACCCTGAGTGGGTTTGTCGATTCCGCGTGTGACCGTGCCGGTCGGGCTCTCTCGGGTACCGGGCGCCTCAGATCAGCCGGTCGTGGTTGCGTGTGGCGGCTGCGCGTACGAGCTGGGCGAAGCGCGCGCGGCTGTGGTGCTGGTGCGCTTCGGCCTCGCGTTCCTCGTCGTTCTCGGTGTCGTCCTCCTCCTTGTTGTCGAGTTCGTCGTACTCGCTGTGGAGGAGCCAGCAGCCGTGGATGCCGGCGAGGAGGTCTTCGAGAAGATCGCGGGCCGGGCGCTTGGGGTCGAGCGGGGTCAGGCGCAGTGCGACGTCCTCGATGTCCGGTTCGTCGCCGGCGTACTCGGCGAGGGTCTCCTCGAAGTCGTCGAGTTGCTCGCGAAGGGCGGTGGGGTCGGGCAGGAGGCCGTCGGCGACGTGCATGGCGTGGCGGACGAGGGTGGTGACGGCGTCGTTGGGGGAGGCGCCGGAGTCGAGGAGTTCGAGGACGAGGGTGGGTGTCTCGTGGGGGAGGGCCTCGATGTCGTCGGCTTCGAGGAGGACCGCGGTGGGGTTCTGGCCGGAGGCGTCGGCGGCGACCTCGGCCGCGGCGGCCAGCCAGTGTGCGGCGGCGACCGAGGCGGCGGTCGGGTCGACATCGGAGAACAGGGCCGCGGGGCCGAAGGGGTCCTGTTCGAGGAGGTGGTCGGCGGCGGCGACCTGGACGGGGGAGACGTCCTCGCGGCTGAGCAGCACGGCCTGCTGCGCGCGGCCGGTGAGGTTGCCGAGTTCGGCGCTCTCCACGGCGGCGAGTTCGATGGCGGTCTCCGCGAGGACGGCCTTCGTCAGGTCGGGATTGTCGAGGGTGTGCAGGGCGCGGCCGACCTGGTGGGCGGACTCGATCAGGGGGCTGTAGGAGACGATCACCGGGCCGGTCTGTGGCAGGTTCGGCTGGGTGATGGCCTTGGTGACCTCGCTGAAGGCTTGGCGTTCTTGTTCGCGTCGCCAGCCCTCGCTGTTGGGTTCCAGGGAGTCGGCGGCGCTGGCGGGGTGGGTGTAGGTGTGCCAGGCGGCTTCCGACAGTTGCGTCAGAGCGCGGGCCAGACGCAGGGATGCGGCGATGTCCGTGCCACCGGGGAGGACGGCGATACGGGTGGTGAGGTCGCCTTCGCCAGTGCCCCAGGCGGCGGTCAGCTCGTTCCGGTCGGGGTCGACGCAGTAGCGGGTCATGAAGCCCTACTTCCGGGATGTGCTCTGAAGGCGCTCGGCACTCGGCACCCGTCTCGGTCCATTCTGACGCATCGCCATATAGCTGGCGGACGGCCGCGAGGGCCGTCCTGGCGGATGTCTTGGGACCTCAGGGCGCGAGCGCAGGTCGACCAGTGTTCTCATCGGTTCCTCGATGCACGGTGGCGCGGTGTTGGCTCGAACAGCGCGTGCCTGTGATCGTGCGAGTGGTCATTGCGGTCTGTCCAGTAAGACGACTGGTTTGGCGAACGTACCGCTGCGGCTGGTTGCCAAGCGGGTGCAACGTCTCCGCCGACGGTGTCGGTGTACGAGTTCATCTGCAGAGCGAAGTACGGGCTCGAGTGCAGAGTTGAGAGGAAGGCTGCTTGACTGCGGCAGGGCGGTATGCATGTCGCCCGCATGGGTGCCGGGTCGAAGCCGTCGGGCTTCGACCCGGCAGTGATCAGTGAGCATTTGGGGCATGGGGCTGACGGCGCGTGTCCGCACCCCTGCCGATGCCGAGCGCTTGGCCGTGGACCACGCTGGCGCAGCTCGCCCTGGCACAGCAACGGGCGAGCCGGAGCTCCGCCGAGGCCGACGCGGACCTGTCCGCCATCGTCGCAAAGGCCTGCCCGGCCGCCAAGTCCTGCGGGATCCACCTGGCACAGGCGACGTCATCGCTGGCATCCGGCTCCGAGACCGTCGGAACAGGGCAGGCAGGTCACCAACAGGCCCAGGACGAGGCCGTGTTCAGGAGCGGTGTGGCCGACGCGGACGCCTCCTCCACCGAACGCCTGGCGCTGCTCCTGCTGCTGACTGTAACCGGAACTGCCGCAGCCGCTTTCGCGTTGAATCCGCGCATCGACGAGTACCGGTTCGGGAGCCGATGATGCGACACGAGCGCCGGACAGCTCTCCGGCTCCTGCTGGTCCTCACCCTGCTGGCGGCCTCCGCGTCCTGCCTCGGCGGCTCGTCCGACCGACGCGTCCTGACCATCCTGACGCCCTGGACCGGCGACGTCGAGAAGGACTCCTTCCAGGCGGTGCTCACGGCCTTCGAGGCCAAGACCGGCATCACCATCAACGCCTCCCCCACTCGGGCACTCGATCAGGTCCTGCGGACCGACGTGCAGAAGGGCGAGGCACCGGACCTGTCGGTCATGGCGAACCCCGGAACGCTGCGTTCCTACGCGCAGCAGGGCGACCTCGTCCCGCTGGACCGCTTCCAGGACAAGACGCTCGGCAGGAGACTCGTGGATCAGCTGAAGTCCGACTACGGCCCCCAGTGGTACCGCCTCGGTGAGGCCGGCACCAGCGATCCGTACGCCGTCGTGGTCAAAGCCTCCGTCAAGAGCCTCATCTGGTACGGCCCCCAGCGGCTCGGCACCCAGCCACCCGACAGCTGGGCCGGCTTGGTCGGCGCCAGCCAGTCGATAGTCAAGCGGGGCGAGACGCCCTGGTGCCTGGCCGTGGCTGACCCGCCCAACTCGGGCTGGCCGGGAACCGACTGGATCGAGGACATCCTGCTGCACCAGTCGGGTCCCGACGCGTACACGTCCTGGGTCGACGGCAAGCTCAACTGGAGCTCACCGCAGGTCAGCTCGGCCTGGGAGACCTGGGGCCAGACCGTCACCGCACCGGGCGCGGTCCATGGCGACCGGCTGACCGCGCTCCTGACCAACTACGGCGAGGGGGCCCATCCGCTGTTCACCGCACTGCCAGGCTGCTACCTCGAGCACGGCGCCCTCGTCACCGCGGACGCCGCGGCGCCGTCCAAGCCCGTCCCGGGAAAGGACTACGACTTCGCCCCGTTCCCCGATCTCCAGCCGATGCGGACGCCCGCTTGCGAGGTGTCGGGCGACCTCGTCTCGATGTTCCGCGACTCGCCGGAGGCCGAGCAGTTCATGGCCTTCCCGGCGAGCCCGCAGGCCCAGCAGATCTGGCCGGCCCGGCAGTTGGAGTCAGCCTTCTCGGCCAACCGCACCGTCACCACGCAGATGGCGTCCAGCTACGCCACCGACAGCGTCGCCCGCCGGATCGACGAGTTGCTGACCTCGCCCGCCACCCTGTGCTTCGACGCCTCGGACAGCATGCCCAGCACCATGGCGGCCGCGTTCAACCACGCGGTGCTCGACTATCTGAACGACCCGACCCAACTGCCGGCGATTCTCACCGGGCTGGACAAAGTCCAGGCCGACGCCTATCCGCAGCCGACGCAGAGCTCCGTCTGTGCGTCCGGATCCCCAGGCCAGGAGGCCCAGTGACAACACGTACCGAATTCACCCTCGCATCCGGCGGGACACTGGTGGTTGAGACCGAGGGCCCCGGCACAGGAGTCGCGCCCGCCGGCCGGGGAAGTCTCGAGAGAGCGGGCGCCACGGTGCGGGACTCGCTGCATACCGTGGTCAACACCGCATCCGACGTGATCGACGCGTTCCGCGCCCTACCGCGCCGACCCGATGAGATCGAGGTCAAGTTCGGCGTCAAGCTCGACGGGAGCGTCGGCGTCATCCTGGCCGGCGGCTCCGCCGGCGTCCGCTTCGATGTGACGCTCCGCTGGTCTCCCGAGAACGCCGCCGGCAGAGACGGCGACGACGAGGAGTAACCGAGGCCGCCCGGTGCGAGCTGCTCGGCTTGGTCTCCTGCAGCTCGCACCGGGCGAAGCCCACCTCGTCCGAGAACCACGTGCCAAAGCCACCGCGCCCAGCGCGGGTCCCGGTTCTTCTACCCGCCCTCGAAGCGTTCCACGGCTTGCAGCCGGATCCGCTCCCACGCGGCCCTCTCGGCGTCGGTCAACCCGCCGCCCTGTGCGCACTCACGGTCACAGGGGTAGCGGAGCCGCCCGACGGCTGTCAGACGAACAGCTCCGAGATCATGCTTGCAGGTTCAGTAGCGGAGTTGACGCACCTGCCAGGTCGATCAACCAGCGCGGGTAGACACGTTCGGAAGGTCGTCGCGCCAGGGGTGTCGATGACGGCGAGAGTGCCCCCGTGGATGGCGGCGATGTCGCGGGCGATTGGGAGGCCGAGGCCGGCCCCGCCGTCGTCGCGGCTGCGGGCGTCGTCGAGGCGGGCGAACCGTTCGGAGATCCTCTCACGGTCGGCGGGCTCGATCGGGGGCAGCCTGCAGCCCACGTTCCGGGGGGCACCTCCTACGGCTCACCGCGCGTGACCTCCGAACTGCGGGAGGCCGGCGTTCGGGTCAACGAGAAGAAGATCGCCCGCGTGTCCCCTGTCCTTGTTCGGTGTGTGAACCGCGCCCTAGGGTTGACGGTCATGGAGCTCACCCCTCGCCTGCTGGAGCAGTTCGTGGTACTCGCCGAGGAGCAGCATTTCGGGCATGCCGCCCGGCGCTTGTCGATGAGTCAGCCACCACTCAGTCAGGCGATCCAGCGCCTGGAACGCGGCCTTGGAGTGCTGTTGCTCGAGCGCACCAGCAGGGGAGTGCGGCTGACGGTGGCCGGGGCGGCCTTCGCGGCCGACGCCAAGCGGATGCTGGAGGCGCAGGAGGCCGCGGTGGCTCGGGTCCGTCGGATATCCAAGGGCGTCGAGGGCACGGTTCGGCTCGGCTACGTGAGCAGCCTGGGGTACTGGCACCTGCCCCGGTTGCTCGCGGTGGCCGCCCGGGAGTTGCCGGGCGTGCGGTTGGATGTCCGTCAGCGGTCGTCCGCCGAGCTGTGCGAGCAGGTCCGGCAAGGGGTGGCGGACCTGGCGCTGGTCCGGCTGCCGGTCTCCGACCTGGCGGGTCTGGAGGTGCGGGAGGCGGCCGAGGAGAGCACCGTGCTGGCCGTCCCGTGCGACCATCCACTCGCCGGGGCCGGTTCGGTTCCGCTTGCCCGGCTGCGGGACGAGGAGTTCGTGACCGCCGCGCAGCCGGCCATGCCCCGGATCGGTGCGCTGATCGAGGACGCCTGTCGCAAGGCCGGTTTCGAGTTGCGCACCCGTGCCCAGGCCGAGGACCTGACCAGTATGCTCGGCTACACCGCGGCCGGGGTGTGCGTCTGCTTCGTCCCGGAGCGGGTCGCGGCGCTCGGTCACCCGATGATCCGCTTCGTCGCGATCGAGGGCGGCGACCGGTTGGTGACCACGGTCGCGGCGCTGAGCCGTCCGAACGCCGATCCGGCCGTCGCCACCCTGCTGGAGCTGATGGAGCGCCACCGCCCCGAGATCGAGGGCCCCGCAACGGTGCACCCGCGGGGGGACGCCAACGCGCCGGACTGTGGTCACCAGATGAGCTCCGATGCGCCCAGCGGCTCGGCGGTGCGGGACAGGCGCGGTGCCAGCGTGGAGTAGCGCACCTGGGTCGGCAGGTAGCACACTTCTCCGAACGGTCCCCGCACGGTGACCAGTTCGGCCTGGTCGTGCGCCGGGTCGGGGGCGGGCAGCTCGACCACGCCCGCGCGCTGGAGCAGCCCGAGGTCCTGCACCCACATGCAGACCTTCGCCAGGTCGACGTGCACCCGGTAGCTGCCGCCCTCCCGGGCCCGGCGGCGCAGCGCTTCCAGCGCGCCCGCGGCCCCGAGCACTGCGGCTAGGTAGTCGTTCAGCAGGTAGGTCGGGGGCAGCCGGGGAGCGTCGAACGAGCCCTCCTCGGCTGCCAAACCCGTGGCGGCGGAGGCCAGTTGGTCGAAGCCGCCGCGTGCCGCCCACGGCCCTTCGGTTCCCCAGCCGAGGAAGTCCAGCACGACCAGTCCGGGCCGCTGCTCGGCCAGTGCCGCCGGGCCGAAGCCCTTGGCGTCCAGACCCAGGTAGTTGCAGACGTAGAGGTCGGTGCCGGCCAGCACGGACCGGAAGGCGGCGGCCTGGGCCGGGTCGAGCAGGTCGCAGAAGGCGGCCCGCTTGCCGATGCCGGTCTCGACGATCATCCCGGTCGGGTCCGGATGGTCGGGCGAGGACATGTGCAGCACGTCGGCGCCCAGTTCGGCGGCGATCCGCGCGCCGATCGGGCCGGCGATCACATGGGTGTTGTCCAACACCCGCACCCCGGCCAGCGGCAGGTCCCGGTCCGCCGCGCCGGACAGCTTCGGCGGGAACGCCGAGAACGGCTCCGGCGCGCTCTCCCCGATCTTCTCGATCCGGATCAGTGGGCCGTCCTGCAGCAGCCGCCCCTGTGGATGCCGCTGCCATTCCTCCCGGGTGCGCACTGCGATCGCGGTGCCGCCCCGGGTGCAGATGGCCTCCTCCAGTTCCAGCGCGTCCCACTGGGCGATGGCGGCGGCGATCCGCTCGCGGTCCGGCGGGCAGTCCAGTACCCGGCAGGCGGTGTCACGCAGGTGCGGGTAGGAGAGGAGCACGTAGACGAACCGGCCGTCGGCTGCCCGGTAGAAGTCACTGTTGCCGAGCAGGTTGGGGTCCTCCTGCAAGCGATGGACCGGCACGCCCCGCATCCGGGTGAAGAACACCGCCATCAGCTGGCGCACCGCCGCCGTCACCGAGACGGTCACGTCCTGCGCCGCGCCGCCGCGCTCCCGGTGGAGCACGGCGGCCTCGGTGCCCAGGGCGACCAGGGCAGCCGCCGCGGCGTCGCCGATCCGGTGCACCGAAGGCGTCACCGGGTCAGCCCCCTGGATCCTCACGGTGCCGCCCGTGTCCGCCGCCATGATCCCCAACTCGCGGTACAGGCCCTCCAGGGCCCGGTACGCCGCACTGGTCCGCTGCGCCTGATCGATTGCCATGTCCGACTCTCCTTCCGGAGATGACGAGCCGCGTGTGCCGCGGCGGCCGACCCGGTCGGGCGGCCTCCACCAGAACAGCCGGTCCGGCGCCGCACCGTCCAATACGGATTCCCCGAATCACCGATATCCGCGCCCATATGACCCGAGCCGGCGCCGCGTGAATATCCTCCGCCCTATCGATCCGGCGCCCAACTCGTATTGGACGGTGCCGATTCCCCGCGGGTTTCCTGGATTGCGGAACGAGGCAACGCGGCGCCGGCCGCCCGCCCTTCACCCGACATTTCAGGAGGTACCAGCAGATGACCCAGGAGCCCAGCGGTCCGTCCGGGCGAGGACTCCTCGCCGGAGTCCGCGTCGTCGAACTGGCCAGCGTGATCATGGCCCCGTACGCCGCCCAGCAGCTCGGCGACCTGGGCGCGGACGTGATCAAGGTTGAGCCGCCGACCGGTGACATGACCCGCCACTACCCGCCGCTGCGCCACCCCGGTATGGGCGGCGCCGCGCTCAACCTGAACCGCAACAAGCGCAGCGTCGCCATCGACCTCAAGGCCCCGCACGGCCGCGACGCCCTGCTCGCCCTGCTGCGGACCGCCGACGTCTTCATCACCAACCTGCGCCCGCAGGCCCTGACCCGGCTGCGCCTGGACTACGCCGAGGTCGCGGCCGTCAATCCCGGCCTGATCTACGCCAACGCACAGGGCTTCCGCAGCGACAGCAGCCACGGCACCCACGCCGCCTACGACGACATCATCCAGGCGACCAGCGGTCTGGTCTGGCTCAACCACCAGGTCTCCGGCCAGCCGCATTACGTGCCGACCGTGCTGGCCGACAAGATCTGCGGCATGCAGATCGCCCAGTCGGTGCTGGCCGCGCTGCACTACCGGGAACACGGCGGCACCGGTCAGCACATCGAGGTCCCGATGGTCGACACCATGCTCGCCTTCAACCTGGTCGAGCACCTGGGCGCGGCCAGCCTGGAGCCCGACGGCGCGTTCGGCTCGACCCGCTCGCTCAGCCCCGAGCGCCGTGCCCAGCGCACTGCCGACGGCTGGATGTGCATCCTGCCGCAGAGCGACCGCAACTGGCGGGACTTCACCGCCTTCGTCGCCCGTCCCGAACTGGCCGACGACCCTCGCTTCGCGACCGGCCCCGACCGGGCCCACCACGCCGACGACCTCTACCGGCTGATGGCGGAACTGACGCCGAACCACACCAGCGCCCAATGGCAGGAATTCTGCGATCGGGTCGGCATCGCCGCCGCCCCGGTGCTCGACCTGGAGTCCGCCGCCACCACCGCCTACGCCCGAGAGGGGGGCCTGCTCTACGAGGCCGACCACCCCACCGAGGGCCGCTACCGGGTCATCGGTCGCCCGGTCCGCTACTCGGCCGACCCCGAACCGCCGCTGCGGCCCTGCCCGGCCATCGGCCAGCACACCGACGAGGTCCTCGGCCAGGCCGGCTTCGACCCCGCGCTGCTGCACTCCGCCAACTGACCCGATCCACTGGATTTCCCGAGACCGAATCCCCATCGACCATTCCGGAGCGAACCATGCCCACGGCGACAATTTCCCCGCTCGGATTTCCCGAGGCCGTCCTGCCCGAATCGGCCCGGCAGCTGCGCCTCGATGTACGCGACTTCCTCGACGAGGAGCGCGCCCGGGGTACCGTGCTCGGCCGCCCCGACTCCTGGCTGGCCGGCTGGGACCCCGCGTTCACCCGCGGCCTCGCCGAACGCGGCTGGGTCGGCATGGCGCTGCCCACCGAGTACGGCGGTGCCGGGCGCGGTTTCCTGGAGCGCTACGTGGTGATCGAGGAACTCCTGGCCGCCGGCGCCCCGGTCAGCGCGCACTGGGTATCGGACCGGCAGGCCGGCCCGTCCATCCTGCAGCACGGCACCGAGGAGCAGCGCCGCTTCTTCCTGCCCCGGATCGCCGCCGGTAAGTGCTTCTTCTCCATCGGGATGAGCGAGAAGAGCAGCGGCTCCGACCTCGCCTCCGTCCGCACCTGCGCCGAACGCACCGCAGACGGGTGGCGGCTGACCGGCACCAAGATGTGGACCGGCGGCGCCCACGCCAACGACTACGCCATCGTGCTGGCCCGCACCGAGGAAGCCGAGGACAAGCACGCCGGCCTGAGCCAGTTCATCGTGGACCTGCGCGCCCCGGGCGTGCGGATCGAGCCGATCCACCTGATGAGCGGAGAGCACCGCTTCAACGCCTTCCACCTGGAGGGCGTCCACGTCCCGGAGGCCATGCTCCTCGGACAGCAGGGCGACGGCTGGAAGCAGGTCACCGGCGAACTCGCCTTCGAACGCAGCGGGCCGGAGCGCTACCTGTCCACCTTCCCCCTGCTGGTCTCCCTGCTGCGCGAGCTCGACCAGCGCGCCATGACCGCCGAACAGCTCACCCAGGTCGGCATCCTGACCGCCCGCCTGCACAGCATCCGCCAGCTCTCCCTCGGCGTTGCCGCTGCACTGGACGCCGGCGCCTCGCTCGATACCCAGGCCGCCCTGGTCAAGGACCTCGGCACCCGCCTGGAGGGCGCGCTGGTCGATTCCGTCCGCAGCATCCTGCCCACCCCGGCCGACCCGCACGCCACCCCCGGCAGCCACGCCGAACTGCTCGCCTTCGCCCTGCTGCACAGCCCCGGCTACACCCTGCGCGGCGGCACCAACGAAATCCTTCGCGGCATCATCACTCGTGGACTGGAGCAGCACTGATGAACACCCACACCATCGACACCAGCACCCCCGCCATCCCCGCCGACGACTACGACACCACCGCCTTCTTCGCCGACCCGGACGCCATCGCCACCGTCACCAACACCACCGACTCCCAGACCGTGCCCCTCCCCACCCCGGACGCCAGCACCGCCGAACTCCTCGCCGCCGTCCATGAAGCCGGCCGCCGCACCGTCCCCGCCCCGTTCGCCGAGACCGCCCTGGTCGCCCGCCCACTGCTGCGCCGTGCCGGCCTGTCGGTGCCCGAGGGCCCGCTCACCTACGCCATCGCCCCCCAGCTGACGATCCTCCACGCGCACCCGGCCGCCTCGGCCGTCGGCTCGGCCGGCAGCGCGGGCGAGGACGACACCCTGCTGGTCGCCGGGACCCTGCGCCGCGTCCCCTGGGCCCGCACCGCGACCGCCGTGGTGGTGCTCGCCAACGCCCCCTTCGGCCCGGTCCTGTTCACCCTCACCCCGGACCAGGCAGTCCTCGCCCCAGGCGCCAACTTGGCCGAGGAAGCGCGCGACGACCTGCACCTCGCCAGCGTCGAGATCCCCGCCGCGCAGGTCCGCCGGATTCCCCGCGAGCTCCTCGAGGAGGCCGAGTTGCGGGCGGCCCTGGCCCGGGCGGCCCTGATCGCCGGAGCCGGCCAGCGCTGTGTCGAGCTGACGGTCGCGCACACCACCGCGCGCACCCAGTTCGGCCGCCCGCTCAGCCGCTTCCAGGCCGTCAAGCAGGAGGAAGCGAAGCTGATCGAGGAAGCCGCGCTGGTCCGCGCCGCCGTCCAGGCCGCCGCCGCCCCGCTGGACGCTGGCACTGCGGCCGCCCGGTTCGCCATCGCCGGCGCGAAGACCCAGGCATCCGCCTCGGCTGCCGAGATCGCCCGGATCGCCCACCAGTTGCACGGTGCCATCGGCATCACCAAGCTCCACCCGCTCCACCTCGCCACCACCCGCCTGTGGTCCTGGCGCGACGAGGACGGCGACGAGACCACCTGGGCCGCTGGTCTGGCCCGCCCCCTCACCGCCGACACCCTCTGGGCCGCGCTCACCAGCACCCCCTGACCCGATGTCAGCGGCCGTCTATCGCCGCGCCGGCGAGATGGACCGCGCCACCTGGCCCGGTCCGTCAAAGCCACCGCCCTCACCGCCGAGCCCTGCTCCCTCGTCCCATCGCCTCCGCCGCCGACCGGCCCGACCTGGTCGGTGACGGAGCAGCGCGGTATCCGTACGGTTCGACGTCCCGATCCCCAGTAGCCCTCGGAAGATAGGGTTCCGTCCATGGAGTTCCAGGTCCTCGGCCCCGTGTCGGTCAGCGGGAGCGATGGGCCGTTGCCGCTCGGGCCCGCCAAGCGGCGCAGCCTGCTCGCGATGCTGTTGCTGCGGGCCAATGTCGCGGTCTCCGTCGACATACTCACCGAGGCGCTGTGGGACGACGAACCCCCCCTGCACGCCCGTACCGTGATCCAAGGCCATGTCTCGCGCCTGCGGGCACTGTTGGCGGCCGTCGACGCATCGGCGTACGGCGTCGAGCTGAGCACGCGCGGCGCCGCGTACCACCTGGAACTGCCGGAGACGCTGCTCGACGCCCACCGCTTCGAGGGTCTGGTGGCGCTCGCCCGCCGCGCCACCGACCCCGGTGACAGGGCCGCGCTGCTCACCGAGGCGCTCGCCCTGTGGCAGGGCCCCGCGCTGGCCGGCGCCTACCCGTCGCCGCTGCTGCGCTCCGCCGCGCACACCTTGGACGAGGCGCGGCTCGCCGCGGTCGAGCTGCTCGCCGACACGTACGTCCTGGGTGGTGAACACGAGCGCGCTGTCCAGCTGTTGCGGCCGGAGACCGGGGCCCATCCGCTGCGCGAGCCGCTGGCCGCCCGGCTGGTCGAGGCGCTGCACCGCGCGGGGCGTTCCTCGGAGGCCCTGGACGCCTACCACCGCGCCCGCCAGGTTCTCGCCGACGAGCTCGGCGTCCGTCCGGGCGCCGAGCTGACCGCCGCCTTCACCCTCGCCCTCGGCCCCGACAGTGTCCCCGCGGTCCGGGCCGATACACCCCAACCCGCCCCGGACCCGGTGCAGGTCCGGCTCAACCTGCTGCCTCGTACCCCGCGCGGATTCCACGGCCGCACCGCCGAGAGCGCCGCGCTGACCGCGGCCGCGGCCGGACCTGACGGGCCGGTCGTCGTGGTCACCGGGCCCGCCGGGGTCGGCAAGACCGCACTGACCGTGCACTGGGCGGCCGGCCGGCACTCCGACTTCCCCGACGGGACGCTCTACGCCGATCTGCGCGGGTTCAGCGACACCTCGGACCCCGAACCGGCCGAGCTGCTGCGGGAGTTCCTCGTCGCTCTCGACGTTCCACCGCGCCGGATGCCCGAGTCGGCGGACGCCGCCGGTGCCCTGTTCCGCTCGCTCACCGCCGAACTGCGTCTGCTCGTCGTCCTCGACAACGCCCGTACCTCCGCCCAGGTGCGCCCGCTGCTGCCCACGGGACCCGGCTGCGTCACCGTCGTCACCAGCCGTGCCCGCCTCGCCGGTCTCGTCGCCTCCGACGCCGCCCGCGTCCTCGCCCTCGACGTCCTCGCCACCGACGACAGCGTGGCCCTGCTCACCCGTCTCCTCGGCGAGCGCCGCACCGCCGCCGAGCCCCAAGCGGCCCGCCGTACAGCCGAGTTGTGCGGTGGGCTGCCGCTCGCGCTGCGGGTCGCCGCCGCTCGGCTCGTGGAACTCCCCGCCCTCGGCCTCGCCTCCCTCGCCGACCGGCTCGCCGACGAGCGCCAGCGGCTCGCGCTGCTCGCCGTCGAGGACATCGGCGTCGCCTCCGCGCTGCGGCTCACCACCGCCCACCTCCCCGCCGACGCAGCGCAGCTGTTCACCGCGCTCGGCCATCACCCGGGCACACACGTCGACCGGTTCAGCGCCGCCGCGCTCGCCGGCACGACCCCGCCGGATGCGGCCCGCGCCCTCGACTGCCTGGTCGCCGCGCACCTGCTCACCGAGACCGCCCCCGGCTGCTACGTCCTGCACGATCTGGTCCGGCTCTACGCGCGTGGCCAGAGCCATGACCCGGCCGCCCGCACCGCGGCCCGGCTGCGCCTGTACGACCACTGCGTGGCGACCGCGCTGTCCGCGTCCGAGGCCGCGGAACCGGGCGGGGAGCCCGCCTTCATGCAGCCTCATGACTTTCAACAGCCGCCCGCAGTACGGGACTTCACCAGCCGCGAGGAGGCGCTCGGCTGGTTCGCCGCCGAACGCGACGACCTCGCCCTGATCGCCGCTGCGGCCCGCGCCGAGGACCGGCCCGAGCGGGCCTGGCGGATCGCCGTGACCCAGTGGCCGCTCGTGGTCTGGCGGGTCCTCGCCGACTGGGCGCCCACCCTGGAGGCCGCCCTCGCCGACGCCCGCGCCTGCGCCGACCCCTATGCAGAGGCCCGCGTCCTGACCCTGCTCGGCTGGGTGCTCGCCGAGGAGGGCCGCACCGCCGAGGCCGTCCGGCACCTGCGCGTCGCGCCCGAACTCGCGGCCCGCGCAGGCGACGTACTCGGCGAGGCCACCGCCCTGGTCAACCTCGCCGCGGCCCTCCCCGACGACGAACCCGGCGCCGCCGAAACGGCCTGCACCCGAGCCCTCGCCCTCGCCACCGAGGCCGACGACGCGCACACCCGGATGCTCGCGCTCCAGCACCTGGCCCGCATCCACCTCGGCGCGGGCCGCCACCGGCAGGCGTACGAGGCGGCCGAGGTGGCGCTCGGCCTCGGCCCCGAGCACGAGGCGGTCGCCCGGCGCGTGCTCCTGCGTACCTGGCAGGGCGAGGCGCTGGCCGGGCTCGGCGACACCGTGGCCGGGCGGCGCTGCCTCGCGCAGGCCGCGCTTGAGGCCGAGCAGACCGGCTACGACGCGGGCGCCGTCACCGCGCTCGATGCCCTGCTGCGCATCGCCGACCAGGACGAACTGCCCGAACTGCGGCGTCGGCACGCGGCGGCACACGCCAGGATCCGGGAGCGTTAGCCGGGCGTTAGCGCCGCCGCCGCGCTCGTTAGTGATCTGCCAGCGCGCCGCAACACCCTAGTTCGTGTAAGGGGAAACGACCTCGTGCAGGATCGCGACCCACGAACGAGAACCGGGGGAACCAGCCATGCGCACCACCACCCGTCCCGCCCTGCTCGCCGTCGGCGCCGTCGCGACGCTCGCCCTGTCCCTGACCGCCTGCAACGACGGCAGCGGCACGCAGGACAGCGCCGTCGGCACCAGCGCATCATCAGCCGCCCCGTCGGGTGCAACCTCGGCCCCGGCCTCGGCGCCGGCCGCGGGCTCGGCCTCGGCGCCGTCCGGGGGCAGGACGAGCACGAGCGGTGGTGGCAGCTCGTCCTCCGGCACTGGCGGGGGCGGCGTCACCGCGGCCTGCACGACCAAGAACACCTCGGTGACGTTCCTCCAGTCCTCGGGCCACGCCAGTGACGCGCAGCCCGCCGCCGCGACCCTCAAGATCACCAACAGCTCGGGTGCCCCCTGCACCATCGTCGGCCCGACGACCGTGGTCGCCGACGACGACCAGGGCAAGGCGAGCCCGGTCTCGGGGGACAACTCCAAGGACGGCTCGGACGCGGTCGACGTCCCGGCGGGCGCCGCGGTGGTGGCGGACGTGCTGTACAACGACGTGAACAGCAAGGGCACCACGTCGGCCCGTTACACCTGCCCGGTGCAGGCGTCCCACGTCAAGGTCGCGCTGCCCAAGGACGTGGGCACCACGGTGAACGTGATGAAGACGAACGGCTCGCCGGGCGGCGTCTTCAGCGTCTGCGGCACCGACTTCAAGGTCGGAGCGTTCGCGGCACGGTAGTGTCCAGCAGGTGCGCTCTTCGGAGCGGGGCCTGGGCGGGACGGAGCGCTTGGCGGGGTTGTAGCGCAGCCGCCACGAGCGGACAGCAGCGTTCAAGGCATTGCGCAGGGTCGAGACGGCCCGGTATACGGTGACTCGGCCCCGACCGGCCTTCTGCTGGGCGGTGATCTACGCGTCGATGTGCTTGGGACGCAGGTCCAGCAGTAGGTAGCGGCCGAAGGCGGGGATCAGGTCCCGCTCGACGCACGCCTCGTAGCCGGCGTAGGTGTTCGGTGCAAGTTCCAACTTCTTCGCGGCGAGCCATTCGCGCAGGTAGTCGGCAACGGTGGTGCGGCGGTCCTCGTAGACACCGCGCAGCTCGCCGTCCAGAACTCGAGTCATCTCGCGAGCGGCTTCGGCACGGCTGGCGAAGCCACCCCGTCAGCGGGTGCGACGCCGGCCGTCCTCCGGAGCGAGGTCGACGGCATAGGTCCACTTGCCGTGCTTGACGTCCGCAATCAGCTGCGGACGCCACGGGCCGATCTGCTTCCGGTTCTCGTCCTGGCAACCGCACCGATAGACCCGGCCCCTGCTCGTACGCTGCGCCACGGGTGTCTCCTTCTTGGACTTGGTGATTCCGGGTCCAAGATTCGCCGGGTGGTCGGGCGTGTTGGCAGAGCGTGCGGGGCAGTGCGCGAGGCACGGCGAGGCCAGTCGGGCAGGACACGCTCCAGACGACACACCGCCCGGAAGATCACGATCCGTAGCCGATGGGTAAGCGACCGTGATCCGCCCGCACGAGCCAATCCGGCACGCTGGCCTGCGCCGTGGCCACCGGGACTGACGGGCGCTCGCGAAGACCGCCTCTGAATGATCATCAGGTTCCCGTCGCTGGCAGTAACTGGGGAGAGGTGGCGCTGGTGGTCAAGGGAAACCAGCCCGAACTACATCGCAGGCTCCGGACGTTGCCGTGGAAGGAGGTCACCGCGCGCCACTACGACCGCGAGACCGGCCACGGCCGCAAGGAGACCCGCGTGACCAGAGCCCTCACCGTCACCGACCTCGGCCTGGACTTCCCCCACGCCGTCCAGGCCGCACGCATCCTGCGCTACCGCGCCGACCTCAAGACCGGCACCGTCAGCCGCCAGACCATCTACGCGATCACAGACCTGACCTCACACCAGGCCTCGCCCCAGCGACTCGGCCAACTCGCCAGATCGCAGTGGACCATCGAAAACCGGCTGCACTTCGTCCGCGACACCACCTTCGCCGAGGACGCCTCGAAGATCCACACCGGCCACGGCCCCGAGAACATGGCAACCCTCCGCAACTGGCGATCAACACGCTGCGGCAGCGCGGACACCGCAACATTGCCGCCGGCCTCCGGCACGCCTCCTACGAGCCCTTCACCCGCCCGCTCGACCTCCTCGGCATCGCCTGACCAGGCACACTCACAAGATCACCGGACTTTGCAACGGCCCTGCGCGGAGGTACCGCTCGATGGCCAGTCTGTGTTCGGTGCCGGTGAACTTGCATTCAATGATGTTGCGGAAGAACGCGCACTCGGTCTATGTCCTCGACGTAGACGTTGCGTGCCCGATCACCGTGGCCGCGGGGGTATCGGCAGCCCGGCCGAGGCAGATCGTGGTGCCAATGGTGGCGGCTGCGACGGACGATCGGGGCTGGTCGGATGCGCTCCCTCAAGGTCAGGGGGAGAGAAGGTCGCGCATGCGGGTCCGTTCGGCCCGGGAAGCCGCGGCGGGGCGTCCGGCCGTCATACCACCGTCGACTGCGAGATCCTGCCCGGTCACCAGGCGGCTGGCGTCTCCGGCGAGCCACAGTACTGCCGCGGCGATGTCGTCGGTGAGGACGGTGCCGGGGAGCGGTTGGCTGGAGTCCAGCAGTGGCTTGAACGCTTCGGCCACTGACGTGGCCGTGGCGTCAGCAGCCGATGCGTCGGCTCCGGAACCCTTGGCGAAGATGCCCGTCGGCACGAAACCGGGGGACACGCTGTTCACGCGGACCTCGTGCTCACCCAGGTCCACTGCCGCGCACCGGGTGAGGTGGAGTGCCGCGGCCTTGGCGGTCGAATAGTCCAGGCCGGACCAGCCGGCGATCTTTCCTGCCAGGCTCGCCACGTTGATGATGCTTCCCGAGCGCTGGGCCACCATCTGCCGTCCGGCGTGCTTGATGCCGTGCATGACGCCCGCGACATGGACCGCCAGTGTCCGTGTGAAAACGGCCGAGTCGAAGTCGGTCACCGACGCCATGTTCCCTGGCCCGCCCGCGTTGTTGACCATGACGTCGAGCCGCCCGTAGCGCTCGACTGCGTGGCCGACCAGTGCCTCGACATCCGCCTCGACCGACACGTCGCAGCGCACGAAGGTCGCTGACTCGCCCAGTGCCGCGGCCCGCTGGTGTCCTTCCTGCTCGCGGCGGCCGGCGAGGACGACGTGGGCGCCCTCGGCGGCGAACACCTCCGCAATACGGGCTCCGATGCCGCTTGTCGCCCCGGTGACGACGGCGACCTTGCGGTGCAGACTCTTCATAGCGCAACTCCGGTGTCGGGTCCGAGGCACATGCGATAAGGACCGGGTACGGCAAAGGTTGATCATTATCATTGGCCATCAGGGACCCCTGAACAAGTCACGCCGTCCAGCGAACGGGATCGCGCTCGGCTGGGCCAGTGTGGACTGGCGTTCGACGGCAGCGTGATCGCCTGCGACATGATCCAGCGGTGAGATCTCGGTCGCGAGAGAGGGCGGCGTGCGGGCGTTCATCACCTGCGGCTCGCCACTGGGCTGGCTGGTCGTTCGGGATGGGATTGCCGCAGCCGCATCCCCACACAGCGTGCCCGCCGGGACCGTGTGGGACGGATTGCATACTCCCGCCGCGACGTCGTCGCACGCGGTACAGGCCTCGGCCGCATCGCCGCCGGAGTCACGGACGTACGCATCAGCACGGGCAACTACCTCTGCCCCAAGGTATCCGTGAATACTTGACCAAGAGGCCCGTCGCCGACGCCGTCACCGCCGGACCCTGACGGCCCAGCCCACCTCCCACTACCGGCGCCGCGCTCTCACAGGGCCTATGCGGCCAAGCGAACGGTAGAGCCAGCTTCGCGGCTCACGTTGCCCCGGCGAGCGTCCGCTTGATCGAGAGCGGAGGCAAGAGCCTTGACGGCTTCGTCGGCCGAGTCCTTGAGGAGGTGTCCATAGAGGTCAACGGTGATGGCGAGGTTGGCGTGGCGCAGAGTCTTGGAGACGACGGCCAGAGGGATACCGGCAGCGATCATGATGCTGGCCGCGGTGTGGCGCAAGTCGTGCAGACCGATCTTCGGCAGGTCGAGTTCGGCGCTGCGCTTGCGGAGCTGGTCGAGGACCCACTGGGGGCGCAGCGGCTCGCCGTCGGGACGGGTGAAGACGAGGCCTTCCAGGCGCCCGTCTGGGTGTGCCGCCATCTGGAGGTCCGCTTGGCGGTGGAGGGCAGCCATGACCCTGGCGGAGAGGCTGACCCAGGCGCGACTGGCTTCGGTCTTGGGTTCACCGAGGTGGATCTTCCCGTTGTTCACGGCGGTCAGGGTCCAGCGGATGTAGAGCTGGCGGTCCATGAGGTGGACGTCGGACCAGTGGAGGGCGAGGATCTCGCCGCGGCGCATGCCGGTGCCGAGCATGACCTCGAACAGGTCGGTGAGCCGGTCGGCGTAGTGCTCGGCGTTGTGGCGTAGAAACGCCGCGGCTTGGTCGGGGGTCCAGCAGACGCGTACGGCGGCGCGGGGCTTGGCGGGTACGGAGTGCTTGGCCGGGTTGTAGCGCAGCCGCCAGGTCCGTACCGCGTGGTTCAGGGCGTTGCGAAGCATGGCCACCGCGTGGTGGACGGTGGTGGGCCCGCGGCCGGCGGCGAGCTGCGTGCTGACCCAGGCGTCGATGTGCTTGGGACGCAGGTCGATGAGCAGCATGCCGCCGAACGCGGGGACCAGGTCGCGCTCGATGCACGCCCGATAGCCCGCCCAGGTGTTGGGAGCCAGCGCCGCCCGCTTCGCCTCCAGCCACTCATACAGGAACAACCCGACGCGCAGCGTCCGGTCCTCGTACACGCCCGGTACTCGGCATCCAGCACCCGCGCCATCTCCCGGGCCGCCTCCGCCCGACTGGCGAACCCGCCCCGCCGCCGAGTCCGGCGCCGGCCGTCCTCCGGCGCCAGGTCCACCGCATACGTCCACCGGCCATGCGCGGGGTCGGCGGCCAATCGCGGACACCATGAACCCAACTGCTTCCCGCTGTTGCCGCCCTTGCACCCGCACCGCCGGTACACCCTGCCTCGCTTGGGACGCTGCGCCATGGGCTCCTCCTTGAACCAAGTGGTGATGGCGTGTCCAGAGTTGTCGGAGTGGTGGGTGTGGCGGCAGAGCGCGCGGGGCGGGGCGTGGAGCACGGCGAGATCGACTGGCCGGGACACGCGCTGGCGACACGCCGCGAGGGTGATCACGCTGTGCGGATGGCGGGTAGGGCAGCTTGATCGCGCAGAACTGGCCCGCGTAGGCGGTTTGCCGGAAGACCGGCTGCCGACAGGAGTGAACGGTCTGCTGGATGGCCGGGACTGTTGGGCAGGCACGGCTTCGGGTTCCACTCGCCGCCATCGCCCTGGTCATGCTCACCTTCGGAGGCGAACGCCCGACACTGGAGTCGGCTGCCGGCTGCGCCAGGGCAGGGACGGAATGAGGCACTCTGAGGACTACCATGGGCATGTGAGGCAAATCACTCTCGAACTCCCCCTTGCTGGCCGCCTCTCACGCGCCTCTCACGGACTGGGCGTCATGAGGTGTCATCAGGCGTCATGCATGGCGGACGAGGTAGGCCCTGACCTGCGGGATTCGGACTGGTGAACGCCGGCCGGACACCCTTTCGACCGCTGGGGGTCAAGGGGTCGCAGGTTCAAATCCTGTCGTCCCGACAGTGAAGTCGGTTGTGAGAGCGGGCACTTGGGAAACCAAGGGCCCGCTCTTACTGGTTTCCGGGGCCTGTTTTTGGTCCCGGGTGGTCCCAAAATGGTCCCCAGGTTTGGCCGCAGATGCGTCGCCACCCGTTGCTCCAGTGGCTGGTGTGTGGATTGTTCTTCGATCTCAAGGTGAAGTGCGAGATCTCCTGCCGTTTTGCTGGAGCGAGGCGTGGTGGCGCACTTGACCTTCGGTCAAGTGCGCCGACCGCGGGTCAAGTGGGTCAAACTGGTTCATATCGGGGCATTTCTAAGGCCTTTCTGGCGCCTACTGCTTGCCGTGGTGTGACTCGGGCAGCATCGGAGCGGCTTGGGAGCGGCCATTTCGAGGCGATGGCAGTTACGGCGTGTTACCAGCGGCGGGTGATCTGGCCGTCGCGTTGGAGCTTCTCGAGGTGATGAGTGAGGGCTTGGCCGGCCTCCAGGATCCGGAGCACGTCGGGGTGGAAGTAGCGCTGGGTGGTGGTGATGAGCCGGTGGCCTGCGATTTCCTTGAGGATGTGCGGAAGGACGCTGGCGTCGGCCATCCAGGTCAGGCCGGTGTGGCGCAGGTCGTGGCGGCGCAGGTGTTCGTAGCCGAGGTCCCGGGTGACGTCGTCCCAGTGGGTGGCGTCACGCAGGACTGCGGTGCTGATGCGACCGCCGCGCGGGCCGGTGTAGAGGCGGGCGTCCGGGTCGCCTCGCGTCGCTTGGAGCCGCCTGATGATGAGTGGGCGCAACGGTTCGATGATCGGGATGAGGCGGGCGACCCTACCCTTGGTGTGCTTGTCGACCAGGCCGCCGGGAGCGGGGGTGGTCTGTCGGCGGCAGGTTAGGAGCCACTTGTCGGTATCGACGTCGCGGGCCCGGACTCCGGAGACCTCGCCGATCCGTGTGGCGGTGCAGGCGCTGTGGACGACGACATCACCCCATCCGCGATAGCGCTTGTATGAGGCTGCGACCAGGGCATCGGCGAGTTCGGTGAGGGCGCCCCAGTCGCGCAGGGCGAGGGAGCGGGGGTCCCGCAGTTCGTCTTCGACCTGCTGGTACTCGCGCTGCCAGCCGGTGATGTGGGCGGGGTTGCGTTCGAGGATGCCGTCCACGATGGCCTGCTCGAAGATACGAGAGAGCATAGCGAGGGTGTTCTTGATCGTGGAGCGGCTGCAGCCATCGGCGATCCAGCTGAAAACCGCCGCAGTGATGAGAGCTGTGGTGATCAGGCGGAGGGGGAGCCGCCCGAGCTCGGGCTCGATCCGCAGGTGCCAGTCGGCGAGGTATGGGGCGTGCGTGGTGGTTTCCAGGCCGGCCAGGATGGCCGAGAGGCGGAGGTTGACGTAGTCAGCCAGCGGCATGGAGGCCAGGGACGGGAGCACGGGGCTGCCGGTGGCATCGGCCAGGACGGTCAGCCACTGGGTGACCAGCGTCGGGTCGAGCCCATTGTGGACGGCGCCTGAGAGGAAGCTGGCCCAGGCGTGCGTCTGGGCCGGGGCGACCTGGGTGGACGGCAGGCGGTGGCCGGTAAGCGGTGAAGTGTGGTGTTGCGAGCGCCGGGCGCTCGCCGGAGCCGGAAGGCTGGTAGTGGTGATCTCGCTGAACGGATCCAGGGTGGCCGATTCCCAAGGGTTTATTGAGGTATTCATGCACCATGGTTGCGCCAAATTTCCTTGACTGCTTGATGCCGTCATGGTGTCATTACTTCATGCTCTATGGTGTGCCATCGCTGCAGGACATCGACCAGTCCGTCCTCGCGGAGATCGACGAGATTCGGGACCGGTTGCGTATCCATCTGCGTACCTCACGTCGCTGGGAGGGGCAGCTGCGGCGTAATCTCACGGCGCGGGCGATCGCCGGATCGAACACGATCGAGGGCTATGCCGCGAGCGTGTCGGACGTCGAGGACATCATGGTGGGCGAGGCGCCGATCGATGCGAACGACACCGTCACGGCCGAGATCGAGGGCTATCGGCAGGCGATGACATACATCCAGCGCCTCGCCGAAGCGGGCGATGACTTCGCCTACAGCAAGGGCCTGCTCAACTCGCTGCACTTCATGATGCAGGGCCACCACCTGCTCAAGCGGCCCGGCTGGTGGCGTACCGGGCCGGTCTACGTCACGTCCGCCGAGGATCCGACCATCGCTGCCTACACTGCCCCTGATGCCCAACAGCTGGCGGGCCTGACCGGCGAGCTGGTGGAGTGGCTGAACGAGGGAAACCTCGACGCACCGGGTCTGGTGCGCGCATCGATGGCGCACCTGAACCTGGTGTCGATCCACCCGTGGTCGGACGGCAACGGGCGGATGTCGCGTGCCCTGCACACCCTGGTCCTGGCCCGCGAAGGGATCATGGCGCCGGAGTTCTCGAGTATCGAGGAATGGCTCGGCCGGGCCCGCAACACCTACCGCTACTACGACGTCCTCGCCGAGGTCGGCGGCCCGGTCTGGACTCCGGACCGCGACACTCTGCCCTGGGTGCGGTTCTGCCTGCGCGCCCACCACCAGCAGGCCCAGAGCGTCGAGCGCCAGGTGACCAACACCCGCGAGGTCTGGACCGCCCTCGATGAAGCCGTCGAGCAGCGCGGCTGGCCCGACCGCATGCTCTACGCCCTTTACCCAGCGGCCATGGGCAACCGCCTGCGCCGCGCCACCTACCAGGCCGACGCCGAACTCAGCGAGCAGCAGGCCCAACGCGACATCCGCGAGCTCGTCCGCACCGGCTGGCTTGCAGCCAGGGGCGAGGCCCAGGGGCGCTACTACATTGCTGGCCCCGACCTGCCTGAGGCGATCACTCGCGGCGTGCGGGAGCCCCGTCCACTGAGGGACCCGTACGCGTGACCGGCGGCAGCCGATTCCAGCGTGGCGTTCCATGGTCAGTGGGCGACACGGGGGCCTGATGGAGGTTCGTCGTGCTCGGCTCGGTCGTCAGCTCGCCGTTCTGGTGGCCTGTTGATCACGATTGCTGGCGACGGCGATCCCGCTCTGCTTTCTGTCCGATGCCCACGGCGATCTCCTCCAGGATTTTCCTGGGCATCCGGTACACGATCCGTCGATCTGCCAACCACGACGGGTCCCGGCGGAGGAACTCGACGTCCATCTCGAAACCGCCACCGTCATCGACGAGCAAGTTGTGTTCTTGAACGTACCAGCGTCGGCGGTCGCCGGGCTGCGTCACCTCGAACGAGGTCTCGCAGTCCACATCGTCGCCGTGGGGGCAGTTGTTGTAGTCGCTGCAGGTAAGCACGCCGTCATTGGTCATGCAGATATTATGGCGTTCCAACTGTGCATATTCCAGGCATTAGCTGACGATTCATCAGTTTGATCTTCCGGAAACGCCGATTTGACTGCCGGTAGGTTGTCCGCTGCGACTAAAGGGACGTGCGGCCGGTGACCTGGTCGGATCGGATGCCGACCTGGCCGGCGAAAGCCCCGATGATCGTGGAGTGGTCGACCCAATTGAGTTTGTGATCAATATGTGTCACGAGCACCTCGGCGCCCTTGGCCTTCGCCTCCGCCTTCGCGCGGATCGTCGGCCAGATCTCCTCCAGTCAGCCACGCACCGCCTCGGGATCATGCTCGACGGCCCGCTTGTCCGGATGCTGGAACGGCAGCCCCCACCGGCGCAGGTCCCCAGGGTTCGCTCCGGCACCTGTCGCCGGGCCGGCGTACCTCGACGAAGTCGGCTGGCTCACCGGAGCGACCATGCTGCCCACCACAGGCAGCGAGCCTTCACGGACGGTCAACTACAACGAGTGACGTTCAGTCATTATCAAGGCCATTGCCTCGATAAGAACTCGTAACACGATCACTGTGACTGGGTGTTGAGTCGTCGCCAGCAGATGAGTCCGCAGGCGAGTGAGACGAAGGCGTTGTGGAGGTCGAGACGCCGTTCCCAGCGGACGGCGAGACGCTTGAACTGGTGGAGTTGGGCGAAGGTCTGCTCGACGACGTAGCGGAGCTTGCCGAGCCCGATGATGTCGCGCTCCCCCTTGCGGGAGATGACCGGCAGGATGCCTCGTCTGCGCAGCTCACGGCGGTTGGGGTTGCTGTCGTAGCCCTTGTCGCCGAGCAGGGCGTCGGGGCGCTTGCGGGGATGGCCGACCCGGCCGGCGACCGGTGGGACACCGTCGACCAGGGCGAGGGTCTGGGTGACGTCGTTGACGTTGGCCGCGGTGGTGATCACGTGGAATGGGATGCCGCCGCCATCGCTGATCAGGTGGTGTTTGCTGCCGGTCTTGCGGCGGTCGACCGGCGACGGGCCGGTCGCCTCGCCCCCTTTTTCGCGCGCACGTGTGAGGCATCCACACAGGCGCGCGTCCAGTCGATCTGCCCGGCCGCGTTCAACTCGGCCAGGAGTATGCGGTGCAGGGCCTCGAACACCCCGGCCTCCTGCCACCGTCCCAGGCGCCGCCAGCAGGTCTGCCCGGAGCCGAAGCCCAGCTCCATGGGCAGCTGCTGCCAGGTGATCCCGGTGTACAGGACGAACAGGATGCCCTGCAGACAGCACCGGTCGTCCACCGGACGCGGTCCCGGCGACCGCTCCGGCCAGGCCGGCAGCAGCGGCTCGATCCGGGCCCACAGCTCGTCGTCCACAATCCACGGCTTGTTGCTCACACCATCACGAACAGACGAATCGTCACATCGGTCACGCCCCACCAGTAACGACCAGCAAGATCGCGTTACGAGTTCTAAGGTGTTGACGATCTGGTGCACTGACAGGGGTGGAACATGAGCAAGCTGCACGTCAGGTACGTCCGCAAGGCGATCGAGGACCGGTTCACCGACTTCATCGACATGAAGGACAAGGCGAAGGTCGCGGAGAAGGACTACGTCCAGGCGTTCCTCAGCCGCGGGCTGGCCGCACTCGCCGTGCAGATCGAGCACCCCTGCAGTGACCGCGCCGCGGCGATTAGGATCCTCGACGGCGATGACGACCGCGGCCTCGACGCGATCGCCGTCGAGGTGAGGTCCGCGCAGCCAAGGATCTGCCTGGTGCAGGCCAAGTGGAGCGACAACCTGAAGGGCGCCTTCGGAGAGACCGAGGTCGACAGGATGTTCCGCGGGCTGAACAGGATGCTCGACCTTCAGTACTCCAAGTTCAACAGCCGTTTCCAGCAGTTCGTCCCCGAGATCGAGAAGGCCTTCGAGGTCGGCACGCCGAAGATCACGCTGGTTCTCGCACTGATGCGTACCGCTCCGCTCGACCAGAGCACCAAGGAGCTCATCGAGGAGAAGCTTGCGGAGCTGAACCAGGTCGAGGAGATGGTCGACTACAAGGTGCTGGACCTTGCCCTTGCCGAAAACCTCATCCGCCCTGGTCAGGCTGCATGTCGGTAGTCGTGGAGGAGGTCGCCGAGTCGGTCGGTTCGGCGTATGTTGAGGTTGGCGATCTGCTCGTGGTTGCTTATCGGGGCGGGAAGGGGACAGAGAGGCCGAGCGTTTGCAATGCCCTGGTGTGGCCTGTGGTCGTTGTAGAACGTCTCGAACTCGCGAAGGGCGTGCAGGAGGTGGCGCTGGTCCCAGATCAGCGTGCGGTCCAGTAGTTCTCGCCGGCAGGTCTGTACCCACCTTTCCATGATGGAGTTCATCCTCGGAATGCGGACTCCGCTGAGCACGACTTGGATACCCGCGTCCTTGAGGACAGCGTCGAACAGTTCGGGGAACTTCCCGTCTCGGTCCCGGATTATGTAGCGGGCCCGGCAGCCGGCGTCCTCGAGGTCCATGACAAGGTTCTTCGCAGTCTGCGTCACCCAGGAGGCGGTCGGGTGTGCGGTCGCGCCGAGGATCCGGATCCGCCGGTTGGCGTGCTCGATGACAGCGAGCACGTACATGCGGGCCCCGGACAGGGTGACCGTCTCGAAAAAGTCACACGCGAGAAGCACGTTCGCTTGGGAGCGCAGGAAGTCGGCCCAGGTGCTGGAGGCGCGCTCGGGTGACGGTGGGATGCCGGCCTCCTTCAGGATCTCCCAGAACGTGGACGCGGCCACCTTCACGCCGAGGACGAGCAGTTCACCGTGCAGGCGCCGGTAGCCCCACCCCGGATTCTCTGCGGCCAGGCGCAGGACCAGGGCGCGGATGGAGCGCACGGTGCGCGGTCGGCCCCCACGCTTCGGCCAGGACCGGGCGGCGTGACGGCGGGCGAGAAGGTCGCGGTGCCAGCGCAGCACGGTGTCGGGCCGCATCAGCAACCGCATCCGACGCAGCACCTGCGGCGGCAGACCCTGGAGGAGTGCTGCCAGTAAGGCCCGGTCGCTCGCTTCGAACCGCACCCGCTGTCCGTTCAGCTGCCGCTCCAGCACGGTGATCTGATGGCGCAGGGCGAGGATCTCCATGTCCTTGGCGCGGTCGCTCATCGGCAGCAGCCGCAGCATCGCGAACGCGTTCGTCACACCCAGGTACGCCAGTTGTAGCAGCACGGTCGATCATCATGCCGCGGAGCTCGTCAGCTCCGCTAGAGCGCCGACCTGACCGACGAGGTTGGCACCTGTGTACCCCCAAAAAGTTACTCTCACCAGGGCGGATGAGGTTCTCGGCAAGGGCAACGCAGGTACTCGTGGAGGGTTCCGCCGAGTTGGTCTTGTCGGCGGATCTCCAGGCGTCTGATCTGTGCTGGTTCGTTGATCGGTCGAGGGGAGTGGGCGGAGCGGAGCGGCTTGGCTCCAAGCCGACGGACCGTTACGGTTGCCACCAGCGACGATGACTTTCGAGCGGCACAGCATGCTCACCCGCAGACCATCAACTCACCCGCACGGCACGGCGTAAGAGTCGATCGCCGCCGCGAATGCCGCGACGGCTGCCGAGGCGTCAGCGGCCGCGTCCTGCGGGGCGAGGCGGCGCAGCACCACCTCTTGATCGCCGCCTGTGCCCTGCGTGACCAGGCAGTCCCAGCCGCCCGGGCCGGACAGGCGGGCCTGGAACTGCTGGTGTCCGTCAGTCTGCGGCAGCCGGGCGTCGGCAGTGATCTCGGCCGCATGCTGGTCGAGGCTTTGTGCACCCAGCGGATACTCGCGGTCGAGCCGAGGGGGCCTTTCGCCACCGAGCGCGACCAGGCGCAGCATCCGAGGCGTGATCAGCTGGCATCGCCGCAGTTCGTACGCCGTCACCATGGCAGTTCGCAGCAGGGCGCCCAAGGGATCGGGCTCGTCGTGCGAAGATGCGCTCCGGCTGCGCCGGTAGACCTCCTGGGGCAGCGGCGCGAGCGCGAGCCAGCGCCCCTGCGAGCTGACGCGGGCCGGGGCGAAGCCCTCGACCAGCCGCGCCAGCCCCTCAAGCGGGTCGGCGCCCAGGAACCACCAGCCGGCGTGGTTGAGGAGGAAGAGCCGGCCGTGGGCGTCCACCGCCAGTGGGGATCCCTCGGTCGAACCGATAGGGAAGACCGCCGAGTCGACCAGCTGGGCGAGGGACGCGAAGGCTGCACCGGCGTGCCGCGCTTCTCGTGGGTCGATCACGCAGCCGCGGGCCGCGACCTCGGCCCCCGGGCCGATCGGGCGCAGCGTCAAGCCAGCGTATCGGGAGAGAAGGTGCTGCGCCTGCGGGAAGAGCTGCCAGGTGAACGCTGCGGTGGGTTTGGTGGTCGCCATGGTCTCCAGGAGCCAGCGGCGAGCCGTCGGCGTGGCATCGCGATCCTCGGTCCACCCGGCGTTCGCAAGGGCGGTGCGCAGCCCGTTCGGGATGTCGTGACCGCTCATGGCAGCAGGATCTGCACGCCCACTGCTTCGAGCAGGGCGGTGCAGGAACGGCACGGCAGGATCTGCTGACCGTGCTCGGGGTCGCCGGGCTCGCGCACCGCGCGCGAGATGATCGCACTGCCCGCGAAATGCGGCCGGGCCTGCTCGAGTGAGCAGACCGAGCCGTCCGACCGTTCGGCGTCCAGCTGCCACAACTGGTCGGAGACCAGCAGTGATTCGGCGCAGTAGCCGGTGAACGGCTCACGCTGGGAAGGCGGCAGGGAATCGAGGAATGCCTGGACACTCGGGTGGAGGTTCGGCTGCCCGTCGCCCTGCAGGCTGGTCAGGCTGAGGACCTGGTTGGAGACCAGCAGCGAGGAGGCCACAGCCGGAAACGGCCCGAAGACGGGACCGCGTTCGGTCTCGACAGCACGGTCAGACGAAGGACTCGGGGCGGACGAGGGGCTCTGCTGGGACGGCGAGGTCTGTTCGGACGAGGCGTTCGGCGCGACGAAGAAGTCCTCCGCGTCCTGCAGCAGCCCGCCGCCCAGACGGTTCCCCAGTGCCTCCAGGGCGTTCTCCCCGAGGTAGTACCCGCCCGTGTGGTGCAGGTAGAAGAACCTGCCCCGCGGGGTGACCAAGATGATCCCGTTCTCGCCCGTTTCGAAGCCGACCGGGAAGAGCGGTTCGCCGAGCTCCTTGCCCAGCTCGTTGATCTCCTCTGCGTCACCGCGGTAGCCGATGGTCGGTTTCAGGATCAGGGTGACCTGCGGATTGTTGGGATACGTGAGGGTCAGATCGCCGTACGAGTGAATGAAGTCCACAGCGGCCTTCGAGGGCACCAGCGGCGCGCCCTGCTCATCGGCATCCTGGACACGGACGGCCACTAGCTCGTCCGCCAGCGCGCCGACGTCACGGCCGGGGAACCAGCCGTTCGCGGCGAGCCAGTCCTCTGTCTCGCGGCGGGTGGGCAGTGGAGCCATCGAAGTCGTTCCGATCTGTGGGTCAGTCCTGGGCGTTGATGCCGAGGAGTGGTAGCAGGTGGGTACAGGTTCCGCACGGCTCCTTGTAGGCCCCGTGCCCCAGGACGAGGTTGCCGGCCTTGTCCTTCATGTCGTTGATTTGCCTGGAATGCATATTGCCACCCGACAGCGCGGCCTTGGCGTCCTCGACTGTCTTGATCTTGGTCCCGTCCGGGTCCAGCGCGTGCAGCCGGTCGCTGATCAGAGACACTTCCGCGCACTTGCCGTGTCCGATACCGGTCGGGCCGATCTTGCCGTCCTGGGAGTCCTTCAGGATGTCGTCCAGCGCTTGCTTCACGGTTGGATGTGTCTTGGGCAGGGTCTGTCCCGCCCGCTTCGTGGTGCTGGTGGCGGCGGTGATGATGCCGTTGTGTTCGAAGCTGCCGGCGCAGCCGCTCACCAGTTTGTCCTCTCCCGGCACCGGCGGTTTGGGCTTGACCTTGTTCTTCTGGTCCTCGGCCGCCTTCTTCGTGTCAGCCTCGGTCTTCTGCGCGGCGTCGGCCAGCTTCTGGGACTCGTTCTTCAGTACCGAGATCCGGTCCGCGCTGTCGAGGTGGGTGACGTCGACAGCGGGGAGCCGGTGGTGCTTCATCTCTCCAGCGCTCTTGCCGTGCCAGCTGGGCTGCGGGTCCATCGGACGGCCCTGCGGGTGGCTGCCGCCGCCCGCGCCGCCGCCGGGGTGCCCGCCGCCGAAGCCGCCGCCGGGGGGCCCGCCGGGATTTCGGCCGGGGTGCCCGCTGCCCCCCGGGGGCTCGCCGGGCGTGTGCGGCTTGTGAACCGGCTCGTGCTTGCCGTCGCTCAGGATCTTGGTGAGCGCCGACGCATGCTCCGCATCGGTCTTGGCGGTGTTCTCCACCACCTTCTTCGCGCCGTTGGCAGTGTCGTGGTAAAGGCCGCGCACCGCCTTGCCGGCGTCCTCGGTGAGCGCCTTGCCGAGCTTCTTCGCGCCGCCTTCGAGTGCCTGGACGATCGGGTTCGTCATACGAAGGTCACCCCCGCCAACTTGGTGCGCAGCTCGTCGGCGTGGCCGGCGACCGCTTGCGCGTGCTGGGCCATCGTCTCCGCATGCCGCGTCAACACCGCTGGGTCGACCCGAAAGTGGGCGCCAGCGCCGACGCCTCCGACGGGGACG
The DNA here is from genome assembly GCF_039533515.1 of Kitasatospora cystarginea. Classification (NCBI taxonomy): domain Bacteria; kingdom Bacillati; phylum Actinomycetota; class Actinomycetes; order Kitasatosporales; family Streptomycetaceae; genus Kitasatospora; species Kitasatospora cystarginea. Next base: position 36,154 of record NZ_BAAATR010000030.1, on the reverse strand, counting down.
CCGAGCGCGTCGGCGGCCGCCTGGTAGACCAGTCCGCTCACCGCCTTGCCGACCACGTCCACCAGCGGGTCGATCGCCTTCTCGATCACCTCGCCGATGATGTGCTGCACCAGCTGCTGTTCGAGATAGTCCACGGCGGCCTCGGCCGCCTTGATGACCAAGATCTCGGCGGCCTCGGCCGCGCCGAAGGTGACCACGGCGGCCGCCTGGTCCGCAACGAAGGTGGCTGCCAGGACAACCAGTTCGGCAATCGCTGCGGTCTTCATGCCGACGATTACGTCCGCCGCCACATCGAGCGCCGTGGCGACCACGTGGCAGGCGTCGATCAGTTCGGTCATGTGATTGCCGGACATGTGCGTCCAAGCCGCGAGCAACGCCTCGTAGGACTGCCCTTCGTAGGCCTCGGACATCTGCCGCACCGTCGCCGTCGACGCCTGGTGCGTGCCGTCCACGTTGTCGGCGAAGTCCCGGATGTGCGAAGCCAGCTCACGAACGTGGTCCTCGTTGACGTTCGGCCAGTTCACACCGATGAACTGGAGGAACGACACCACCTCGTCGGGCAGCTCGATCGCCATGGCGCCCCCCTATGAATTCCACGACAAAATGACAGTAACAGTCGTTTGGTTGGGAAACGAAAGGGGCCCGCGGGGAGTTGCTCCTGTTGAGGGGAGCTGGCGGAATCCCGTTCAGACGGCAGACGCCGACGGGTGACGGTTGACTCTGCGGGTACCGGTGATCATCCGGCCTGATCGGGCGGCATGTCGGTACTCGTGAAGAGTTCTGGCGAGTCGATCTCGTCGGCAGACCTCCAGGTGTGTGAATCGGTGCTGGTTCGGGTAGTCGGTGGAGCGGGGCAGCTTGGCCCCGGACTCGGTGCGGCCATCCGAGCGGGGCCGTCAGTCGGCGCTTCACCGAACCAGTGCATCGGGTGCGCGGATCCGTGTCCGGTGTCGCGGGGCGCCCAATGGCGTTCGAGGGAAGGCCAAGTGCCCGGATCGTGCGGCGGCGGCTGCGCGTCTAGGGTGGTGACCGTGGTAGCTGCCGATGATGTCCGTCGTATCGCGTTGTCCCTCCCACAGATCGTGGAGAAGGAGGCGTGGAGCATGCCGACGTTCCGGGTCGCCGGAAGATGTTCATTACGGTCCCTGACGATCAGACATCATTCGCCGTTCGGTGTCCCGAGCATGACCGCTGGGGGTCAAGGGGTCGCAGGTTCAAATCCTGTCGTCCCGACCAGCATTTCCGCAGGTCGGAGGCCGTTCCTATCGAAATGATAGGAACGGCCTTTTCCTTTGGTGGTCGCAATGTGGTCGTGAACGCTCGTTCACATCGCCTCGCTGAGCGCGTTTCCGCAGGCCTGGCCCCTCCGACCTGGTCGTGACGGGGCATTTGTTCATTCATCTGGGAATCCGCGTGCCGTCGATCGCGGACTGGTCGCCTCTTCGGCGCTGAAATGGGCCAGGATTCGCGGGAAATAGGCATGCCGACAGAACCTGCGGCGTCATCTGCTTCGACAGGCCGCACGTTTATCGGGTGTCAGCTATGAGCCGGGAATCCCGGTTGCTTGTCGGCCCTGGTGGCCGGAGCGGCCAGGAGCGCCGAGCCGCCTGCAGCGGTGGGGCCGTCAGGCCGCGTGGCTGAACAGCGGGTTCGGCAAGCCGACTTCGTGGGCAGGGGCGTCGGGGCCGGACTGGGTGCGGGCTTCGACGAGGTGGAGCCTTGCCTCGATGGTGTTCACGGCGGCCCGGGCGACGTCCCAGGTCAGGTGGCTGTAGATGTTCGCGGTGGTCGACAGCGTGGAGTGCCGCAGCGTCTTGGAGATGACGGCCATGGAGACGTTGCCCTCCAGGGCGAGGGTGGCGGCGAGGTGGCGCAGGTCGTGGATGGTGACGTGGGGCAGTGCGGCCTGTTCGCGCAGCTCGTGGAAGCGCCGGCGGACGGCGGCCGGGTGGAGGGGCTTGCCGTCGGGGCCCTGGAAGACGTGGCCGTTGACGGTGGCGGTGCTCCGGTCCATGGCGCGCTGGAGGGCGGCGGCGACGCGCTCGGACAGGGGCACCCAGTTGCGGCTCTTCCTGGTCTTCGGCGCGGTCAGGACGAGTTCGTGGTTGTCGACCGCGGACAGGGTGTGGCGGATGTACATGACGCGGTCGTCCAGCCGCACGCACGGGCGCTGGAGGCCGAGCGCCTCGCCCTTGCGCAGGCCGGTGCCGATGATGACCTCGAACAGGTCGGCGAAGGCGGGGTCGACGTTTCGGCAGTGGGAGAGGAAGGCGACGGCCTGCTCCGCGGTCCACGGGACGCGTTCGTCGGGGCGGGGCCTGCGCATGGGCAGGGGCTGGGCGGCGTTGAAGGGAAGGCGGTGGGTGCGCACGGCCGTGCCCAGGGCGCTGGAGAGCGTGGCGAGGCAGTGGTAGACGGCCTGGCGTCCGCGGCCGGCTTCGAGCTGCTCGTGGGCGTAGGCGGAGATATGGTCGTGGGCGAGCTCCTCCAGGCGCAGCTTGCCGAAGACGGGTATCAACTCGCAGAGCACGTAGGTGCGGTAGCGGGCGTAGGTGGTGGGTTTGAGGAGGAACTCCATGCCCTTGAGCCACTTGGCGAGGTAGGCGGCGACCGTCTCGTGCGGGTCTGCGTCGAACCCCAGCTGCCGGCCTTCGAGGAAGCGTCGCAGCGCGCTCTCGGCGGCGAAGTCGTCCTCGAAACCGCCGCGCCGCACGGTGCGCCTGCGGCCGCTGAGGGAGGGAATGTCGACGGCGAAGGTCCACGTGCCGTGCCCCTCCTCGGCCAAACGCGGGCACCCGGCGCCGAGCTGGCGCCGGTCGGCGTCCCGGCACCCGCAGCGGCGGTACACCCGGCCTGGCCGTCCTGACTTGCGCACTTCCTGTTCCTCCTGAGGCGATTGGTGCTCGATCGGCTCGCGGAGGCTAGCGGGGTGACCGCCCATCGGGTCGTCTGCGACCACCATGCGATCACCAACACCGAATTGGGGTTCTGACCTGGGGCTCGCGGTGAGGACCCGGGTGTGCCGCTCACGGGCGGGAGCCTGTGACGCCTGCACGGACGATGCAAACGATCAAAGATCGTCACTTTGCGTAACTGTCTCAACGGCCCAGCCTGGCGGTCGGGTGCGGCTGAAAGGGGGGGTATTGAGTTTAGAAGTTCATATTCGTGATATTCGTGATAAAGGGCACCGGCGGGTGTTCGGTACGGCCGTCGGACGTTTCTCATCCCTTGCTGTGGCTACTCAGTGTCACTGAATGGGGTGAGGTGAGGCCGAGGCGGTGCCGCCGATACTGGGGCGCCCCGCGGGGCCCGACCGGCCCGGGGGATGACAGGACTACGACCGGTCCGCGGATGGGTGGGTGCGGCAGGCGGTCAGATGAGCCGGTCGCGGTGGGCGGATGCGGCGTCGCGGACGAGTTGGGCGAAGTGGCCGTGGCTGCGGTCGCGGGGCTGTCCAACCTGCCCGTCGCCCAAGGCCTCGTCGTCGAATTCGTCCTCGTCTTCGCTGTACTCCTCGTGGAGGAGCCAGCAGCCGTGGATGCCGGCGAGGAGGTCTTCGAGGAGGTCGGGGGCGGGGCGCCGGGGGTCGAGCGGGGTCAGGCGCAGGCCGGTGTCCTCGGGGTCGGTGTCCGGGCCGATGTGTTCGGCGAGGTCGTCGAGATCTTCGAGGTGCTCGCGCAGGCCGGCGGGGTCGGGGAGGAGGCCGTCGGCGACGTGGAGGGCGTGGCGTACGAGGCCGGTGACCGCGTCGTAGGGGGAGATGCCGGCTTCGAGGAGGCCGAGGACGTGGGTGGGGGTCTCGTGGGGGAGGGCTTCGATGTTGTCGGCTTCGAGGAGCACGCTGGTGGGGGAGTGGCCGGTGGCTTCGGCGGTGACCTCGGCTGCGGCCGCGAGCCAGTGGGCGGTGGCGACGGCTGCGGCGGTGGGGTCGATCTCGGAGAACAGCGCGGCGGGGCCGAAGGGGTCCTGTTCGAGGAGGCGGTCGGCGGCGGCGACCTGGACGGGGGAGGCGCCTTCGCGGCTGAGGAGGACGGCCTGGCGGGCGCGGCCGGTGAGGTCGCCGAGCTCGGCGCTCTCCACGGCGGCGAGCTCGATGGCGGTTTCGGCGAGGACGGCGTCCGTGAGCGTCCGGTCGTCCAGGGCGTGCAGGGCGCGGCCGGCGCGGTGGGCGGATTCGACCAGGGGGCTGTAGGAGACGTCGAGCATGCCGTCCTGGGGAAGGTTGGGCCGGGCGATGGCGCCGGGGACCTCGTCGAAGGCCTTGCGTTCCTCCTCCCGGCGCCAGCCCTCGGAGCCGGACTCCTGGGAGGCGGCGGCGCTGGCCGAGTGGGTGTAGGTGCGCCACGCGGCCTCGGACAGCTGCCTGAGCGCGCGGGCAAGGCGCCTCAGCGCGCCAGTGTCCGTGCCGACGGGGAGGCCGGCGATGCGGGTGGCGAGGTCACTGTCACCGGTTCCCCAGGTGACGATCAGCTCGCGCCGGTCGGGGTCGACGCTGTAACGGGTCACGGATTCGTACCTCCGGGACTGACGCGGTGCCACATCGCACCATCGCGCCCCATTCTTGCCGCACGGCAGGGCGCCGGCAGACGCGAGAGAGGGGCGGTTGAAGCCGCTCGGTTGTGGCGGGCGCTGATCGCCGCGGCGCATGAACTCGCTGCAATGGTCACCGCTTTGGCACGGGGAGATCCGGTACGGAGGTGCTCCGGACCGTTGGGGCAGGCGGGGTCGGGTCTGTGCCGGTGCGTCGGTCGGGCAGAGGCTGTTTCTGCTGTCAGGATCCGAGAGCCCCGCCGGGCAACTCCCCCAGGAGCCGGGAGGCGGCCCGCGCACATTTCACCCTGCGGTGTTCGCGTTCAAGGTTGTTTCGCCGTACGGGCGCTGGGCGGGGAAGCCGCGGGGCGTCGGCTTCGCCGCTCGGTCTTGGGATGACTCAACTGTCCAGCAGCTCGAACGCGTTGGCGGGGTGTGCCGGCTTGTCCGGCCCCGTGTCGTGGGAGCGTCTGCGTGATGTGTCCTGGTCACCGCCCGGTCGTCCGTCGACGGAACCCGGACCGCCCACCGGCACCATGCCTCCGCCCCCGCGACCCGCCTGGTACCCTGCCACCTTCAACACCTACGCCGCCGGCCGCATCCCCGAACCGCCGTTCGGCGCCGCGGCCCTGCACCCGGTCACGGACAGCGCCGGCCGATGTCACCGAAGGCTTGGAAGGGCATCCCGGCACGCAGAAGGTCGAAGGAGTCCAGCACACTGCCGCCGGCCGCCGGGTCGGGCCACCGGCCCGGGTCGACCACAGGGACACCGAAGTACGCCTGGCCCCACCCGTCCTGCCACGTCGGGTCGACGACCGTGCCGTCGGCGGCCGCACACCAGGCATGTGCGAGCGGCACCACGCTGGCGCCCCCGAGGCCGGCGGCGGCGAAGCCCTCGACGTAGACCAGACCCGGGTGTCGCCGAGCTGTCGTGGACGCGTTGCCGTAGCAGAGCTTCTCGGTCATGGGGGCGATGCCGGTGGGCAGGTCGGCCGGTTCGAAGAAGCGGCCGTGCTGGAGAAGGAGATGGTACGCGGACCGGTATGCCCAGCTCACGGCGCCAGGGGCGGAGTGCTCGTACAGCTCGGCGTGGGCCCGAAGGTAGCCGAGAAGATCGGCTTCGACTGTCGTAAGTTCCGGTGGCCTGGTCATGCCTGTTCTCCGTCGTCCACAATCCGTGCCGCGGCCCGGGGAAGGACCGGACGTGACGTGCCCGGATCCCAGGTCACGGTGAATCCGAACCGGGGCCACAATTCACCCCACGCCACGACGACCCTGTGCTCCTGGTGCTCATCGGCCGTCCCCACCGCCGGGAGCATCGGCAGAGCGGGTCAGTTCCATTCGAGAGCTGCCCGGCTCCCAGGTGATGGTATAGCCGTAGCCAGGGGCTTTCTCCACCGCCCATCGGAACTGCTCCACCACGTCGGAGTTACCCTCCACGTCACCCCTCATGAGGGTGTAGCCGCCTTCGACCTGGTACTCCACATCGATCCTGTGGGCGGCCTTGACGGACAGGTTGCCCATCCGGCCGCCGACGGCACGGAAGGTGAAGCCGGCCTGGTCGTCGCAGCCGACGGCCAGCCCCATCTCGCGGAACAAGCGCTCGGCCTGAACGAGCGTGATCTTCCGCGGTGATCCTCCGCGCGCCGCTGGCCTTCGGGCGGCGGCACGAGGAGCGGCGGTGGCCGGCAGGAGAGGTGTCGCGGGCTCCGGGCAGAGGAGGGTCCCGCCTGCCTCCCGGATCAGGGCAGCCGGCGTGTCGGCAGGGTACTCGGGGTGGTCGGCCCACTCCTGTGCCTGCTCCACCAGGAATCGGACATGCTCGGCGGCCAGGTCCACCCGCCCGGCGGCGATCGCCGTGTCAACAGCGCCGTGTGCGTAGGCGGCAGAGCGAAGCAGGTCACCAGGGCTTGAGCGCAGGTTCTCGCCCATGACCTGGACCCGGTCGAATGCTCGCTGGTTGATGAAGTCCGCAAGCTGGTTCACTTCTTGCGTAGGGCGGTCGCGGCTTCGTCCGGTCCGAAGCCGTCGGAGGGAGCCGCTATCGGAGTCACGTGACCAGTCCTCAGGAGAAGTCGTGGGCGTAGAAGGCCCGCGGGCCATCGAGATCGTAGCCCTCCAGGATCCGGGCCCGGGATCGCTTCCCCACCACCGGTCCTTGTGAGTTCGCGCCTTCACCGAGTCGATGAGCGTCTGCAGGTCCTGATAGCCGGGAAGGCCGCCGTGATGACTCTGTACGACGGCGGCGATCGGACGCCCGGCCTGCGACGCGGCCAGCCACGCGCCGGCCTCCTTGTGCGGAATGCCGACCTTCCGGCCGCGGGCCTCGGCGGCGTGCAGACCGTGCTGCCAGGAACAGGACCCCTTGCCGACGTCGTGCACCAATGCCAGGTACTCGGCCAGCTCGCCAGCGTCGAAGGCAGTTGCGAACTGCCGTGCCAGCACGGCGGATCCGCGCAGGTGCTCCTCCAGAGTGTGTCGCCGGCCTGATAGGTTCCGGCTGTGCGCCCACAGCGGCGTCACACTGCTGCTTGAGTCCTCCATGCCGATCAGATTCCCCATGGCCGGACCATACGGTCGTCGGCCGACAGGCAACGGACACGGCTCGGAACCCGAAGTGCACACGCGACACGCGCTTCGCACCGAAGCGAAATGCCCGGATCAAGTGCATTCGGGTCCTTGGAGTACCTCATGGCCGTGCGGTGGAGCACCAGTTATCGCTGGTCAGGCGGCGTGGCGGTCGCCCTCCCGGGCGGCCGAGGATCGTAACGAAACCCAAATGACACGCGTGCTCACTGGCGCTGGTGTGGCGGCTGCCTTTCAGGGAGACCGAGAATCGCAACATCATCTCGATGGAGGCGTCGGCCTCCTCATGGGTGATGGCGGTCTTCCTGTGGGGCGGCTGAGGATCGCAACTGTTACGAGGGAGTCGCGGAGACCGCCAACGCCACGCGTGGCGTTGGCGGTCTGGGGCGAAACCTGTTCGACATCAACGTCGCGGGCGAGCGCATCACCGGTAGCGGGTGCCGGGACCTGCCCGCCCTGCGCGCCGAGGTCCCGGCCTCCCGCGCGTACCTGTTCGACACCCCCGCGGCCTGAGCGCCGCCGTCCGCGGCGGCGTGCTCGGCCGCTCGCCGGGTGGCCGCCACCGGGTCAACTGCCCTCCGGCGACGGCGCATCGGGGCAAGCGATGCGGTACATGCGGTAGCCGGGGCTGTCCAGTAGCCCGGCGTCCACCAGGGACTCGGCGATGTGTTCCGCCTCCTCCCGGTCGGTGCCCAGCAGCCTGCCGACCAGCTCGATCGGGAGGGTCGGCGCTCCGCTGCCGGCGAGCGAGTCCAGGGCGAGGGCGAGGCGGGGCGGCAGCTGCCGGCGGCGATCGGTCGCCGGCCCGGGCCGTGCCGGGAGTGCCAGCTGGGTGGCGCCGGGCAGGACGAAGGCCCGGCTGCGGGCCGTGACCACGGCGGCGCAGCCGGGCGAGCCGGGCAGCAAGGGGGCGACCTGCGCCGCGTCCGCGGCGTCGTCCAGGATGATCAGGATGCGCCGTCCGCCGAGCATGGACCGGTACAGGGCGGCCCGTTGCTCCGTCTCGGCGGGGACGTCCTCGGGCGGGACCCCGAGGGAGCGGAGGAGTCGGGCGAGGACGTCGCCCTCGGGGAGCCGTGTGGGGTGCGACCCGCGAAGGTCGACGGACAGCCGTCCGTCGGGGAAGTCGGCGGCGACCCGGTGCGCCACCCGCGTCGCCAGCGTCGTCTTGCCGGTTCCGCCGGCTCCGGTGATCACGGCGACCGGCACCCGGTGGCGCCGGGGGTCGGTGAGCGTCCGTTCCAGCTCGACCGTCGCCCCCTCCCGGCCGGTGGGCCCTCCGCCCGCGGCCGGTGACCGGGGCGTGGCGGGCGGGCCGGAACGGGCCGCTCGCCCGCCGGTGGCCAACCCGTCGCGGATGCGGGTGAGTTCGCGCCCGGGCGGGACGCCGAGTTCCGCGGCGAGCAGCCGGCGGGTGTCGCCGTACACCTTCAGGGCCTCGGCCTGCCGCCCGCAGCTGTCGAGGGCGCGCATCAGCAGACCCTGGAGGTGCTCGTCGAGCGGGTGCTCCCGGGCGAGCGCGGACAGCTCCGGCAGGACCCGGCCGTGCATGCCCAGGTCGAGGGCGCAATCGAAGTACTGCTCCTGGGCCTCCAACCGCAGGCGGACGAGCCTGGTCCGCTCGCGCTCGGCGTGGGGGCCGGGCACGCCGGTGAACGGCTCTCCGCCCCACAGGGCGAGGGCCTCGCCCAGGGAGCGGTGGGCCGAGGCGAGGTCGCCGTGGGCGCGGGCTTCGCGGGCGACGCCCAGCAGCCGTTCGAAGACCGTGACGTCCAGCGCATCGTCCGGCACCCGGAGTGCGTAGCCGTCCCCGTCCGAGCGCAGGAGGGTGCTCGGCTCCCGCGGCGCACGGTCCGGCTCCAGCAGTGCGCGCAGCGCCCAGGCGTAGGTGCGTACGGAGCGCAGCGCACGGGCCGGGGCGTCCTGCCCCCAGACGCCGGCGACCAGTTCGCGCGCGGTGACGGTCCGTCCGCCGCGCAGCAGCAGCACGGCGAGCAGTGCCTGTTGCTGCGGCGGGCCCGGGCGTACCGGCTGGTCCCCCAGCCGTACGCCCGTGGCCCCCAGCAGCCGGAATCCGGGCTTCATCGCTCCCCGTCGCTAGATGTTCGGCTCACCCTTCCAGAAGACGGTGACGACGACCCACTGTCCCCTGTTGGCGCCGATGATGACCTCCAGTTGACCACCGGCCATGCCGAGCGAGTAGTGCCAGTTGCCGTTTGACTGGCACCAGGCGTCCTTGGCATTGATGCGGACGGCGTTCCGGAGCTCGTCCTCGCTCACGCCGCGCTCGTTCATCCGCTGCTCGGCGTGCTGGCTGATCCGGTCGAACGAGCCGGGAGCGTGGTCGGAGCCGCAGTCGGCGAAGGTGGGCTCGTGCCCGCCCCGGGTGGGCGGGTTCACGAGCGCGACCTGCCCGGTGGGCTGAGCCGCGAACGCCGGTACGGCCAGTGCCGGCCCGGCGACCGCCGCAACAGCGGCGGTGACGGCGCTGACGGCCATGAGGCGAAGACGCTTCGAACTGTTCACGATGACTCCACTGTCCGTTCGGTGCATGCACGGCCCATCGGCCGCCGTGATCAAGGTGACCGGTGCCGGTCCACGGGCGATCAGCGGGCGGTTAACGGGGTCCGCGGCCGACGCTAACCGGGCGCTCATCGGCGATGGATCGGGCCGTCGCAAGGTGGTGTCCGAGCCCGGCACTCCGGTGGTCCTCGTCCGGGGACCGCCGACGGCGGCCCTACGCACTCCAGGCCGGACCGCGCTCCAGGCCCGGCCGCACCTGCGGCCGAACCGCACTCCCGGGGAGGGGGAAGACGATGAACATGGAAGAGATACACGCCTACTGCCTCGCCGACCCGGTGTTCTTCGAGGCACCGCAGCGCCTCCGGGACGGGGGCTCCCGCTGGACACCGCCGCCGGTCGGCGGTGGCACCCGCCGGGAGACTGACGAGGACGTGTGGACGCGGGTCTCCTTCGGCCGGCCGTTGCCCTTACAGGGGTGGAAGATTCACGTGTCGGCCGCGGTGCCCGCCGCCCAGGAGGTCCTGGACGCGGCCGCCGCCGTCTGCACCGCCCGCCGCGCCGCCTTCAAGTACCTGCGCAGCGCCCAGTTGCTGTCGGCGTTCAATTCCAAGTACTCCCACCGGGGTTCCTCGGGGAAGTTCATCACCGTCTACCCCGCGGACGACGGCGAGTTGAAGGCCCTGCTGGACGAGCTCACGGCCGCGCTGGACGGACAGCAGGGCCCCTACATCCTGTCCGACCTGCGGTGGAGCGAGCGCAGCCCGGTGTTCGTGCGCTACGGGGCCTTCGCCGCGCAGTGGGCCCCCGTCGGGGGCGACGCCCCGGTACCGGCCATCGCCCGGCCGGACGGCACGCCGGTGCACGATCCGCGCACCGCCGCGTTCACCCCGCCCGACTGGGCACCGGTGCCCGACTTCGTCCGGGAACGCATCGACCGGTTCGCCGAGATCAGCCACGTGGACCTGCCGTACGAGATCGTCCGGCCGCTGCACTTCTCCAACGGAGGTGGGGTCTACCTGGCCAAGGACCGGGCCGGCGGGGACCTGGTCGTCCTGAAGGAGGCCCGGCCGCTGGCTGGACTCGACGCGGAGGGGCTCGACGCGGTGGCCCGGCTCCAGCGGGAACACCGGATGCTCACCGCGCTGGCCGGCACCGGCCTCGTACCGCGCGTGCTGGGCTACCGGACCTACTGGGAGCACCACTTCCTGATCCAGGAGTACATCGACGGCGAGCCGCTGGCGAAGGCCGGGGTGCTGCGCCAGCCGCTGGTGCGTCCGGACGCCGATCCGGCCGCGTACGAGGAGTACACCCGCTGGGCGCTGGACGTCCTCGACAGGGTCGCCGCGGCGACGGCCGTCGTCCACCGGGCCGGGATCGTCTTCGGCGACCTCCACCCCAACAACGTCATCGTGCGCCCGGACGGCTCCGTCACCTTCATCGACCTGGAGGCCGCCCACCGGGTGGGCGAGCCGCGCACGGGCCTGCTGGGCGCACCGGGGTTCGCCGCACCCGCCCATGTCACCGGCACCGACATCGACGCCTACGGACTGGCCGCCCTGCGGTTGGGGCAGTTCATCCCGCTGGGAGCGCTGGCAGGCCTCGATCCGGCCAAGCCCGCCCAGCTCGCGCGGTGGGCGCACGAACGCTTCCCGTTGCCCGTCGGCCACGCCCGGGACGCCGCGGCGGCCATGGCGGCCATCGCCGGGACCACCGTACCAGCAGCGGTCCGCGCGGCCGGTCCCGCCGACGCGGACGGGGAGGACAACCGGGCACGGCTCGTCGCGGCGCTCGTCGCCTCGGCCACCCCGGAGCGGACCGACCGGCTCTTCCCCAACGCCCCCGAGGGGTCGCAGGAGGGCGGCGGCACCAGCCTGTCCCACGGAGCCGCGGGCGTCCTGTACGCCCTCCACGCGACGGGCCACGCCGTCGACCCGGCCTGGACCGACTGGCTCACGGCCGCGACCCTGCGCAACCTCGCCACCGCACCGGTCGGCCTGTTCAACGGCTCCTGTGGGGCGGCCACCGTCCTGGACCTCCTCGGACGGCGCGACGAAGCCGCGGACATCATGGGCCGGATCCTCGGCCGCACCATCGAGCCGACCGGCCTCGGCCTGCTGACCGGCCTGCCCGGCACCGGCCTGACCGTCCTCGGGTTCCACCGCCGCAGCGGTGACGGCGGCCACCTCGACCACGCCGCCCGGATCGCCGACCGGATCGAAGCCGCCCTCGCCCGCCCGAGCGGCGCCCGCCCGGGCGCGGGCCTCACGACCGGGGCGGCCGGATCCGCTCTGTTCCTCGTCCGCCTGCACGAACGCACCGGCGAACCGGGCTACCTCGACCTGGCCGAGAAGGCGCTGCGCCTGGACCTCGCGCAGTGCGAGGACGTCGGCGGCTCCCTCCAGGTCAACGACGGCTGGCGGTCCGTCATCTACCTCGGCACCGGCACCACCGGCATCGGGCTCGCCCTCTCCGCCTACCTCGAGCACCGCGCCGATCCCGGCTTCACCGACGCCCTCCGGGCGATCCGCAAGGCGGCGCACTGCGGGTTCACCGTCTTCCCCGGCCTCCTCAACGGCCGTGCCGGCCTGCTGTACTTCCTGGCGGCCGCCGGGCAGGACGGCGCGGACGACACCGCGCTCCAGGGCCACCTGCGCGAGCTGTGGCGCCACTCCGTCCCCCACGGCGAAGGCCTCGGCTTCCCCGGGGACCACCTGGTCCGGCTGTCGATGGACCTCGCCACCGGGTCGGCCGGCGTGCTCCTGGCGATGGATGCCGCCCACCGCCGCACCGACCTTCTTCTCCCCCTGCTCGGCGGAACGGCCCCGGCCACCGCCGCCTCCTGAGCCCGCTGCGCCTCGACCGGCGCGGCGCAACCCCCACCCACCCGAAGGAGGTGACCACCATGTCCATCCTCAACCTCCAGCAGCTCCAGGGTTCCGAGGACAACGAGCCGTTCCTGGCCAGCGCCCTCAGCTGGGCGTGCCACGGCACCACCATCTGAGCGGGTGACCTGCGCACCCCTCGGCGGCGGTCCGACACCGCGGACCGTCGGCCCCCAGGAGTCCGCCGGCCTCACCAGGCCCGGCGAAATCCCCGACCAACAGAAGGAGTTGTACCCATGTCGATCCTCAGCCTCCAGCAGCTCGACGCCCACGAGGACAACGAGGTGCTGCTCGCGAGCACCGCCAGCTTCCAGTGCCACAACACCAGCTTCGTGGGCTGACGCACCGTACTCACCGGAGACGGTGAGATCGGTCACGAAGTACGACAGGCCGCGGGGTCCAGCCCCGCGGTCTGTCTTCCCATTCCGGCCGCCGGCAGGCCGACTTGGGGCGCCGCACGCTCCCTCCGGAATCCCGACTTTCCGTCAGCTCCCGATCGCACACGGTCCCGATCCGGAACGGCGACTTGTTAAGGTTTCCGTCCCGGCCGTCCGCCATCGCCGGGTACCGGGGGAACGAGGGAGTCGACACCGATGACCGGCATGCCGTCCGGGCCGTGCTACACCGTGCTGGGAACGGTCGAGGTGCTGCGGGGTGAGGACCCGCTTCCCGTCGGCCCTCCCCAACAGCGTGCGCTGCTGGCCATGTTGCTGCTGCGGCGCAACACGACGGTGGGGCTCGACGAACTGATCGACGGCCTGTGGGGCGAGGAGCCGCCCCGCGCCGCGGCAGGCACGGTACGGCTCTACGTCCACCGGCTGCGCCACGCGCTCGGGCCCGTGATCGCCACCCATGGAAAGTCCTACGCCTTGCGCGTCGCACCCGGCGCCCTGGACCTCGACGCGTTCGAGGAGCAGGTGGCCCGGGCCCGCGCCCGGCTCACCACCGACGGGCCGGGCGCCGCGGCAGAGTTGCTGGCGCGCGCGCTGACCTGGTGGCGGGGCGTCCCCCTGGCGGGGCTGCCGGGCCCGCACGCCCGCATCCACCGCGAGCGCCTATCCGAGCTGCGCCTGGCCGTTCTGCTGGAGCGGATCGAACTCGACCTGCAACTGGGGCACCATGCCCGGCTGATCCCCGAGCTGACCGCGCTGTGCGAGGAACACCCCGGCGACGGCCGGCTGGACCTGCTGCTCAACACCGCGCGAGCGCACAGCGGCCGGAACGGAACCGTACGGACCGCGGCCGACTCCCCGCCTTCGCGGCGAGCACCAGAGAAGGCTGACGCGCTCGCTGCGGCTCTGCCACCTCCGGCGCAACTTCCCTACGTGCCAGGTGACTTCACCGGACGCGACGAGGAGATGCGGACGCTGGTGGAGGCGCTGACGCCGACCAGCGCCGAGGGCCTGATGATCGCTGCCGTCAGCGGCATGGGAGGCGTCGGAAAAACCACGCTCGCCGTCCACGCGGCCCAGCGGCTGCGCGGGCACTTTCCCGACGGACAGCTCTACGCCAACCTCCGGGGCATGCGGGAGGACCCGGCCGACCCTGCCGTCGTCCTGGCCGGCTTCCTTCGGGCGCTCGGTGTGGCGGACTCAGCGATCCCCGACGACCAGGAGGGGCGTGCGGCGCTCTATCGGACCAGGCTGGCGGGGCGCCGGATCCTGCTGGTGCTCGACGACGCCCGGAACTACCTCCAGATCGAGGCGCTGCTGCCGGGCTCACCGGACTGTGCGGTGCTGGTGACCAGCCGCACCACGATCCCGGAACTGCCGGCCGCACCGCAGCTGCGGCTCGACGTGCTGCCCACCAACAAGGCGCTGGCCCTGTTCCGCCGGATCGCCGGACTCGAACGTGTCGCAGCGGAGCCGGAAGCGGCCGCGGCACTGGCCACCCGGTGCGGAGGGCTGCCGCTGGCGCTGCGGCTCGCCGGATCCCGCCTGGTGGCCCGGCCCGCGTGGTCGCTGTCCGACATGGTCCGCCTGCTCGACGGGTCCCGCTGGGCCATGGACGCGCCCGCCGGCGGCGCGGACGGGCTGGCCACCTGCTTCCGGCACAGCTACGACCTGCTCGGCGACGAGGAGGCCCGGCTGTTCCGGCTCATGGCGATACCGCGGCAGCCGACCACTGACACCGAAGGCGCGGCAGCGCTCGCCGGGCTGCCTCCGGCCGAGACCGGGCGATGTCTGGAGCGGCTGGCCGACCTCGGACTGCTCGAAACACCGGTCCCCGACACCTACCGCTTCCACGACCTGCTCCGGGAATTCGCGGCGGCGCGGTCGGAGGAGCAGGACCGGCCCGAGGAACGGGCGGCGGCCCTCACCCGGCTGCTGGACCACTTCCTGACCCTGGCCTGCGCCGCCTACGCTCGGCACCGTCCGGGCCATCCGCTCGCTGGCCTGCTGCTGCCCGCCGCGCCGCCCGGCCCGTCGCACACCGCCCCCGACGACGGACCGCCCCGGGGCCTGCCCGAGCCCTCGACCCTGCTCGCCGTCGCCGAACAGGTGCTGGAAGCCGCGCCCGCGGCAATCGGTCCGGTCGCCAATCTGGTGCTCGCCCTCGAACCGCTCCTGGACCGCTCGTTCCGGTGGGACTGCCTGGTCTCCCCGGCCCGCAGGATCCTGGACGTCGCCGAGGAGCAGGGGCACCTGCGGGCGGCGGGACGCATCGGGCACGCGCTCGGAAGCGCCCTGACCATGGTGGGCCGCTTCGACGAGGCCGAGAAGACGCTCCACCAGGCGGAACAGGCGATGCTCATGGTCGGGGACGAGGCCGTGCGCACCGAGGCGCTCACCCGGCAGGCCCTGGTGTGGCAGTGCCGGGGTGACTGGGAACGGGCCGAGGCCGGATTCCGCCGGGCGATCGCCGTCGGCGAGGACTGCGGCAACACCTGGGGAGTCGGCAACTCGATGCTGAACAGCGTCAGTTCGCTGCTGCGGCTGGGCCGGCTGGACGACGCGGCGACGACCTGTCGGGCCGCCCTGGAGAGCGTCCGGGCGTCGAAGGACCACTTCGGGCACGCCCACGCCCTGTACCAGCTGGGAGTGGTGACCCGGCACCTCGGGGAGTTCGAGGAGGCCGTCGCCCGGCACCGGCAGAGTGCGGAACTCGGGGCCCGCAACGGGTACCCCGCGTTCGAGGTCCTGAACGGGGTGTCGGAGACCGCCGCCCTCCTGGCCGCGAACCGGGCCTCGGACGCCGCGGAGTGCGGCGAGCGGGCCGTGGCCGCTGCCCGCCGGCTCGGCTGGCGGGCAGCGGAGGCCCGTGCGCTCCGCCTGGTGGGCACCGCGTTCGAGGCGGCCGGTGAACGGGACCTGGCGCGGCAACGGCTGACGGAGGCGGTGGAACTCCTGGCCTCGATCGGCCTGCCGGAGTCCGCCCAGGCCAAGGAGATCCTGGCCGGACTGTGACGGCGCGGCCGCGCGGGCCCCGGGGGTGCGTCAGGTCCCCGCCGCCCGGGGCGCGGCGGCGGCCCGGGCGTGGGTGGCGCCGCGGATCGGTGAGGGACCGCAGGCCCAGACCATGACCCGGCCGCCGGCCCGCGCCAGCGGGTGGTCCCAGACCGTACGGACCAACGAGGGCCGCCGGACAGCGAGTTCGGCCCGGGCCCAGGGTGGCAGCAGACCGATCGACGCGTTCGTCAGCACCCGGACGGCAGCGCGCTCGCGGCGGCTGCGGCCGAAGCCGCGCAGCAGGCGGAGCACTTCCAGCGCGGGCGGCGTGACCCGCAACTCCGGCCGGATCCCGGCGAGATAGGCCGCGACCTCGGCCCGGGACCGGGGCACCTCCCGGGCGCCCAGCCGTTCGGCGACGCACGCGGCCTCGGCCACGTAGCGGTCGCACTCGGCGGGGGGCAGCGGGGTTGCCCTTGCCGAAAACCTCATCCGCCCTGCTCAGGCTGCATGTTGGTACTCGTGGAGGAGTCTGCCAAGTCGGTCGGTTCGGCGTATATCGAGGCGAGCGATTTGCTCCGGGTTGTTGATTGGCTTGGGAAGGGCGCAGAGGGGTCGGGCGTTCGCGATGCCCTGGTGCGGCCGGTGCTCGTTGTAGAACTTCTCGAACTCGCGCAGGGCGTGGAGTAGATGCCGCTGGTTCCAGATCAGAGTGCGGTCCAGTAGCTCTCGGCGGCAGGTCTGTATCCATCGTTCCATGAGGGAGTTCATGCGCGGCATACGGATGCCGCTGAGCACGACCTTGATGCCCGCGTCCTGCAGGACGGCATCGAACAGTTCGGGGAACTTCCCGTCCCGGTCCCGGATCAGGAACTGTGCCCGGCAGCCAACGTCCTCGAGGTCCATGACGAGGTTCTTCGCCGCCTGCGCCACCCAGGATGTGGTCGGATGCGCGGTCGCGCCCAGGATCCGGACCCGGCGGCTGGCGTGCTCGATCACCGCGAGCACGTACAGTCGGGCCCCGGACAGGGTGACCGTCTCGAAGAAGTCGCACGCCAGAAGTGCGGCCGCTTGCGAGCGCAGGAAGTCGGCCCAGGTGCTGGACGTGCGCTCGGGTGCCGGCGGGATACCGGCCTCCTTCAGGATCTCCCAGACTGTGGACGCGGCCACCTTCACGCCGAGGACGAGCAGCTCGCCGTGCAGGCGCCGGTAGCCCCATCCCGGGTTCTCGGCGGCCAGGCGCAGGACCAGGGCGCGGATGGAGCACACGGTGCGCGGTCGGCCCCCACGCTTCGGCCGGGACCGGGCGGCGCGACGGCGGGCGACCAGGTCGCGGTGCCAGCGCAGCACGGTGTCGGGCCGCACCAGCAAGCGCATCCGACGCAGCACCTGCGTCGGCAAACCCTGCAGGAGTGCTGCCAGGAATGCCCGGTCGTTTGGTTCGAAGCGGACCCGCTGTCCGTTCAGCTGCCGCTCCAGCACGGTGATCTGATGGCGCAGGGCAAGGATCTCCACGTCCTTGGCACGGTCGCTCATCGGCAGTAGTCGCAGCATTGCGAACGCGTTCGTCACACCCAGGTACGCCAGTCGTAGCAGCACGGTCGGTCATCATGCCGCGGAGCTCGTCGGCTCTGCCAGAGCGCAGACCCGACCGACGAGGTCGACACTTGTGCACCCTCACACGGTGCTTCTCACCAGGGCGGATGAGGTTCTCGGCAAGGGCAGCCGAGCGCGTCATCCATCCGGTCAGCAGCCTCGCGCAGCGTGGTCTCCATGATGTGCGCGTAGGTGTTGAGGGTCATGCTGATGGTGCTGTGTCCGAGGGTCTCCATGATGGTCCGGACGGCGACCCCCTCGGCGAGCATGAGCGAGGCGCACGTGTGCCGGAGGTCGTGGACCCGGATCGGCCGCAGCTTCGCCTTCGCGCAGAGCGCGGCGAGGCTGCGGTTCAGGTTCCGGGGGTCGAGTGCGGTTCCGGTCAGCGTGGTGAATACCAACCCGTCGGGCTGGATGTCGAGCGGCTGCCAGTCCATCCCGGCCTCCGCCCGTTCCTGAACCTGCTGTTCCCGGCGTTCCCGGAGGCGAGCGACGCAGGACGCCAGCAGGGCGATGGTCCGCAGCAAGCGCGCTGTCTTCGGAGTGCCGAACACCAGACGGCCCTTGACCCGCTGGAGGTTTCGACGCACGCGAAGCTGCCGGGAGTTCAGATCGACGTCCGACCACGTGAGCCCGAGCGCCTCACCACGGCGCAACCCAGTCGACACCAGCAGCAGCCACAGGGCGAGCACCGATTCGCAGCCGGCCTGCCCGGCGGCGGCGTGCAGCAGCGCGGCGCGCTCGGCGTCGGCACCCTTGAGCCGCTCCCAGCTCAGGCCTCGCTGGGTGTACTCGTGGTCGAGCAGATACACCAGCCGGTGCGGCGGGTCGAGGCCCCGTGTCGCGTAGCGCTGCCTGGCGGGCGTGCTGAAGTGCCGGCCCAGGCAGTGCGCCAGCTCGGTCAGCGGACCGGTATCCTGCGCCGAAGTCCCGGGCTTGGCAACCGTGCTGCACATGCACTGCAACCGGATCTTCGCCTCCGATCCCCGGCGGCTCGAGTTCCTGACCCATGAACCGTGCGAGCGGTTGGGTGGCGGGCCGCGGCGTTCGCCGACTGCGCCACTCGTGTGAAGCCGGTGGCATCGCGGCTGTCTGCGTGGTCAGGGCCGCGGCCGCGGCGGAGCGGCTGTGGGCTGGGGAATCCGGCTGATAACCGAGCCGATCAGCGTGCCGATGGAAACCCCGAACATGGCGGACACAGCTGCGAGCACGGCGTGTGCCCCGTTGCCGACCTCAATCTGTGCGGTGTTGAGCAGGCCGAAGGAGCCGGGTACCACGACCCAGAACGCGGGAAGGTACAGCACCTGCCAGGATGAGCCGCCCCATAGCCAATGCGCGACGGTGGCCGCAGCCGCGGCGGCGACCGCGCCGGCCAGGCCGCCCACTGCCGCGCCGTTGGCGGAGCCCACCGTCACCTGGACGGCGGCCGCCACCGCGATCACCGCGACGATCCACGGGATGGCCGGCGGCGGCGTGTTGACGTTGATCACGAGCCCGGCCACGGCGAGCGCCAGTCCCAGGCTGATCACCCACCAACTGGGTGTGGCCACCTGGGTGTCGGCCAGCGCGGAGACGGGAACGCCGGTGACGGTGGCGGCGGCCACCACGCCGGTGAGGAAGAGCGCCAGTTGCACGGAGCCGGACACCAACCTGGCCGTTCCGGCGCTGGCCGCACCCGCAGCGATCTCCGACAGTCCGGTCACCAGAAGAGCGCCCGGCAGCAGGACCGCCAGGGTGGCGACGATCGTGCGCAGCGGACCGTCCAGCAGTGAGACCCGGGCTGCTCCCAGTACGAGAACGGAGACGAGGAAGCCGGCGGTGACCGGCAGCAGTGGCCGCAGCAGCGGCAGCCGGCGAGCCGTCATGGTGAGGCCCGCCACGAGCAGCGAGCCGATCGCGGCGGCGAGGACGTTCGACGCCACTGGTTGCAGGTAGAGACAGAGCCCCACCCCGACCGGCACCATCCCGAGGTCCGCGACCCAGGCGGGCCAGCGCGCCGGTGCCCGGCGGATCGCGTCCAGGTCGCGCAGCGCACGGTGCCCTTCGAGTCCGCCCGCGCGCAGCCGGTGCACCACGTCGAGGAGGTCGGCCGTCTGATCGAACCGCAGTGCGGGGCCGACGGGCTCGAACGCGGTTGCGTCGTCCGCGCTCAGCGCGACGAACAGCCCGGTGGTCAGGGCGGCGACCCGCACATCGGGCGCTCCCAGCGTCCGTCCGAGCCTGCGCAACTCCTCCTCCACATCGTGGACGGGCAGGCCGCCGCTCAACAGGCCTGCACCGAGTTCGAGCAGGAGGCGGCGCCGCGGGTCGGCCGGGGAGTCGGGACCCCGGTCTGGCGGAACTGTGCTGAACATGGCGCGTACGGTCGCGTGCAACCTTTTTCCGTTTTCTACGTGTACGGGGCCGCCGTGGTGGCGATGCGGCGGCTGTGAAGCATGCGCATCGGTCACAACTGGCCGATGCGCGACCGGTACGCCCGGGGCAGGGCCACCGGCACCGGTGACTGACCACCAAGACAGGGCGAGAGCCCGACTGCTGTCAGAAGTCCGTCATGAAGATCTCCTCGTGATCCGGGACGCGCTGTGTGTGTCGCTCAGCCTGGATGACGGCCCCGGCCAGGCCGATGTTCAGAGGGAAGCCGCGACGAAGATCACTGCGCCGACGCTGAACCGGGCCTCACTGGCTGCGATCAGTCGCCGTAGGCGTGGTGCGCCCACGCAGTCGGCGGCGGGAGGGCAGGGCCGTCCGTCCCAGTCGTTCGACGGCCTGGTGCAGATCGCGGGTGGGGAAGCCGAGCCGGGTGCGCCACGGGACCAGCAGAGCCGCGGCCCGAGCGGCGCGCAGCATCCCGGTCGCCACCGTTGCGGGCCGACCGGGCCGGCCGTAGAGGTCGTGGGCCCACGAGGGCATGAGCGAGTAGCCGAGGCGGGAGGCCGCGCTCCAGATGGGCGCAGCGCACGGTGCGGCCCGTGCAGCGGTGGGCGGGAGACGAAGCGGTGGATGTCCAGTGCCTCGGCGGAGGCGGTCAGCACGGGCCGCATGCCCGCCAGGTAGTCCTCCAGGTCGGCGACCGACCCGGGGGCATCGCCGGGGGCGAGCCCTACCAGTGCCGCGATGCGCCGCTGTTCGCGGACGTAGTCGTCCGCTTGCCGGGCACGCAGCGGCAGGCCGCCTCGTTGGACGGCGTGCAGGTTGGACCTGACCAGCGCGCAGTGGACCCACAGCAGGAGGTCCGGGTCGTCAAGCCGGTGCAGCGCGCCGCTGCGCGGATCGTGGATGCGCAGCCGCTCGTGCACGGCCCGCACCCGGGCGCCGGCCTGTTCCGCCCGGGCACAGGTGCCCCAGGTGGTGGCGACGATGAAGGAGCCGGTGCCGAAGAGCCGGCCGAAGGGGTCCGTCTCGAACGAGGAGTTCTGGACGATGCCGAGCGCCGCGAGGGGATGCAGCGCCTGCAGGTGGAGTGCGCTGATCCCACCGGCCCACATCGCGGGATCGGCGTGCAGGTGCCAGGTCACCGAGGACGGGCCGAAGAGCGCACAGTCGGCGGTGTCCCGGCTGGTTGGGGTGGCAAGGGTCTTCACGGCCGGCCTTTACTGCTCTGCCCGGCGTGAAGCCCGCGCCGTCGTGCACGATCGGGCTGAGCCCGCCGGCCGAACCGGCCGTCAGCTGCACCCACTTCATCGCCTCGGGGCTGTTGCGCGGCCCGTTGTACATGTCACCGGTGTTCGGCGGCGCGTCGTGCCGCTTGGCGGTGCCGTTCTGGTAGTCCAGCTGGGTGTTGGTGTCCGTACCCTGCGGGGACTGGCCGGCCTTGCCGCCCTCCGGCGTCACGGCGAACCAAGTGCCGCCCACGCCTTGGCCGTTGGCCTGGCCGGGTGCGGTGTCGTTCTTGAAGCGGTACACCGGCCAGCCGCCGATCGTGATCTGGAGGGCGCCGTCGTCCCGCTTGACGACGCCGATGTCCGCCCGGGACACGCCGTCCAGGAAGATCCGCGAGCCCGGCTGGACGAGGACCGGCGGCCAGGTGGTGGCGCAGGCGTCGTTGCAGTTGGACTTGGACGGCTTCGTGGTGTCCTTGTCGAACCGGTAGAGCGTGAAGCCGGCGGCGTTGTGGACGACCGGGTTGAGCACGCCCGCCGCCCCGGCGCTGAGCTGCACCCACTTCATCGCGGCCGGCGAGTTCGCGGGGCCGTCGGCGAAGTCGCCAGTGCCGGCGGGGGCGTTGTTCTCCTGCGCCGTACCCGGCACGTAGTTGACGGGGCTGGACGCCGTCGCGCTGTCGGCCGGCTGGGGCTTCGCGGCCGTTCCGCTCGGAGTCCGTCACTGCCGCCGCGCCCACTGCCAGGGCTGCCGCGAGTACCGCTGCGCGTGCTCGGATCATGTCGTTCCCTCGGTAGTCCGTCGGCCGCCTGTTGCCGTGGCAGCCGTCCGGCGACTTGACGGAACCGGTCCGCGAATTCCTCAACCGCGCCCCAACTCCGGCATGTGAGGTAGGTCACCCGGGGGTTCGGCCAACTGTGGTGGGCAGGAACGCCGTTGGGGCGCGGTCTCCCTCGGGGTGAGCCTGCTGGTCGCCGGCCTCGCCGTGGTCGTCCCGCGCGGTTGGCGGCCCGGACGGCTCTCCGGGCAATGAGCCCCTCCACTGCTTGAACCCGAGCCGGTGCACCGCCGTAAGGGTGGGCATGCGCCAGCCGGGAGAGCCCGACCGAGCGGATGCTGGATCAGAAACACGGAGGCTGCACAGATGTCAACGGAAGTCCGTCGAACCAGCGGGGAAGAGGTGTCGCGCAGCCTGCCGCCGGTGGCACCGGAACGGGTGCTCGCCGGGCTGGCCCTGGCCGTGCCGGTGGTCACGATGCTGTGGGTCTCCTCCTACGCCAAGCTGACGCCGGCGTTCGGCGGGATGCCGTTCTTCTACTGGTACCAGATCACCTGGATCCCGGTGTCGGCCGTGTTCACCGGTGCGGCGTACCTGCTGCTCGGGCGGGACGAGAAGCAGCGCAAGGCTGTCCGGGGCGGTGATGTGTGATGAGCAATCACGTCAATGTGCCGGCGCTCGTGGTGTTCGTGCTGTTCTTCCTGCTGGTGACGGTGCTCGGCTTCCTGGCCGCGCGCTGGCGCAAGGCGGACAACGCGCTGCACCTGCACGAGTGGGGCCTGGGCGGGCGTTCCTTCGGGACGTGGGTCACCTGGTTCCTGCTCGGCGGTGACCTGTACACCGCGTACACCTTCATAGCCGTGCCGGCGGCGATCTACGGCACGGGTGCGGCGGGCTTCTTCGCGGTGCCGTACACGATCATCGCGTACCCGCTCGTGTTCCTGTTCCTGCCCCGGCTGTGGTCGGTGGCCCGGGTGCACGGCTATGTGACCCCGGCGGACTTCGTGCGCGGGCGGTACGGCTCCAAGGCGCTGTCGCTGGCGGTGGCGGTGACCGGCATCCTGGCGACCATGCCGTACATCGCGCTCCAACTGGTCGGCATCCAGGCGGTGCTGGACGTGCTCGGGGTCGGCGGCAGCGGGAACTGGTTCATGAAGGACCTGCCGCTGTTCCTCGCCTTCGCCGTCCTCGCCGCGTACACCTACTCCTCGGGTCTGCGGGCGCCGGCGCTGATCGCCTTCGTCAAGGACACCCTGGTGTACATCGTGATCACCGTCGCGGTGGTCTACCTCCCGATGAAGCTGGGCGGCTACGGGCACATCTTCGACGCGGCGGCGACCAAGTTCAGCACGGTCAGCCCCATCACCCACAAGCCGACCGGCTCGATGGTGACCGGCCCGAACGCCCAGTGGGCGTATGCCACGCTGGCGCTCGGCTCCGCGATGGCGCTGTTCATGTACCCGCACACCGTCACCGGCGTGCTGGCCGCCAAGTCGCGCAAGACCGTGCGCCGGAACATGGCGCTCCTGCCCGCCTACTCGCTGATGCTCGGCTTGCTGGCGCTGCTCGGCTTCATGGCGATCGCGGCCGGCGTGGGCAAGGACGTCAAGGGCTACAACGCCCAGCTCGCGGTGCCGCAGCTGTTCGACCAACTGTTCCCGGGCTGGTTCACCGGCGTGGCCTTCGCGGCGATCGGCATCGGCGCGCTGGTCCCCGCGGCGATCATGTCGATCGCCGCGGCCAACCTGTTCACCCGGAACATCTACAAGGAGTTCCTGAAGCCGAACGCCACGCCCGAGCAGGAGACCAAGGTCGCCAAGATCGCCTCGCTGCTGGTCAAGGTCGGCGCGCTGGCCTTTGTGCTCGGCATGGACAAGCAGTTCGCGATCAACCTCCAGCTGCTGGGCGGCCTGTGGATCCTGCAGACCCTGCCGGCCGTCGCCGTGGGCCTGTTCACCCGGTGGTTCCACCACTGGGCGCTGCTGGCCGGCTGGGCGGTCGGCATGGCCTACGGCACCTGGCAGGCGTACGGGATCGCCACGCCCGCCACCAAGCACTTCGGCGGCAGCACCACGCTGATCCCACTGATCGGCCAGAACGGCTACATCGGCCTGACCGCCTTCGTGCTCAACCTCCTGGTCGCCGCCGTGCTCACCGTCCTGTTCCGCCTCGCGCGGACTCCGCAGGGCACCGACGAGACCAGCCCGGAGGACTACCGGGCCGAAGCGGAGACTCCCGAGTCGACGCCGGGTCCGGTCCCGGCCATGGCCGACTGACCCGCTGCGGCGGGCCGGGTGCGGTGCCCGCACGGCTCCACTCCCCGGCCCGCCGGACTCGGCAGAACCCGGTCCGGACGCGATTGAACTTCCGTGCCACCGCACCCGTCATGCGGGTCGGCGACACCCCGAAAGCGAAGAGAGACCATGTCCGCGACCCCGGCCCAGCGCGCCGTGCCCACCGAGAAGTGCCCCCACCGCTCCGGCGCGGCCGATGGGCCGCAGCTCACCGACCTGCTCGAGAACCCGCGCGGCTTCGTGGCCGCCGTCCGCTCCGCCGAGGAGGTCGTCGCGATCCGCCTCGGGTCTCGGAAGCTGCACCTCGTGACCTCCCCGGACCTGGTCGAACAGATCCTGGTGGACGAGGCCACGAAGTTCGACGCCGGGTCGGCTCCTGACGGACCGGGCCCGGCTTTCGGCCACGGGCTCGCGGCGTGCCCCGGATCCGTCCGCGCGGCCCGCCGCCGGGTGATCGAGCCGGCCTTCCACTGGTCCCGGCTCGCCGACCATGCGCGGATCGCCGCCGATACAGCGGCGGAGGCGGCGGGCTCCTGGACCGACCGGACCGAGCTGGACATCCCGCGCGAGATGACGCACCTCTCGCTGGCCACCATCACCCGGTCGCTCGTCGCCGGGCCGGCTGGGCTCGAACTGACCCGGGCACTGCGCGAAACACTCCCGGCCATGCTCGACGACCTCCCCGGGCTCGCCTCCGCCGAGCCGCCGCTCCGGCCGACGCCCGACGCGGTCCGCACGGCCCTCGCCGAAGCACTCGACCACCGCCGCAGCTCTCCTGAGCACCACACCGACGCACTGTCCCTGCTGCTCGCCGCTCAGGGCGAGGCCGGCGGCTCAGCCCTGACGGACGACGAGATCGCCGAGGAACTGACCGGCCTTGTCCTGGCCGGCACGGAGGCGCCGGCCGCCGTGCTGTCCTGGGTGCTCCACGAGGTGTCGCGCCGGCCGGACATCGAGGAACGGATCCTTGCCGAGATCGCCGAGGTGCTGGGCGACCGGCCGCCCACCGCCGCCGACTTCACAGCCCTGCTGTACACCAGGCAGGTGGTCGGCGAGGCACTGCGCTGCTACGCGCGGCCGTTCCTGCTCCGCCGCGCGTCCGAACCGGTGCTGCTCGGCGATCGGCGACTGGCGCCCGGCGACGAGATCCTCATCAGCCCGTACGCACTGCACCACGACCCGGGCCTGTTCCCCGAGCCGGACTGCTTCGACCCGTACCGGTACAACGGCCCCGCCGCACGGCGCATGTTGATCCCGTTCGGCTCGGACGACCACGGGTGCGTCGGCGCGGGGTCCGCCTGGCAGGGGACGACCATCGCACTGGTCGCCCTGCTCTCCCGCTGGCGCTTCCTGCCGGTGTCGGACCAGCCGGTACAGCCGGTGCTCGGCCGCACCGTCCGCCCGAACCGGCTCGTACTGGCCGTCAGCTGCAGGCCCGGCCCGCCCTCTTCCGGCGCCGGTGCGGTGGTGAACGCCCCGCAGTAGGCCCGCCGCATCCATGCCCGGTGTCTCGGAGGGAGGATCCCTTCTCAGCCTTGAGCCGGGCTTCGACCGGCCACTGGCCGGCGGCCGGACAATGTCAGTGCGCGGTCGAACGTGGACGCGTCGGCGGCGACCGGGACGGGCTCCGCGAAGCCGCCGTACTGGCGGAATGCGTCGGCCCACTGCTCGACCTGGCCGAGCACGGCAGCAGCCGTCGTCTCGTCAAGCTGGTAGACCTGGCCGGAGCCCTGTGCGGCCTCCCGGCCGTGCAGGGCGTAGTCGAGCAGGATCATCCCGGCAATCGCCGTCGCCGGGGCTGCCGAGTCGCCCAGCGGCATGTCCCGCCGCCAGACCGCCGGTTCGGACCACGCGCCAAGCACCTTGTCGACCTGCTCGGCATGGGCAGCGGTCCAGTCGGGCTCGGCGGTGAAGTCACGTTCGTACCACTCGGCCGGAACCGCGCCGCCCTCGGCGCGCAGCGCGAAGTTGTGGGCGGTTCACAGGATCACGTGGTTCACGACCGTGCGCAGGTCCCACCCGGCCGAGGGGGTCGGGGCGCCAAGCATGGCCGGGGCGTCCTCGATGCCTTGGACGACGCGAACGGTCTCGGCGGCGGCGTTGCACAGCGAGGTGTACAGGTCGGGCAGCTCGGGCCTGGCGCAGACAGGTCCGCAGGCCGGCGGCGGGGTCTGCACCCGCCGCCTGGTCGGGGCGGGCCAGGTGCACGGGGTCAAGTTCCTCCCGGGCGGCTTCCGCGCCTTCGCCGCAGGTTCGGTCCAGGATCTCACCGACCAGGTCCTGTCCGCCGACCGTACCTTCGGTCCGGAGGCTGCGGAGCTCTGGCCGCGCGTCCTCGTCTGAGCGGAGACGGACGCGATGGTCGCCCTCGTCGAGTCCTTCCTGCGGACCCGTGTCTCTGCCCGGCCGGACCTGCAGCCGGTACAAGTAGCCGTGATGGTCCGGAAGATGACGGACGACCACAGCCTGCTCCGGGTCGACCAGGCCACCGCCCGCTTCAAGCTTGCGCCGCGCCCGTCTGCACGAGGTGGCGCAGCGCACCAACAGCGGTGAGGTCGACCGGGCGGAGCTCGCCGCCGATCTCGGATACGCCGACCAGTCCCGCCTCACCCGGGACTTCACCGCTGTGGTCGGCGTGCCGCCCTCACGCTACTGCCGCGGCGAGAGGGGATCCGCCCGTGGCGCATCGCCCAGCCATCTGCGCTCGCGCCTGGGAGGCCGGTGGGCGCGCGGTGCGACCGTCCATCACCTTGACGACGCCCTTGGTGCTGACGGGAGGCCGGTGGGCGCGCGGTGCGACCCGGGGGTTGACGAGGTAGTCGCTCCATATGTGGGCGGCAGTGCGGAAGGACGCCGCGGTCCAGGCTTTGTCGAGCGCGACCTCGGCCGTGAGAAACGGCCATCGGGGGCTTCACGCGAATATCCGAACCGCTATCGACGCGGACCCGCCGAGCGCGTACACGAGGGCGCAGTAGGTGGTGAACGGGAACTTCCGGTACTGCCGACGGACCTTCAGGAAGAACGCGCTTGCGATCAAAAACATCCCGGCGGAGTACACCAGGCCGACGGGGGCCCGGTCGAACCCGGCGTACGCCAGGATGGTCACCGCGTACACCGCCGCGTTGACCACGAGGGCTGCCTGGGAGCTCCTGGCAGACGACTCGTCCGGGTTCCTGCTCTCGGTGATCAGCAGGCTCGTGTTCATCAGCAGGGCGCCGACGAAGAACATCGCGTTGCCGGTGTAGAAGTCGTTGAAGAACAGGCCGCCGCAGAGATCGCCGGTGAAGGCGTTGGGATCGCAGTACTCGCTGAAGGCGGCCGAGGCGACTTCGTGCAGGCCGTTTCCGGTGGCATAGAAGTACACGCCGGTGACGAAGAGGAGGAAGAGCCATTTCCCCTCCCTCGACCGCAGGGCCGAGAAGTCGCGGGAGACCTCCCTGAAGATCAGCGCCGGAACGATCACCGTGACGAGGATCAATGTGGTCATCTGCAGCAGCTCGTGCAGGCGCAGGAATCCGTATGGCTGCAGTATGACTTTGGTGGTGAAGGAGAAGCGCTCGACGGCGACGAGTACGACGGACAGGGAGGTGAGCGTGAACAGCAGATTCATCCTGCTCATGGCGCGCACGGCATCGAGACCTTCCGGGCTGGGGAGGCGACTTCGGGGTTCGCGCAGGCTTACGCACCGCTGAGGCCTCCCGTTCAGTCACCCGCCGACGCGACCTGCGGACCGTTACCGGGCCTGTCCAGTTGACGGCTCTGTCCCGCTACAAATCAGGTCGTGAGGGCACAGCCGATGCGGCTCTCGTACACCGCCTCTCACGCGCCTCTCACGGACGTCTTGCCCCCCAGTCCTCCTGGTCACTGTCGACGCAGACCGCATCACGGCTCTGCGTCTGGCCCAGGCAAGCGAGAGCGGTGGCGATGTACTGCTCATGCGGTACGGCTACACCGACGGCCACCTCGCCAGCGTCTACAACTCCTCCGGCAAGCCGATGCGCTTCGCCAACGACTCCACCGGCCGAATCCTGTCCTGGACCGACCGCAACAACTCCCAATACCTGTACACCTACGATCAGTTCGACCGCGTCATCGACGAGGGCGGCGCCGACGGCACCCTGCGCTTCCACTTCACCTACGGCGACCCCGACCCGGCAACCGGCCTCAAGACCCACACCGAGACCAACGTCCACGGCCACACCACCACCTACACCGTCAACGGCCACGCCCAGATCACCGCCATCACCGATCCTCACCACTCACTTCGAACGTGGAAGTCGCCCCCGGCCAGCGTCCGGCCTCCAGGGGCCCACCGTGCGGGGCGAGACGCTCCCGCATGCCGATCCGCCCGTACCCCGGCCGGGTGCCGTGTCCGCTGCCGGGTACGTCGCCCCACGGGTCCTGGGCCCCGACGCTGGTCCCGTTCCGGGAGCACGGTCCTGATCGGCAGCCTTTCTGGTCCTCCGCTCCCAGGTCCGTTCTCGTTCCCCGCTCCGACGATTCGCGCCGGGCGCGCTGATGAGCTGGACATCAGACAGCTCAGCCGCCGAAGGGAGTTCTTTCATGTTCCGGGTTTCCCACCCGAGGCTCCGGACCACCAGTGGATACGCGACGGTCCTGGCCGCACTCACCGTGAGCGTCGCCACCTTGAGCACCCCCGCGGCGCCGGCCGCCGCCCTTGACCCCGTCCAGCAGGGCGTGAACGCGCTGGTGCGCACCAACGCGCCCGCCGCGTTGGCGAGTGTCACGGACCGCGACGGCCGCACCCGTACCTACACCGCGGGAGTCGGCGACCTGGCCACCGGCGCGAAGGTGCCCAAGGACGGTCAGGTGCGGATCGGCAGCAACACCAAGACGTTCACCGCGGTGGTCGTGCTGCAACTCGTCGGCGAAGGGAAGATCGGCCTCGACGCCTCTGTCGACACCTATCTGCCGGGCCTCGTCCGCGGGGACGGGATCGACGGACGCCGCATCACCGTCCGTCAGCTCCTGCAGCACACCAGCGGACTTCCCAACTACCTCAAGTACATCGACTTCGCCGCCGATCAGCACCGCTACTTCGACGCCCGCGACCTCCTTGATATCGCCCTCCAGTACAAGGCCGACTTCTCCCCAGGGACGAAATGGGAGTACAGCAACACGAACTACATTCTGGCCGGCCTGATCGTCCAGAAGGTCACCGGCCGACCCCTCGCCGAGGAGATAGACCAGCGCATCATCAAGAGCATCGGGCTGCGCCACACCTACTTCCCCGCCCCGGGTGACACGGCCATCCGAGAACCCCATCCCGAGGGCTACTTCAGGGCTTCGGCCGGCGCGCCGTTGCGCGACGTCACGGATTTGGACCCCTCCATGGGCTGGTCGGCAGGTCAGATGATCTCCACCGACTCCGACCTCAACCGGTTCTTCACCGCGCTCCTGGCCGGCCGCCTCCTCCCGGCGGCCCAGCTCGCCGAGATGCGCACCACCCTCCCCGCTGAATCCCTGGGCCCCGGCGCCCGCTACGGACTGGGCATTGTGAGCAGGCCACTGTCGTGCGGCGGGGTCTACTGGGGTCACGGAGGTGACATCCCGGGATACGAGACCCGGGTCGGAGCCACCGACGACGGTCGCACCGCCAGCGTCGCGGTGACCAGCATGTCGCCCGACCGGGCGGCCTCGATGCGCGTGGAGAGTGTCGTGGACAACGCCCTGTGCCACTGAACCAGGCGGTCGGGCAAACCTGAGGTGCGGCCCGAGCAGGACGATGGAAGTCGTAGCCGCCGTCTACCAGGTGCTCGGCGGGCAGCAGGCGGCGCCGTTCTGCCTCTCACGGATTGGGCATCATGAGGTGGCATCAGGCGTCATGCGGGCCTGGGGTCAAGGGATCGCAGGTTCGAATCCGGCCCCCGGCCGTGTCCGTGACCGCGTTCATTCCGCCGCCTACGTCGTGCTCCTGCTGCTCGTACTGATCGTGATGGTGGCCATGGGAGTCCGACGCCACGGCCATGCAGCCGGTTCCGGGCCCCGGGCAGCAATGCGCGCGATTCTGTTCAGAGTTGTTGACTGTTGCTCATTCTGGCTCCATGTTTGACATGTCCGAACATGTCTCCCCGTCAACTCGTACTGGACGCACAGCCGTGGGTCGTGAGCGCCTGCTCGATCTCTTGTTGGAGGCTCTGGTGTCGGAAGCCCATTCCTCGCGCAGATCACTGCTGCGCGGCGCAGCCGCCCTCGGGGCACTGCTGGCGGTGCCGGCACTGCCGACGTTCACTCCACGTGCCGCAGCGGCAACCCCGTCCACCGCGAGGGCGGCGGGTCTGGTGCCGGCCGACCAGGCGACAGCGCTCTGGTACGCCTCGCCGGGCACCGAGTCCGCTCTGACGGCGACGGGCCTGCCGGTCGGCAACGGTCGGATCGGCGCCCTCCTCACCGGCGATCCCGGGTACGAGGCCTACCACGTGACCGACGTGACCTTCTGGGAGGGCACGGCCAACGCATCCCTCGACTCCGGCGGGCAGTTCCCCTACACCGCCGCCGACTTCGGCACGCAGCAGCTGCTCGCCAAGGCGTACTTGAGCATTCCCGCCCACTCGGGCTCCGCAGTCAGCGGCTACCGGCGGCAGCTGGACCTGAGCAACGGCCTTGCATCGGTGTCCTACCAGGCCGGCGGTGTCAGCTACCGCCGTGACGTCTGGGCGAGCCATCCGGACGACGTGATCGTCATCCACCTGAGCCAGAGTGGCGGCGGCAGCTACACCGGTACCCTCAGCCTGAACGGAACCCACGCCGAACGCACCACCGTGAACCCCGGATCGGCCAGGGCGTCGTTCACCGGCACGCTCGCCAACGGCCTGGCCTACGCGGCACTGGTCCAGGCGACCGGCACCGCCGGCGCGACCAGCGCCTCGGGGACGGCGGTGACCTTCACCAACTGCACCGACGTCCTGCTCGTCATCAGCGGCGGCACGGACTACTCCCCGACAGCAGCGGGGTTCATGGACCCGACCATCGCGCCGGCGAAGGTGGCAGCGAACCAGGCATCCCGAGCCGTCGGCCTCGGCGCGTCCGCACTGCTCGGAAACCACCTGGCCGACTACCAGCGGCTGCAGCAGGCGATGACGCTCGACCTCGGCCGCTCGACCGCCGCGCAGCGAGCTCTGCCGACCGACCAGCGGCTGACCGCAGCGTACGCCTCCGGCGCGGCACCGGACCCGGAACTGCACGCCGCCTACGTGCAGTTCGGCCGGTACCTGATGATCAGCGGCTCCCGCACCAGCCTGCCGATCAACCTCCAGGGACCGTGGCAGCTGGACAACTCGCCCGACTGGATGAGCGACTACCACACCGACATCAACGTCCAGATGGTCTACTGGCTCCCGGACCGGGCCGGTCTGCCGTCCTGCTACCAGGCCTTCGCCGACTACTGCGTCAACCAGCTACCGCAGTGGGAGGAGCACACTCGGGCACTGTTCAACTCCTCCGCCAACGGGTTCCGCAACTCCTCGGGCCTGACCGAGGGTTGGACCGTCGCGATCTCCGCCAACATCTACGGCGGCCTCGGCTGGTGGTGGCACCCGGCGGGCAACGCCTGGCTGTGCAACGAGCTGTACGCCCACTACGAGTACTCGCAGGACTCCGCGTACCTCGCGAAGATCTACCCGTTGCTCAAGGGTGCGTGCCAGTTCTGGGAGGCGCGGCTGACCACCACCAGCTACACGGATGCGGCCGGAGTGAGCCACACCGTGCTGGTCGACGACGCGGACTGGTCACCCGAGCACGGCCCGACGAACGCGATCGGCATCACCTATGCGCAGGAGCTGGTCTGGCAGCTGTTCCGGAACTACCAGGCCGCGGCCGCCACCCTCGGCCAGGACGCGGCCTATGCCGCGACCATCGGCGGGCTGCGGAGTCGGCTCTACCTGCCGCAGGTCAGCAACCTGACCGGGTGGCTGGAGGAGTGGATGACACCGCAGGACCTGGACACCTCCGACATCACCCACCGCCACCTGTCGCCGCTGGCCGGGCTGTTCCCGGGGGATCGGATCACCGCCGACCAGAGCCCGGCGGAGCTGCTCACCGGTGTCACGGACCTCCTGACCGCGCGCGGCATGACCAGCTACGGCTGGGGTGTTGCCTGGCGCTCGATCTGCTGGTCACGGCTGAAGAACCCGGCGAACGCCTACCAGTGCTTCGTCAACGGCCTCACTCCCTCGGTGAACGGCTCGACCGGGACCGCAGGGAACTTCTTCGACATCTACGGCGGGCAGGTCTTCCAGATCGACGCAAACATGGGCCTGCCCGCCGCCGTGATCGAGATGCTGGTCTACTGTCGGCCCGGCCTGCTTCAGTTGCTCCCGGCGCTGCCGTCGGCCTGGTCGGCTTCCGGCGGTGTCAGCGGAGTCGGCGTCCGCGGCGGATTCACCGTCGACCTCGCCTGGAGTGCGGGGCAGGTGACCTCGTTCACCCTGCACAACATCGGCCCGGCCAGTGCCACCACCACGGTGGCATCGGGCGCGTGGAGCAGGCAGGTGACCCTCCCGCCCGGACAGTCGGCGACGTTCGACAGGTTCGTACTGGTCAACCGCGGCAGCGGCAAGGCCATCGACGACCCCGCGGCCTCGGGCGCCGCCGGGACAGGGCTGATCCAGTACTCGCCCGATGGCGGGTCCAACCAGTCGTGGACGCTGCAACCCGCCGGGCCGGGTGTCTTCACCCTCGTCAACGGAGCCTCCGGCCTGGCGATGGACGTGTTCGGCGGCTCGACGTCGGACGGCGCCGCGATCATCCAGTGGACCCCGACCGGGGCGACCAACCAGCAGTGGACGCTGAAGGACGTCGGCGACGGATACGTCAACCTGGTGAGCGCCCGAAGCCAGAAACCGGTCGGCGTCGTCGGTTCCTCGACGGCCGACCTCGCCGGCCTTGAGCAGGAAACCAGCACCGGTGCCGCCAACCAGCAGTGGCAACTGATCCTCGCCTGAGCCCGACCGGGCCCGGGACCTGGTGGCCTGAGCGCCGCTCGTCCAGTGGCAGGCGACCGCCCCCGACCACCGCCGCTGCTGTCCGATCCCGATCGCCACGCGGAGGACCCGCGCCGGACGTCCCCGTTCTGCATGCGATCTCCACCTCCACGGGGCACCGAGCTGCTGTTGCAGTTCCTCAATGGAGTCGATCACGGCGGTCAGCTGTCTTCGGAGGCCGTGTCGACGGTTGCCCTCGCGGGCCTCTGCTGCCCTCGACCCGGGGTGTTGGGCGACGGCTTCAGCGTGTCGAGAATCGCCAGGCCCTGTCCGACGATTCCTGCCACGATCTGGCTGACCCCCTCGGTTCCGTTGACGACGGTCAGGTTCGCTCCGGCGAGGCCGCGGGCGGCCGAGTCGGCCAGTGCGGGCAGGGATTCGATGACCCGGTTGGCGGCGATGAGCTCCTGGTTACCGCCCTTGAGTGAGGCGGCGCGCGCGTTGTTGGCATCGGCCTGTGCCTGTGCCGTGGTCCGTTCGGCATAGGCGCTCGCGTCGGCCTGGACCTTGACCGCCTCCCCCTCCGCGGTGGCGAGGGTGGTCCGCCGGTAGGCCTCGCCCTCCGCCTGGAACTTGGCCTGGTCGCGCTGGGCTTCGGCGAGGGTGCGCTGCCGGTACGCCTCCGCGTCGGCCGGGCGCCGCACCTCGGCCTCCAGTCGTTGGGCAGCCAGGTCGGCCTGCCGCTGGGCCAGTGCGGTCTGCTCCTCGATGACCTCCTGCGAGGCCCGGGCCTCGGCCAGCGGTCCGGCCTGGGCCGCCCGAGCGTTGGCCTGTTCGATCTCGGCCTGGAAACCGGCGCGCTTGATCGCTGTGTCCCGCTCGTACTCAGCCCGCAGAGCGGCTGCCTGCTGCTCGCGCTCGGTGGCCTCCTGATCGGCCTTGGCTTGGGCGATGCGGGCCAGGCTGGCGACGACGGCGGCGTGTGGGGCGGCGAGATTGGTGATGTAGCCGGAGGCGTCCTCGATCTCCTGGATCTGCAGCGCGTCCACGACGATACCCAGCTTCTCCATCTCGCTGTGGCTGCCTTCCTTGACCTCCTGGGCCACCCGGTCCCTCTCGCGGATGATCTGCTCCACCGTCAGCCCGCCGATGATGGACCGCAGGTGGCCCGCGAAGATCCGGCCGACGAGTTCCTCCATCCGATTCTGCTCGGACAGGAACCGGCGGGCCGCATTGGCGATCGACGCGAAGTCGTCGCCGACCTTGAACACGGCGACGGCCCGGACGTTGAGTCGGATGCCCTGCTGGGTTACGCAGTCCTCCGTGATCTCGGCCTCCCGGAGCGCCAGGGAGAGGATGCGAGCCTTCTGCTTGACCGGCAGGACGAAGCTGCCGTGCCCGGTGACGATCCGGAACTGGGTGTCCTGTGCCTGCCGTTTGGAGCCGGAGATCAGCAGTGCCTCGTTCGGTGCGGGAACATGCCAGAACAACATGTGCGGACTCCTGCCATGTCGGATTACGGGGATGCGAAAGGGACGACGACAACGGAACGCGCGGACGTCCACTCCACGACGATGACGCGCGTGTGCCGGGCGATCGGTTCGTCGGCCCAGGCCGCGTACGCCTCGCTTCCGCCGCGTACCGGCAGCAGGACCTCACCCGGACCACCGAGAGGGATGGAAACGGTCACTCGTCCGATGGCTCCGATCGGGTTCTGGTCCGTGTCATCAGACGCGCCCATCCGGTGTTCCTGCCCTCTACTGCAGCGCAACCCCCCAAATTCAATATAGCGATCAAGATGCGGCTTTCCGGCCAGGCATCAGCGACACCGCAGCCAGGCGTGGGACTCCCGCTCTTCTCCGGCGATGATCATCGCGGATGCCGTACTCCTTCCGGACCGGTTCTACGACCGCTGCCAGGTGCGTCGCGGACCGTAGGCAGGCCGAGACCACTGAGCGGAGTACGGTGGGGATACCGGGGGTGGTCTGGATGTCCGCGACCGGCGCGTCCCCCTCGGCGATCAGCGGGCTCCTTCGGGACCTGTGGATGGGCGGCGGGCCATGGCGGTTGACTCCGACACCTCGTTCCCGGGGTTCCTGCCGGACAGGTTCCGTCAGTCGGCGAAGCCGGGTTCGGTATTGCTGCGGCTGGAGACGACGCGCTCGCGCGAGGGAGCGCTCGACGGCGCGTGGTGGCCGCGCTCCCGTGACATCGGCGCCGAGCTGCCCGGCCTGGTCACCGCGCTGACCGAGCACCTGGGGCCCATCGCGAGCGTCGGTCTGGACGCGGACGCGTGGGACGACGTCCCGGCCCGGCTGGTCATCGACGGCCGGTCCGTCCACATCGACCGGTACCCGGTCGGTGATGACACAGTGATCATCACGCGAGGTGATCGCGATCATTTCAGCCTGCTCGTCATCCCTCCGCAGGCGAGCCTGGAGGCGGCACATGCGGCGATGGCGCAGGCGGTTCAAGCCGGTGGCACCGACTCGGCACGGCAGATCCTCATCGCCACCGGCATCAGCTCCGAGCCTCCCGGCGAACCGTCCTGACCAGTGGGCCCCACGAGCTGCACGCCACCGGGAAGGGCGGTAACGACATGTCCGTCTACGTGAAACTCTCGACCGAGGCCCGGTCACCGGCGGAGCCGTCCACGGGGCCGCTGGACATGCAGTACCAGGACAAACCCGGCGGCACCACGTACGAGTACGACCTGCACCCGAGCGGAGCGCTGCGGATCGTGCGCGTCTTCCAGGACACTCCGCACGTGGTCGAGGCGTACTTCGGCCCCACCGCGTGGCTCCAGGTCGTGGGCACCTACCGGCGAAGCGGTTCCGAGTACTGATCCGCAGGCCGCACCGGTGCACCCGCCGCGCCGTATGGCGGGTGCGTCGGATGCGTCAGCGGGTGGGGCGTCGGCCTCCGCGCCGGAACCGGACTGCGGAGACGGCCAGCGCGAGGATCAGCACGGCGACGCCGATGAACAGCAGGTAGAGCAGGCCCTTGGCGACGGCGCCGATGATGCCGAGCACGA